>NZ_JBWKEQ010000036.1:0-65421 GCF_056435365.1 Kitasatospora sp. NPDC043949 | reverse complement strand
CAGGCGAGGCCGCCTTCCGCCCCCCCCCCCCCCCCCCAACCCCCCCCCCCCCCCACCCCCCCCCCCCCCCCCCCCCCCCGTTCCGGTGTCCGGGCGCCCGTGCGTCCCGCTTCCCCGGCGTCAGCGCGACGGGCGGAGCGTGACCACGGCGGTGACCCCGCCGGTCCGGACCCGCACCTCGCGCGGGCCGGTCCCCTCCAGCAGGGCGGCGTCGTAGCGCTCCAGCACCGCGTCGCCGTCGACGGCGGCCGAACCGGTGAGGCAGACCAGCAGGACGGTCGCCCCCGGCGGGACGTCCACGGCGGCCGGTGCGGTCAGCACGCCCACGGCGGCGTCGATCCGGCCGCGACGGGTCATCACGTTGAAGTCGACCACCGGGCCGGCCGACAGCCGACAGTCCGTCACGGCGTCACCGGAGAAGGCGAAGGGGCGGAAGGGTTCGTCGACCAGGTGCTCGGCGCCGTCGACGGTGAGCGTCATGCCGGGGCCCTCGACCAGGGTGATCACCCGGTCGACGCCGGGGAACGGCGAGAACGGCCCGGCCGACGCGACGTCCGCGAGGCTGACCCGCCAGTCGAAGGCGTCCAGCCCGGCCCCGGCCGGGAAACCGGCGACCTCCCTGGTCACCCCGCCCCCGTTGAGCCACGCCATGGCCGGGCGCTCGTCCGCCCGCAGTACCTGGATCCGTCCGCTGCTCGTCATGGCCCGCATCCTGCCACCACGTCCGCGCGCGGCCGCGTCGGGAGCCGCCCGGGGCCGTCGGCGGTGGGGTCGGTCGGACCGGCCGTGCCGACGACCCGGGCGCTCCCGTCAGCGCCGACGGACGGCCAGCGGCAGGAGCGCCCCCGCCGTGGCCGCCACCGCGACGGTGGTCAGGGCCATCGGCAGCCCCGCCGCGTCGGCGAGGAAGCCGATCACCACCGGGCCGATCAGCATGCCGCCGTACCCGAGCGTCGAGGCGAACGCGACGCCCTGCGGGCCGCCCGCCGCACCGGCCCGGGCGATCGCGAGGGGGAAGAGGTTGGCGAGGCCGAGGCCGGCCAGGACGAACCCGCAGACGGCCAGCGGCACCACCGGGGCGAGGGCGGCGACCAGCATGCCGGCCGCCGCGGTCAGGCCGCCGAGCAGCATCAGCCGGGTCTGGCCGAGCCGGATGGACAGCCAGGTGCCGCCGACCCGTCCGCTGGTCATGGCGAAGGCGTACGCGGCGTACCCGGCGGCGGCCGTCCCGGGGCTGGCGTGGACGTCGTCGGTGAGGTGGAGGGTGGTCCAGTCGGCGATCGCGCCCTCGCCGTACGCGGTGCACAGCGCGGTGAGGCCGAGCAGCAGGACGAGCAGCCGCAGGTGCGGGGCGGTGCGGCCGGCCGTGGTGCGGGTGCCGTGGTCGCTCGTGGTGTCGCCGGTGGTGCCGCCGTCGCCCGTGCGGCCTGGCGCGACCAGCGGCGCGGCCGGGCTGCGCAGCAGGACGACGCCCGCGGCGGCGGTGACGGCGAGGCCGAGCAGACCGCCGAGCGCGAGCGCCCAGGTGGTGCTCAGCGCACCTGCGAGGAGCCCGCCGAGGCCCGCGCCGAGCAGACCGCCGAGGCTGTACCCGGCGTGGAAGCTCGGCATGACGGGCCGTCGCAGTTGCGCCACCAGGTCGACGGCGGCGCTGTTCATCGCGACGTTGGCGCCGCCGTACCCGGCGCCGAAGAGCAGCAGCACGCCGCCGAGCGCGGCGACCGAGTGGGCGTGTGCGGGCAGCGGGACGGCGAGGCTGAGCAGGGCGAGCGAGCCGACGGTCACCGGGCGCGAGCCGTACCGCAGGCACAGCCGCCCGACGAGCGGCATGGTGAGGACGGCGCCGATCGACAGGCAGAGCAGGGCCAGCCCGAGGGCGCTGTGCGAGGCGTTGACCTGGCTGCGGATGTCCGGGATGCGGACCACCCAGGCGGCGAAGAGGAAGCCGTCGACGGCGAAGAACGCGGTGAGCGCGAGCCGTGCCGAGCCCCAGGGGCTGTCCGTTCCGGGGGGTGTGCTGCGAGACTGGGGGGAGGTCTGGTCGGGTCGAGGACGCGGGCGGATTTTGTTTCGAAGCGGCACAAAGTCACAATAGGGGCGTGCAGCTCTCACCTTCAAGTCCGCGACCAGGTTCCGGAACCGACCTCGAAGCGCAGCGCGACGCCCACCGCCGCGCGGCCCCCGATCGCGGTCGGACGCTGCTCGGCCCCGCGCTCTCGCTCATCCACACCGGACAGACGCCCACCCGCTCGGCGCTCACCCGCGCACTGGACGTCACCCGGGCCACCGCCGGGGCCGTCACGGCCGAACTGGAGGCGCTCGGGCTGATCACCGTGGACTCGCGCCCGGCCGGCGGCGGACGCGGACGCCCCTCGCACCGGCTCGCGATCGACCCGCAAGGCCCGGTCGTGGTCGCCGGGCAGATCCACGCCGACGGGCTGAGCGTCACCCTGGCCGGCCTCGGCGGGCTGCTCGACCCGCCCGTCCACCTGCCGCTGCCCGCCGCCACCGACCCGGTCCGGATGCTGCGCGCCGTCGCCGAGGCGGGCGCCGAACTCGCCCGCGCGACCAGCCGGCGCTGCCTCGCCGCCGCGCTCGCCCTGCCCAACCCGGTCACCGAACCCGACGGCGCCGCGCTCGCCGCCCTGCACTTCGCCTGGCCCAGCGGCACCCCGGTCGCCGACCTGTACGACGTCGAGGTGGGCCGTGCCGACCACGGCCCCGGCGCCCGTCGGCCGCTGCCCACCGCCCTCGCCAACGACGCCAACCTCGCCGCGCTCGCCGAGTACCGGCACGGTGCCGGGCGCGGCGCCCGGCACCTGCTCCTCGTCACCTCCGGCCATCGCGGCGTCGGCGGCGCGCTGGTGATCGACGGCCACCTGCACACCGGCAGCGCCGGGCTGGCCCTGGAGGTCGGCCACCTCACCGTCGACCCGCAGGGCCGGCTCTGCCCGTGCGGCAACCGGGGCTGCCTGAACTCCGAGACCGACCCCGACGCCCTGTTCGCCGCCGCCGGGCTCACCCCCGAACCGGGGCGCCCGCTGCTCGACCAGGCGCGCGAGCTGTGCCGGGCGGCCGCCACCGACGAACGCGCGCGGGCCGCCGTGGAACACGTCATCGACCGGCTCGGGCTCGGACTCGCGGGCGTCGCCAACATCCTCAACCCGGACCGGGTGGTCCTCAGCGGGCTCCACCTCGACCTGCTGGAGGCCGCGCCCGAGCGGCTGCGCGCGGTGGTCGCCGAGCGCAGCCTGTGGGGGCGCAGCGGACGGGTGCCGATCGTCGGCGCGGAGCTGGCGCACGGTGCACTCGCGGGTGCGGCGGAGCTGGGCTGGGGGCCGTACCTGGCGGACCCGCAGTCGGTGACGGCGGGCTGATTCCGGGGCCGGGCGTCGGGCTGGGGGCGACAGGTCGGACCAGGGCGATAAGCGGAAGCTGGGACTGCGAAAACGGTCACTTATCGTGACTCTCCTACACTCGTAGTGAGCAGTGGGGGGTCGTAACGAGGGAGAGTGGCCATGAGCACCCAACCCGGCGGGACCCAGTCCGGCGGAGCGGGCGGCATCGAGCCGACCGCGGGCGTCGAGTCGACCGTCGACGTCGAGCCGACCGCGGGCGTCGAGTCGACCGTCGACGTCGAGCCGATTGCGGGCGTCGAGCCGACCGTCGACGTCGACCGGACCGACCCGCAGTACCGCGCCTGGCTCAAGGAGGCGGTGCGCAAGGTCCAGGCCGACGCCAACCGCTCCGCCGACACCCACCTGCTGCGCTTCCCGCTGCCGGGTGAGTGGGGGATCGACCTCTACCTCAAGGACGAGTCCACCCACCCGACCGGCTCGCTCAAGCACCGCCTGGCCCGCTCGCTCTTCCTCCACGGGCTCTGCAACGGCTGGATCCGCCCCGGCAAGCCGGTGATCGAGGCCTCCAGCGGCTCCACCGCCGTCTCGGAGGCGTACTTCGCGCAGCTCGTCGGGGTGCCGTTCATCGCGGTCATGGCCAAGAGCACCAGCCAGGCCAAGATCGACCTGATCGAGTTCCACGGCGGCGAGTGCCACCTGGTCGACCGCTCGGACGAGGTGTACGAGGCCTCCGCCCGGCTCGCCGAGAGCACCGGCGGGCACTACATGGACCAGTTCACCTACGCCGAGCGGGCCACCGACTGGCGCGGCAACAACAACATCGCCGAGTCGGTCTTCGCCCAGCTGCGCCTGGAGCCGCACCCCGAGCCGGCCTGGATCGTCGCCACCGCCGGGACGGGCGGCACCTCGGCGACCATCGCCCGGTACGTGCACTACATGCAGTACGACACCCGGATCTGCGTCGCCGACCCGGAGAACTCCTGTTTCTTCGACGGCTGGGTGCACCACGACCCGGACGCCGTCTGCGAGCGGGGCTCGCGGATCGAGGGCATCGGACGGCCCCGGATGGAGCCGAGCTTCGTCCCGGGGGCGATCGACCGGATGATGAAGGTGCCGGACGCCGCCTCCGTCGCCGCCGTGCGGGTGCTGGAGCAGGTGCTCGGGAAGAAGGCGGGAGCGTCCACCGGGACGGGGCTGTGGAGCGCGCTGAAGATCGTCGCCGAGATGCGGGCGGCGGGGCGGCGGGGCAGCGTGGTCGGTCTGATCTGCGACCCGGGCGACCGCTACCTGGACAAGTACTACTCGGACGACTGGCTGGCCGGCGAGCGGATCGACATCGCGCCGTACCGGGCCGTGTTGGAGTCCTTCCTCGCCGGTGGCGCCTGGACGGGCTGACGCCGAGGTCGTCGCCCGCCCGCCCGGCGCCGAGGTCGTCGCCCGCCCGACGCCACGGCGCCGAGTCGCCGGCGTCAGGGCAGCGGTGCGCCCGGCAGGTCGGCCGGGACGAGGAGTTGGAGCTCCTCCGTCGACGGGTCCGCGAGGTGGGCGACCCGCATCGCGTGCCGCTCGACCATGGTCTCGAAGACCTGCCGTGCGGTGCGCCCGTTGCCGAAGTTGGGGCCGCGCTCCAGCCGGGCGAAGTGGTCCAGCAGCACGCCCTCGGTCGCCTCCGCGAGCGCGTACTCGTGCTCGGCGCACTGGGCCCGGGCGATCTCCAGCAGCTCGTCCGCCGTGTAGTCGGGAAAGGTGATGGTGCGTGAGAAGCGGGACGAGACGCCGGGGTTGGCGGAGAGGAAGCGCTTCATCTCCAGGGTGTAGCCGGCCACGATGACGACCACTTCGTCCCGGTGGTCCTCCATCAGCTTGACCAGGGTGTCGATGGCCTCCCGCCCGAAGTCGCGCGCGCCGTCCTCGGGGGCGAGCGCGTACGCCTCGTCGATGAAGAGCACCCCGCCGCGCGCGCTGTCGAAGGCCGCGGCGGTGCGGATCGCGGTGGAGCCGACGTGCTCGCCGACCAGGTCGACCCGGGCCACCTCGACCAGGTGTCCGCGCTGGAGCACCCCGAGCGAGGCGAGGATCTCGCCGTAGAGCCGGGCGACGGTGGTCTTGCCGGTGCCGGGGGCGCCGGTGAACACCAGGTGCCGGCGCAGCGAGGGCGCCTTGAGCCCGGCCTGGCGGCGGCGCTTGCCGACGGAGATCAGGTCGATGAGCGTGCGCACCTCCTGCTTGACGGTGGCCAGCCCGACCAGTGCGTCCAGTTCGGCGAGCGCCTCGTCGGCGGGCCGGCAGTCCGGGATCGGGGCGATCGCCGAGGTGGCGGCAGCCGCAGCGGACGTCGCGACGGCGGTGCCGGCCATCCCGCCCACACCGGCCCTCCCGGCCAACGGGGCGGTGGCGGAGGCCAGTTGGGCGGTCCGCGGGCCCGGTACCTCGGCCGCGCCGGCCGCCGGTCCGACGTCGTCCGAGGTGCAGCCCTCGGCGACCGGCCCGGGCTCGGAGAACTCGAAGCCGGCCCGCTCGTTCTGTTCGGCCCGGCAGCGGGTCAGCTGGGTGCGGCAGCCGTCGATGATGTGGAAGCCGAAGCCCTTGCCGTGCGAGACCCGGCAGTCCTCGAAGGTGCCCCGCCCCTGCGCCGAGACGTACACGCCGGCGTCGGTGCTGGCCCGGACGGTGCAGTCGCGCAGCACCGGGTCGGCGCCCTTGGTGACGATCACCCCGGTGGCCACGTCGGAGATCTCGCAGCCGGTGAGCAGGCCGCCGCTGCCGTGGTCGCGGAACCACAGGCCGGTGCCGGCCTCCTGGACCCGGCAGCCGGTGAGGGTCACCGCCGCGCCGCCGCTGACCGAGACCGCCGAGCTGCGGATCCGGCTGAAGGAGCAGTCCGCGGCGATCGCGGCGGAGTCCCGGTCGAGGACGAACAGCGCGTCCGGCAGGTCGTACAGCGAGCAGTCGGTGAGGGTGAGCCGGGCACCGTCGCTGACCCACAGCGCCGGGTACTCGCCGGTGGAGCCGTGGATCTGGCAGGACTCGGCGACGGCCTCGGTGCCCTGGTCCCAGACCGAGAGCGCCCCGCGCCCGAAGTCCCGGACGGTGCTGTGGTCGAGGCTGAGCCGGGAGCGGCCGCGCAGGTCGGCGCCGTTCTCCGGCAGGTCGTGCACCCGGCAGCCGGTGAGGACGAGTTCGGCCTCGCCGTCCAGGGTCAGCCCGTTGCCGGTGACCCGGTGGATCTCGCAGTCGACGAGCCGCCCGCGGGCCTGCGACTCGGCCTGGACGCCGCTGCCGCGGATCTCGTAGATCTCGCAGCCGGTCAGTTCGGCGGCGCTGCCAGGGTCGGAGAGCAGGACGCCGGCGCCGGCGGCGTGGTGGACCCGGCAGCGGTCGAGGGCGGCGGTGGCGCCGCCGAGGACGGCGAGTCCGGCCTGCCCGGCGGCGGCGACCTCGCAGTCCTCCAGGGCGGCGGCGGTGCCGGGGCCGCGCAGGCGCAGCCCGAGTCCGGCCGGGTTGGCCACGACGCAGCCGCGCAGGGTGGGCCGGGCGCCGTCGGTGATCTCGATGCCGGTGGCGGAGCGGGTCTCGATCCGGCAGCCGCTGAGCGCGGGCGCGGTCTGCGGCCCGGTGATCAGGACGGCCGGGGTGGAGCTGTCGCCGCCTTCGACGACGAGGTCGCGGACGGTGGCGTCGGCGGTGACGGTCAGCGCCACTCCGGACGGCGGGTCGATCCGGACGGTGCCCGGGCCCTGGGCCGGGACGATCGTCACGGGCTTGTCCAGCAGCACGTTCTCCCGGAACGTCCCCGGCCGGACGGTCACGGTGTCGCCCGGTTCGGCGGCCGCGAGGGCCTCCGCGAGGGTGTCGTACTCGCCTGCGCGGCGGCGCCAGCGGGATGCGCTGTCCTGGGTGACCCGGACCCTGTGCTCTGCCATGACGGTCTGTCGTCCCCACCTTCGTCGAGCCGGCGTTCAACGGGCCGTACGCGCGGGCCGCCCGCCCACCGTAGCGCGCCTCCACGGGTGGTCCGGTCGGCCGCGGTCGCGCGGGCACCGGGGGCTCGCGCCTTCGCCACAGGTTCCGACCACATGTTCAACGAGCGCGCACACCCGTGGTTCCGAGCCGGGGCCGCGCCGCGGGGGCGGCCGGGGGAGCCGGTGAACCGGCGCGCCGCCGGTTCACCCCCGCGCGTCGGCGGGCCACTGCGCCCCGTCCTCCAGCACCTCGACCCGGTCGCCGACGCGCAGCGTGCCGAGCACGTCGCCGGTGGTGCCGGCCGGCCGCTCCGGGATCAGGTTCTGCCCGAACGCGGCCTTCTTCAGCAGCCGGTGGTGCCGGGCCAGGGTGCGCAGCGGTTCGGGGCCGCGCCGCTCGCCGCTCTCCTGGTCGGTGGTGGTGATGACGCAGCGGCCGCAGGGCTTGACCACCTTGAAGGTGAGGTCGCCGATCCGGATCCGGCGCCAGCCGTCCTCGGCCCACGGCTCGGCGCCGCCCACCACGGCGTTGGGGCGGAAGCGCTCCATCGGCAGCGGCTCGTGGCCGTCGGGGTGCTCGGCGGCGATCAGCTCGTTGAGCCGCTCCAGCGAGGCGGTGGTGGTGAGCAGCAGGGGGAAGCCGTCGGCCATCGAGACGGTGGTGCCGGGCTCGGCGTAGTCGGGGTCGGCCGGCCGGGCGCGCGGGTCGTCCAGGTGGACCAGGCGGTAGTCGCCGAGGTGTTCGACGATCCACCGGTGCACCTCCTTGGCGGCCTCGGCGGCGCGGAAGCGGGTGCCCCAGACCTCGACCTCGGCGAGCGGGTCGCCGGCCGCGACGGCGGGCGCGGGGACCTCGATCCGGGAGCCGCCGGGGGCGGTGAGGGAGAGCGCGCCGTCGGGCAGCAGGTCGGGCCGGATCTGGCCGAGGGCGGCGTTCTCGCGCTGGCTGACGAAGCGTCCGGTGGCGTCGGCGAGCATCCAGCGGCGGTCTCCGGCCAGGCCCCAGGGTTCGACGGCGGCGGTGTCCGGGCTCAGGCGGTACATGGACTTGACGGGGTAGACGTGGAGTCCGGTGAGCTGCATCCCCCCATCCTGCCAGCCGGTTCCCGGCGGTCCGCAGGAGCCCCGTACGCGCACGGACCGCCCGGGACGCCGTGGGGGGCGTTCCGGGCGGTCCGTGGATGACCCGTTTCTCCGTACGCCCGGCGCGGGGAGCGCGCCGGGTGGTGCTCAGGTGGTGCGGGTGCGGGCCGGGTGGGGTCCGGCCCTGGAGGTCAGTGGCTCAGTAGCCCTGGCCCTGCTGCTGGTAGCCGCCCTGCTGGCCCCCCGCGTTGTAGGCGTTGTTGCCGGGCTCGCCGTACGGGCCCGGGCGCTGCGGCTGCATCGGGCGGACCGGCGCCATGGCCGGGCGCAGCTGGGCGCCGCCGAAGCCCTGGTCGCCGCCCTGGCCCTGGAAGCCGGGGCCGGCCGGACCGGGGCCGCCGAAGCTCTGCGGACCGGCCTGCGGCTGGCCGCCCGGCTGCCCGGGGCCGAACGCGCCCGGACCGCCGATCGGCTGCGCGCCGAAGGACTGCTGGCCGCCCTGGCCGCCGATGAAGGTGTTCTGGCCGCCGAAGCTCTGGCCGCCGGTCGGCTGGTAGCCGCCGCTGGCGGTCTGCGCGAAGGCCGGTGCGGCGGGCTGCGGCCGCTGGTACTGCTGGGGGGCGCCGTAGCCGGGGACGGGCGGCTGGGGCGCGGAGGCGTACGCCGGCGCCGGCTGCGCGGGGATGTACGCCGTGGCGGGACCGGCGGAGGGGCCGCTGCTCGGGCCGGGGCCCAGGGCGAGGCGGGCGGGCGGCAGCGCGGGGAGGTTGCTGCCGGCGCTCTCGTACCCGTTGCCGTACCGGTTCTCGTAGGACGGGCCGGCGCTGGCCCCGTAACCGGACGACATGGCCGGCGGCAGGGCCGCCGGCACGTTGATGGGTGCGATCTGGGGGACGCCGCGCTCAGCCACGAGGCTGTCGTAGATCGGCGTGCCGGAGGAGAAGGACGGAGAGGGGTAGCCGACTCCGTCGTAGGAGCGGGGCGAGGTCATGGGGCATACGGTAAGCCCACAACGCGCCTGCTGAGGAGAGCGGGAGGGGGAGCAGTTCGACTGTTTACACAGTCTTCGCTCGCACAAAGGTTTCGAAAGTAGGAAGAACGGACATACCGGCGTTCAGTTCCGGACAACCTTGGCGTGCCGTCAGTGATCGAACAGTACCCGGACGGCGGCGCGGCGAACCCTTGCGGTGACCGGGCGGTGGACGGTTCGGGGCCCGCCGGAGAAACTTTTGCGGACAGGGCGTGCGCCGGCGCATTCGAGCCCCCGCCGACGGTCCGACGAGGGCTCGTGAATGTTTCGGGAATAAAGTCCCCGTCAGCGGCCTCGGGCCCGTGGTCAGCTCGCCTGCAACGCCTGCGCCTGCGCCGGGAGACCCGGCCGGCCCGAGACCTCCGAGGTGCAGAAGGAGCAGCGGGTCGCCGCGGCCGGAATCGGGCTCAGGCACTCCGGGCAGTCGACCTTCACGACCGGCGCCGGCTTGGCCGACTCGAAGCGCGCCTGCAGCTTGCCGACCGGCAGCACCACGGCGAAGTAGATCACCGCGGCGACCAGCACGAACCCGATCAGCGCGTTGACGAAGACCCCGTACGGGAACCGGGCGCCGGCCACCTCGAAGGTCTTCTGGGTGAAGTCGCCGACGGCGCCGGTGGCGACCCCGATGAGCGGGGTGAGGAAGGCGGTGACGAACCCGGTGACCACGGCGGTGAAGGCCGCGCCGATCACGATGCCGACTGCGAGGTCCACCACGTTGCCGCGCAGCAGGAAGCTGCGGAATCCCTTGAACACCGGGTGACTCCAAATCCGTACGGGGAAGGGGGAGATGAGGCAGCGTGACGGGCGCCCCGGCCGGACATCCTGCCGACCGGGCCGGGCCGAGGTCCAACCGCGTTCACCCGATCCGCGTAACGGGCCGCAGGACTCGCCGGCCGGTTCCGGGCGGAGCCCGGGCGCTCCGCGTACGGGTCGATCCGGCCGCCGCCGGGCCGGAGGGGTCAGAGCGGCCGCACCCGCAGCGCGCGCTCGTAGAACTCGACCATGTGCGCGGACACCTGGGACAGCGTGAACGAGGCCAGGAACCGCGCCCGCGCGGCCTTCGCCCGCACCCGCGCCGCCGCCCGGTCGTCCAGCGTGTCGACGACCGCCGCCGCCAGTTCGGCCGGCCGCTCCGGTGCCACCAGCCGGGCGTAGTCCTCCGAGCCGACCGTCTCGCGCAACGCCGGCACGTCCGCGCAGACCAGCGGCACCCCGACGCCCATCGCCTCGATCGCCGTGCCGCCCTGGCCCGCCCAGCGGGACGGCACGGCGAGCACGTCGGCAGCGGCCATCAGATCGGCCACGTCCTCGCGCGGCCCGAGCAGGCGGACGCTCCCGGCGGACTCGGCGAGCGCCCGCAGCCGTGCGCTCTCCGGGCCCGCCGCGCCGGCGAGCAGCAGGACGGCCCCCGGCTGCGCGCGCCGGACCGCCGGCCAGGCCGCCAACAGCACGTCCAGGCCCTTCCGGTGGTGCTGGCCGGCGGCGGCCAGCACCACCGGCACGTCCTGCGCCAGCTCCAGGGCACCGCGCACGGCGGCCCGCCGCTCCGGGGTGGCCGTGCCCAGCAGCTCCGGGTCGAGCCCGCGCGGCACCACGTCGATCCGCCGCCGGGGGATGCGCAGCCGCCGCGCCATCGTGCCGGCCACGTGCCGGGTGAGCGCGTGGAAGCGGCGGGCGCCCTGGGCGGTGGCCGCGTCCAGGGCCTGCGCGGTGCGCATCCGCCAGGGGCTCGCCCCGTGCGCCGCCGACTGCTCCGGTCCGTACGCGGGGTCGAGCAGGCTGGAAACCACCGGGGTGCGGGCGGCCAGGGCGGCGGCCCGGCCGAGCACGTCCGAGGCGTGGCGGGCGGTGTGGACGAGATCGGGCCGGCGTTCGCGGATCAGCCGGCGCAGCGCGGCGGCGGTGGCGGCCCCGGTCGGTCGGCCGACGCCGAACACGGCGGCGCCCGCCGCGGTCAGCTCCGGCTGCCAGCCGCCGGGGGAGTCGTAGAGGTAGGCGACGTCCAACGTGACTCCGGCGCGCACCAGTTGGGGAGCCATCGAGACCAGGGCGCGCTCCGCCCCGCCGGCCCGGTTCACACTGTCGACCACCAGAAGCACCTGCACCGGCCACCCCCGCCCGCTGCGGGCGCGTCCGTTCTCCCGTGCCGGACGCCCCCTGACTGGTGATCAGCATCGCAGGTGGCCGTCAGGCCCGCCAGCCGTACGGCGGCCGGGGTCGGACGCCGGGGTGCGGCGGGGCGAGGCGGGGCGAGGCAGGGCGAGAGGGGGCGGAACAGGGCGCACGACGGGAGCAACCGGCGCACGGCCGCAGTCGAGCAGCGCACATCAGGTGTATTCACGCGGGCGCACGGGCCACCACCAGGTTGCGCGAAGGGGCTGTACGGCGCGGGGCGCTGTGCCAAGGTCGGTCCATGCCCGACCATACGTCGGCCGACCCGGCCGGAACCCGTCCCCGCGTCCTGCACCTGATCAGTGATCCACGCCGCGGCGGCGCCCAGAACTTCGCCCGTGACCTCCACCGGGAACTGCGCCGCCGGGGCCAGGCCTCCGCGCTGTGCGCCCTCGCCCCGCACCCGGCCGCCGGGCCCGCCCTCCCCGGGCCCCGCGCCGCGGACCGCACCGGAGTTCGCGCCGGCGCCGGTCCGGGCGCCCGCCCCGACGGGCTCGACCGGCAGCCCGACCCGCACCCCGGCGCCTGCGCCGACGAGGAGGACTTACGCGCCGCCGTCCTCGGCTCCGGCCGTCTGCGCCCCGGCACCCTGCGGGCGCTGCGCGCGGCCGCCCGCGGCGCCGACGTGGTCCTCGCCCACGGCTCCGACACCCTGGCGGCCTGCGCCCTCGCCCTGGCCGGCACCCGCACCCCCTTCGTCTACGTCTCCGTCGGCCACCCCCGCTACTGGACGGCGAACCGGCTGCGCCGGGTGCGCGGCGGCGCGCTGATGCACCGCGCGGCAGCCGTCACCACGCTCACCGACGAGGCCCGCGCCGTCCTGGAGGGGCAGTTCCGGCTGCCCGACGGCAAGGTCCACGTGATCTCCAACTCCCGGGCCGCCGAGAGCTATCCGCCCGCCGACGGCCGGGCCGACCGGCGCGCCGCCCGGCACGCGCTCGGCCTGCCCGCCGACGTCCTGCTGGTCGCCTGGATCGGCGCGATCTCCCCGGAGAAGCGGCTCGACCTCGCCCTCGACGTCCTGGACCGGCTGCCGGACGTCCGGCTGGCCATCGCCGGGGACGGCCCGCTGCGCGAGACGCTGGCCCGCCACCCGGCCGCCGCCCGCGCTCACTTTCTCGGCGCCCTGCCCGACCCGGCGCCGCTCTACCGGGCCGCCGACGCGCTGCTGCTCACCAGCGACAGCGAGGGCGTGCCCGGCGCGCTGATCGAGGCCGCGCTGGCCGGCGTGCCCGCCGTCGCCACCGACGTCGGGTGGGTGCGCGAGGTGGTCCGGGACGGTGCCACCGGCGCGCTCGTCGCCCCCGGGGACCCGCTCGCCCTCGCCGAGGCGCTGGCCAAGGTGCTGGCGTGCAACCGTGCGGGCCTCGGCGCGGCCGCCCGGGCGCACGCGTTGGAGCACTTCGAGCTCGGCGCCGTGGTGGACGCCTGGCAGGGGCTGGTCGCCGAGGTGTGGGCGGGGGGTGGCCCGGGGGTGCGCACCGGTCCGTGACAGACCCGCGGCGGCGGGCCGGGCCGGGCGTCGAGTCGCGCGCCGGGCCGGGCGCCGGGCTGGGCGTCGGGCTGGGCCGATCGGGCGAATCCGGGCCAGCGCGCCCGGCCGAACTCGACGGTAACGAACCGCCGCCAGCACACTGCCCGGTGTGAACTCGAAGTCGCTGCTGCGGTCCACCGTCCTGTTCGCCATCGCCGCCGGGATCGCCGTATCCCCCCTCCAGGCCGGCGCGGTGAGTCACCAACCCCCCTCCGAGGGATCCCAGTTCGTCAAGCTCGACCATCCGCAGCCGGTGCGCGAGAGCGTCCGCACGGAGGCGGCCGAGTTCTTCTGGTACGACTGCGTCCACTCCCAGCAGCTCGAACAGCCCTTGCAGGCCTGGGCCGAGAAGCACCGCGCGGACGTCGCCCTGCGGCGCGTCCCGGCGATCTGGCCGGGCAGCCCGGACGAGGGCGCCCAGCGCGGCCACGCGCGCCTGTACTACACGCTCGAGCGCCTGGGCCTGGTCGAGCGCCTGCAGAGCAGCGTCTTCCGCTCGGTGCACACCGACCAGACCGACCTCACCACCGAGGCCACCGCCACCGACTGGGCGGTGCGCCACGGCGTGGACGCGCAGCTCTTCCGCCGGACGTACCGCTCCGACGAGGTGGCGCGGTCGGTCGACGAGGCCGCCGTCGAGTTCGTCCGCTACGGCGTCAACGAGCTGCCGACGGTGGTCGTCCAGGGCGAGTACCGGACTTCGCCGAGCAAGGCCGGCGGCGTCGAGGCGATGCCCGAGGTGCTGGACTACCTGGTCCAGCAGGAGCAGTTGCGCGGGCACTGAGCCCGCCGCGGGCCGGGACCGAACAGCCCTCCGGCGGCCCGCTCCGCCGGGCGGTCAGTCCCGGCGCAGCAGGTACGTCACGAAGCCGAGCGTCCCCCGGTAGCCGTGCAGCCACTCCCGCCGGTGCCGGTCCGCGGCCTCCCGGGCGGCCGCCGCGTCGGGGTCGTCCGGGTGCTCCAGCGCCCACTCGGCCAGCGTGCCCGTCCACGCGAACTCGTAGTCGTCCCACTCCTGCCGGCTGCTCACGTACCCGGACACCGGTGTCCAGCCGTCCGCCAGCACCCGGTCGGTGGTGGTCGCCAGGTCCGCGTAGTCGTCCTGGGCCGCGCCCAGCCCGTCCAGGGCCGCCCGGGACGGCTCCCGCTCCCAGAAGCCCTCGCCGACCAGCACCCGCCCGCCCGGGGCCAGGTGCTCGCGGGCCGCCGCCAGCGTCGGCAGCAGCCCGCCGAAGGCGTGGGTGGCACCCACGCACAGCACCAGGTCGAAGGGCTCGACCGAGCTGAACTGCCGTGCGTCCACGTGGTGCAGGCCGATCCGGCGCACCACGCCGAGCGCGGTCGCCGCCTCCCTGGCCCGGGTCAGCGCCGCCGCGTCCAGATCCACCCCCACCGCCCGCCAGCGCGGACGCGCCGCCAGCGCCCGGACCAGCCACGCCCCCTCGCCGCAGCCGAGGTCCAGCGCCCGGCCGTCCGCCGCTCCGGCGGTCGCGCGCTCCAGCAGCAGGGCCACCGACTCGTCCGTCAGCGGCGCCGCGATCGGGTGGTGGGCATGGGCGAGACGGGAGATCCTCTGACGGTCCATCCGAGCAGTATGGAGCCGACCGGACTGCCGCGCCCGCGAATTCGGGCCCCGGCACGCTCAGGCCCGTGAGTACGTCCGGCCCTTCCACGCCGCGCCCCGGCCCCGCCAGTGCTGCACCGCCGAGTCCACCGTCATCAGCAGGTACAGCCCCGCCGTGAAGGGCAGCAGCAGCACGGCCGGCGCCGGCTGCCGGTAGTACCGCACCATCGGCAGGTAGGTGCCCGCCATCAGCGCCCAGGCCGCCCCGCCCGCCACCGCCACCGCCGGCGCCCCCGCGACCAGCCCGGCCGCCGCGGCCACCGGCGGCACCAGGTACACCAGCCCCAGCCCCAGCACCGTCCCGAGCAGCAGCAGCGGCGAATGCCGCAACTGGGCGTACGCGCTGCGCGACACCATCCGCCACAACTGCTCCAGCCGCGGGTACGGCCGGACGCTGTCCACCGCCCCGGCCAGCCCCAGCCAGGTCCGCCCGCCCGAGGACTTCACCGCCCGCGCCAGCGACACGTCGTCGATCACCGCGCCCCGGATCGCGGCCACCCCGCCGGCCCGCTCCAGCGCCTCCCGCCGCACCAGCGAGCAGCCGCCCGCCGCGGCCGCCGTCCGCCCACCGGGCCGGTTGCTCCGGCGGAACGGGTACAGCTGCGCGAAGAAGTAGACGAAGGCCGGCACGATCAGCCGCTCCCAGCCGGTCTCCACCCGCAGCCGGGCCATCTGCGACACCAGGTCCAGCCCGTTGCTCTCCGCCGCGGCCACCAGCTCCGCCAGCGAGTCCGGCCCGTGCGCGATGTCCGCGTCCGTCAGCAGCAGGTACTCGACGTCCGGACCGGCCAGCTCCACCCCGTGCCGCAGCGCCCACAACTTGCCCGTCCACCCCGGGGGCAGCGGGGGAGGAGTCGTGACGGTCAGCTCCAGCCCGTCCATCGTCCGCAGCTCCGCCGCCACCGCGCCCGTGCCGTCCGAACTGTGGTCGTCCACCAGGATCACCCGCGCCCGCCCCGGGTACTTCTGCGCCAGCAGCGTCGGCAGGCTCACCGGCAGCACCTGCGCCTCGTCCCGGGCCGGCACCACCACCACCGCCCGCGGCCAGCGTACCGGCGGACGGCGCGGCGGAAGCCGCACGTCGGTGCGCCAGAACAGCCCGTGGCAGCACGCCAACCAGAGCCAGACCAGCAGGGAGAACGCGGCGATCCACAACAGGACGGTCACTCCCGCAGTTTGCCGCAGAACCGGCCGGATCGGGCGGATCGACTAAAGTCTTGCCCCGTGAAGATCGCACTGATGGACTCCGGAATCGGCCTGCTGGCCGCCGCCGCCGCCCTTCGGAAGCTGCGCCCGGACGTCGATCTGGTGCTCTCCTCCGACCCGGCCTCGATGCCCTGGGGGCCGCGCACCCCCGAGGAGGTCACCGACCTCGCCCGAGGCTGCTCGCTCGCCGCCGCGGAGCTCGAACCGGACGCGCTGGTCATCGCCTGCAACACCGCCTCCGTGCACGCGCTCGCCACCCTCCGGGCCGAACTCGAACCCGGGCTGCCCGTCGTCGGCACCGTCCCGGCGATCAAGCCCGCCGCCGCCCTCGGCGGCTCCGTCGCCATCTGGGCCACCCCGGCCACCACCGGCAGCGCCTACCAGCGCGGCCTGATCCGCGACTTCGGCGGCACCGCGGACGTGACCGAGGTCGCCTGCCCCGGCCTCGCCGACGCCATCGAACACGGCGACGACGCCGGCATCACCGACGCCATCGCCGACGCCGCCGCCCGCACCCCCGCCGGCACCGCGGCGATCGTCCTCGGCTGCACGCACTACGAACTGGTCGACGACCGCATCCGTGCCGCCGTCGCCCCCACCGCCTCCCCGGCGCTCACCCTGCACGGCTCCGCCGAAGCCGTCGCCGCCCAGGCCCTGCGCCGCGTCACCGACCCCACCCGTACCGGCGCCGGTACCATCACCGTGCTCCACGCCGGCGCCCCCGCCGCCCTCCCCCCGGCCGCACTCCTCTACCCCCAAGGGCGCACCCTCGCCGCCCTGATGCGCAGCACGCTGCCGGCGTGACCGCCACCCTCACCGCCGACGGGCCAAGTTTCGCCCGCCGGCGGTCCGCCCTTCAGCCCGAGCGGAAGGCCACCGCAGCTGATCCCCATCCGGGGCAGCCGCGGGCAGGTTCTCTGTCAGGAGTTGAGGGGCAAATCTTTGCCCTCCAACTTCCGGGGGTTGGTCGAGGAGCCCCGTGGTGGCCGGCTGCCCCTGGATCGCCGCCCCGGCTGCGGCGGCTGATGCGGGAGGTCGGCCTGACCGACGTTCTGTGCCCGTGGGGCAAGAGTTTGCCCCACGGGCGGGTGGTTGGCCGCTGAGGCGGGGCCAAATTTCGCCCCCCAGGCGTACCGTGCCGATCGCCGGCGGGGCTCATTTTTGCCCCCGAATGTCTTTGAGTGCCCCTGCGTCCCCCTTGCGTGCCCCGGCCGGTCAGGCGACGGCTTGGCGGCGCCAGCGGCGGTAGGCGGGTTCGAGGCCGGAGAGGATGGTGTCGAAGCGGCGGGTGCTGGTGGTGGAGTCGACCTGGAGGCGGCTGATCTGGAGCGGGTGGGAGGGGATGCGGGGGCCGAGCCGGTGGTCGGAGAGGAAGCCGAGGCGGTAGCCGAGTTCCTGGAGGACGGTTTCGGCACGCGGGTCGTGCCCGCCGTCCGGGTAGGCGAAGGCGGTGGGGGGTTCGCCGAGCCAGCGGGTGAGGGCTTCGTGGGCGCCGGTGATCTCGGCGCGGACGGTGGCGTCGTCGCAGCGGCCGAGGCAGGGGTGCCCCTGGGTGTGGTTGCCGATGGCGACGCCGCCGTCGCGCAGGGCGAGCAGGTCGGCGGGGGTGAGCTGCTCCTGGCGGGGTGGGCGGCGGTCGGCGCTGACCCGGAGCTCGTGCAGGCTGCGCCGCCGGTCGGGGTCGGGCATGGCCTTGAGCCGGGGGAGCAACTGGGAGGGGTGCCCGCAGTCGAGCGAGCGGGCACGGCCGCCGTGCCGGGCGAGGAAGTCGGCCTCGTGCCACCAGAAGGGGCGTTCGGTGCCGATGAGCTCGGAGATGACGAAGGCGGTGGCGGGGATGCCGCGGGCGTCGAGGGCGGGCAGGGCGTGGGTGAGGACGCTGCGGTCGGCGTCGTCGAAGGTGACCAGGACGCTGCGGGGCGGCAGTGGCCGCTGTTCGGTGGCGGCTTGGAGGACGGCGGTGAGCGAGACCGGGGTGGCGAGTCTTCGGAGCCGGTCGAGCTGGGCGCCGAAGGACCGGTGGTCGGTGACGCCGTGGTAGGCGAGGACGGCGAGGCGTTGTGCGGCGCGGGCGCGGAACAGGGGTTGGACGGGGGCGAACCGCAGCCATTCGCCCCGCGCGTCTGCCCGGCCCCGGTCGGCGGTCGGGTGGCGGCGGGTGGCCGTCGGCAGCGGGCGCACGAACGGGACGGGCCTGGTGGGGGCCATGGAGATCGACGTGGTGGACTGGGACTGCGGCACGGTTCCCCCTCGGTCGCCGAGCGGCGTGGCGGTACCGCCGGAGGACGGAGCCCGGCCTCCGACCCCAGGAGGAGGCGGCTCCGCCTCCTGGGTATTCCGGTCCGCGGTGGGGGCTCGCACCCTTCCCGCGAACGGCTCCTGGATCGCTCAATGCCATTGAGACCGCTGCACCGAGCGGATGGTTGTACCGGGGGGACGAGGATTTTTCGTGGACTGATGTGGACTGATTGTGGAGCCGGAATGCACGACCGGGGCCGGGCCGCGGGGGGCTCGGGCGAGGTCGGCGGGCCGGTCGCACCGGGTGGTCGAACGTTCACTCCCCGCGGGCTGCCTCCGGCGTTCGCCGGGGGTACCTTGGGCTCATGGCAGATGCGGACCGTGATCCCTTCCACCTGCACGGCGCGACCAGGATGGCCCGTGCGTGGAGTGGTGGCGCCCTGGTCACCCACCAGCTTCCGCTGGCGATGGTGGGTTTGGCCTGCCTCGCGCTGGGCATTGTGGTGGCGGTGATCGTTCCGGACAGTGACGGTCCGGCCTGGGCGATGGCGGTGGCGGGCTGTCTGGCCGCGGGAGTGCTGCTGCTCGGCCGGATCGCGTTCGGGCTGCTGCGGTACCGGCGCCGCGCTGCGCTCTGACCGCCTCGGCGGCCGGCCGGCCTTCGGTGGACGGTTGTACTTCGATTGCCCTCGGCATTCCAAGCGGCAGATCGAGCAGCAGATCGAGCAATATTGGTCAGATCGACCGAATTTCGGCCTGTCGGACAATCCTCTGCCCACTTCTTTCACCATTCCCGGGCGACTGCTTCCGAGGCGCCCCTACTGTGAATGCGTTCTTGCGGCTCGACGGTGCCGTGGAGGGGAAGAGATGGGCGGCAGCGCCACGTCCGATCCGGGCGGAGAGCCGGGCGGAGGACCCGGCGGGAAGCCGGACGGCGCACCGCGCACCACCGTGTCCGCCGGATGAGGCGCGGCGGGGACCTCGCCCTCGCCGCCCTGGCGGGGATCGTCGCGCTCCCGTTGGCCCTGGTGATCGCCGCCCTGCTGCGCTGCACGGCGCGCGGCCCGGTGCTCCTGCGGCTGTCCCGGGCCGGACGGCACGGCCGGGAGTTCCAGGTCCTCCGCTTCCGGACCAGCCGGGGAGGGCGGCTCGGCGCCCTGCTCCGCCGGACCGGCCTGGACGAGTTGCCCCGGCTGTGGAACGTCGCCCGCGGCGAGATGGGGGTGATCGGCCCCCGGCCCGTCCGCCCCGACCAGGCGGTCCGCTACTCCCGCCGCGAGCGCGGCCGGCTCGACGTCCGGCCCGGACTGACCGGCTGGGCCCAACTCCAGGCCCGCCACCCGCTCGCCCGGCCGGACTGGGCCGAACTCGACCTCTGGTACGTGGAGCACCGCTCGCTCCGGCTCGACCTGCGGATCCTCGGGCTGACCGTGCTGGCCCTGCTGCGCCCGGAGGGCGGTCTCGCGCGATGAGCCTGCGCGCCGCGGGCCGCCCGTCGGTGGCGTCGGCCCGGGGCCCCGCCGGACAGGGCCTAGGCTGCGGCGCATGGCCATTCCCCCGTTCCTCGCCGATCTCCGAGCCCTGGTGGGCACCCGTCCGCTCTGGCTGACCGCCGTCGTCGCCGTCGTCCTGGACGACCGCGGCCGGGTGCTGCTGGCCCGACGGGCCGACGACGGGAGGTGGGCGCCGGTCGGCGGCATCCTCGACCCCGGTGAGCAGCCCGCCGACGGCGTGGTGCGCGAGTGCCTGGAGGAGAGCGGGGTGGTGGCGGTGCCCGAACTGCTCGCCTCGGTCACCGTCTCGCCGCAGGTCACCTACCCGAACGGCGACGTGACGCAGTACCTGGTGCTGACCTTCCGGTGCCGGGCGGTCGGCGGCGAGGCGAGGGTGAACGACGACGAGTCGCTGGAGGTCGGCTGGTACCCACTGGACGGGCTGCCGCCGATGATCGAGGTCGAGCACGAGCGGCTGCGCCACGCGCTGGAGTGCGAGGGGTCGACGGTCTTCGTGTGGGAGGGCAAGGAGCGCCCCTGACCGGCGCACGGCGGACGGCCCGCATCCCCGCCTCCCCACCCCGGGTGGGCCGGGAGCCCGGACCCTTCGCCGATGGTGGCGGCCCGGTCACCCCAGGCGGCGGGAGTTCGCGAGGTCGCTCAGCCCTTGCGCTGCCGGTAGGCCTCCTCCGCGGCGTCCAGGACGGCGGCGAGGTCGCCGCCCGCGGTGGCGGTGGCGGTGGCCGCCACCGCGCCCTCGACGAACGGCGCGTTCGCGAAGCGGACCGGGAACGGGAGGCCGTGCTCGTCGGCGTCGGACAGCAGGGCGCGCACGGTGGTGACGGCGCTGCCCAGGTCGGCGAGCACCACGACCCCGTGGCCCTGGTCGACCCGGCGGGTGGCGGCGGCCACCAGGACCGCGCTGATGCCGGGACCGCCCTGGTCCCCGCCGGTCGCGGCGATCGGGGCGGGGGAGTCGGATCCGGTCAGTGAGAGCGCGAGGGTGCGCACCGCGATGGCCAGTTCCTGGCTGTGCGACACCAGGACGATCCCGACCCGGCCGTGCACGGGGGGCCGGCCGGAGGCGGGCCGGGGCAGCGTGGCGGGCGCGGGTGGCGTGCGGGGCGCAGGGGGGTGGGCCGAGGGGGCGTCGGAGATGGGGATGACATCGGCGCGGGTGCCGTCCCGGCGGCTCATCGGCTGCTCCCTCTGGGCGGTGGTGGGCGGTGCTGGGCGAGGTGGTGCGGGCCGCATCCGGTGCGCATCGGGTTCCGCGGGGCCGGGGCGGGGCCGGGACGGGCCGTCGAGGGCCCGCGTACGGCCAGCGGGGGGTGGTCCCCCGCGTTGCCAAGCACTCTGGCAGCTCCGGTGGCCCCCGTCGGGCGGGACACGCGTTGAGCGGGCCTCCGGCGGCGTCCGGGCCCGGCTGGTGGAGTCCTCGTCAACCCGCTGACCGGGGCGGGCGGGTGTGGTTAGGCTGGCCCGGAAAGCCGTCGGGAGGAGACCGGGTAGTGGCAGTCAACAGCGGGATCGACGTGGAGACGGGCGGCGCGGAGCCGCAGCTGGCGCCGAGCGGGAAGCCGAAGGTGGACTTCACCGGGGCGAAGTGGCTGTGCAGCAGCCAGGGCGTCGGGGATGTCCAGATCGCGTTCGTGGACGGGTACATCGGGATGCGGGACGGCCGTCAGGAGGACGGTCCGGTCCTGGTGTTCACGCCGGGGGAGTGGCGGGCCTTCGTGCTCGGTGCCCGGGACGGCGAGTTCGACCTCACCTGAGCCCGCGCGACCGTCGCACGACCGCGGAGCGGGCCCCGTCGGAACGGGGCCCGCTCCGCGGTCGATTTCGGCCCCGAACATCACAACTGATGATCTATTGAACGTGCCCCGTCAGAATTTCTGTTGACTGTTAGACAAACGCAGCTCAGAGTATGAGCACAGGCAGACGCCGTGCCCACCGCCCCCACGCGGCCAGACACGGCGCCTGCTGTGCGACCCGGCAGTGTTGCCAGGCCATCCTCCCAGTCATCCCCTGCGCACCGGGGTGCGCCGGCCGGTCCCGGCCCACGAGGGGCCGGCAGTCGCCGGGAGGCTGGCGTCGACGCCGAGAGCGACTCGGCGGCGACACCGTTTGCTCGGGACCCGCACGCCCCCACGCGGCGGCGTCCCGAGCAAGATCCGCGGGAGCGACGGGCCGGGGCCCCGCGGATCTGGCTTGTGGTGATGGAACTGTTGGCTTGTGTGCTGTGCTGTGTGCGACGACGAAGCTGGGTGCTCGGCAGTTCGGCACGACAATGTGCACAGTGAGGGAAACGCGTGTAGGGCCGCGTTGCGACATGCCGTCCCCCCGGAGGGTGAAACCCAGAACGGCTGTCGTGCTGAACCGAACGTAGCCCGGACGGTTGCTCAGAGTCAACATTGGTCTCTGAGCGTCGATCTCCCGACGGTGCCCCACCCACCTCGCGAGCGTGGTGTGCCGGGCACGTACGATGTTCCCATGTCTTTTCTCCGCCGTCGCTCCGGACAGCCCGCCGGCCCGGACTTCGACGTGCTCGCGATGGACCCGGGTGACTGGCCCGGCGACTTCGGTGCGGCCATGATGACCGGCCCGGACGGCTCCTGCCAGGGGATCTTCCTGCGCTACGACCTGTTCGGCGGCAGAGGCCCGGCGATGTTCATCGGCAACCTCCCCGAGGGCTCGCCCGCCCGGGAGACCGGCGACAGCGTGCCCTTCGAGGTGCGGCAGCTGCTCGCGGCGCTGGAGAACGACGAGCCGGTCGACTTCGTCTCGGCCGAGGACTTCCCGGTGATGCTCGGGGACGACCTGCTGATCGTGAAGAAGGTCAAGGTCAGCGAGGAGCGGGTGTTCTGCGCCCAGTTCGGGCGCAGCGACGGCGTCCAGGTCACCATCGCGTCCTGGGACCGACCGATTTCGGACGACCTGTATCAGCTGTTGAAGCCGCTCCCGGCCGACATGTTCCAGCAGGGCTGACCGGCCTCGACCAGGGCTCGGACGTCGCTTGACGGTTTCGATCACGGGTTCGTACAGTCGCGAACATGTCGTGCCGTCTCCCGCTGCTGACCCGTCGCAGCTATCTGGACCTGCGGCGCACCGCCAGCGCGGTGTGTCCGGGCCGCTGAGGGGGAATTCGTCCCCGAGGCGGCGGGCGGCCGGCCGTTCGTGGCCGGCGCCGAATCCGGGGGGCGGGCCGTGAACCGACCTCCGAGGCCGCCCGTCCGGTACCGCGCGCCCGTCCGGCGTGCCGCCCGCATCTGCCGCGCCCACGCTGCCGCCCGGAGGCCCCAGCACCATGACGACCACCGCCGCTGACCGTTCGCCCGCGGACCGCCCCTCCGACACCGCGGCCGCCGCCGTGCCCGGCGCCGCCGCGGGAGCGTCGGATTCCGGCCACCCCGCGCCCGATCCCGCGCCCGACCGCTCGGCCGTCGTCGCCGCCCTCGCCGGACTGCCCCGGGTGGTCGACCTGCTCTCCGCCCGCGCCGAGGAGCACGACCGCGACGCCACCTTCCCCTACCAGGGCATCGAGGCGGTGCACGAGGCCGGACTGCTCACCCTGACCGTCTCCCAGCGGTACGGCGGACCGGGCGGCACGCTCGCCGACACCGTCCGGGTGCTGGCCCAACTCGGGCGCGGGGACGCCTCGGTGGCCGTGGTCACCGCCTTCACGCTGCTCCAGCACGCCGAGCAGGCCCGCCGGGCGGCCTGGCCGACGGCGGGCTACCGGCGGCTGCTCACCGAGTCCCGGCGCGGGCCCGCCCTGGTCAACACGCTGCGCGCGGAGCCCGGCGGCCGGCCCGGAGCGCTGCCGGACACGGTGGCCCGGCGGGACGGCGAGGGCTGGTCGCTGACGGGCCGGAAGACGTACTGCACCGGCGCCGAGGCGCTGGCCTGGATGGCGGTGACCGCGCGGACCGACGAGGCGGAGCCGAGGGTCGGGACGTTCCTGGTCCGCGGCGAGAGCGAGGGCCTGGAGATCGACCCGACCTGGGACCAGGTCGGCCTGCGGGCCAGCGCCAGCCACGACGTGGTGCTGGAGCAGGTCCGGGTGCCGGCCGAGCTCGCGCTCGGCCTCACCGCTCCCAAGGGCGGCGCGGCGGACGCGGCCGGGGCCGCCGAACTCTCCCTCGCCTGGCACGATCTGGCGCTCTCCGCGGTGGCGATCGGGGTGGCTCGCGCCGCCCAGTCCTGGCTGATCCGCTTCCTCAACCAGCGCACTCCGGCCAATCTGACCGAGCCGCTCGGCACCCTGCCCCGCTACCGCTGCGCCCTCGGCGAGATCGAGGCCCAGCTGATCGGCGCCGAGGAACTGGTCGAGGGGCTGGCCCCCCGGGTGGACCGGGGAGAGCCGGACGCGGTCGCGCGGACCGGCCCGGCCCACCTGCTGGCCGCCCGGGCCGCGACGGCGGCGGTCCAGCAGGCCGTCTCGCTCACCGGCAACCCCGGCCTGAGCCGGCGTCACCCGCTGGAGCGCTACCTGCGGGACGTGCTGAGCAGTCGGGTGCACCTCGCCCCGGACGAGGCCGTCCTGGAGGCCGCCGGCCGGGCCGCCCTGGAGCGCGGCGGCCGGCCGTAGCGGATTCCGGGCCCCGGGGGCTCGGGGCCCGGAGCCTCAGCGGGTGCCGACCGCGGCCCGGACGGCCCGGCGGGCGAGCGCGGCGTCGTCGTAGAGCCGGCGGATCATGATCCGCTGCTCCTCGCCGGCGCCCGGCACGTCGTACAGCCGGATCTCCCGCATCAGCACCAGCACCAGGTTGACCAGGAACGCGTCCCGGGCCAGCGTGCCGCCGCTCTGGGCGAGTTGGCTGATCTGGCGGCGCGCCGCGGTGTCGCCGGACAGCACGCTCCACAGCACCGCCAGGTCGTAGCCGGGCAGGTACCAGCCGGCCTGCTCCCAGTCGACCAGCACCGGGCCGGACGGCGCCAGCAGCATGTTGCTGAGCAGGGCGTCGCCGTGGCAGAGCTGGAGCGGGGTGTGGCCGAGGCCGTGCAGCAGGCCGCGCAGGTCGCCGGCGTCCCGGTCGGTGAGCTGGCCCACCGAGTGGTAACGGGCGATCTCCATCGGGTAGTCCATGCGTGGCTGGAACACGTCGGTCGGCGGCCGCCACAGGTTGAGCGTCCGGACGGCGGTCAGCAGCGCCCGCACCTCGCCCGGGGTGGGCGCGTTGACCGGGTGGCGCTCCCGCGCCGCCGGGCGCCCGGGAACGCGCTCCATGACGAGCACGCAGCGGTCGTGGTCGGCGGCGACCAGCCGGGGCAGCCGCACCGGCGGGCGGTGCCGGACGAACGCCCGGTAGACCGCGACCTCGTGGTGGAAGTCGGCCACCAACTGCTCGAAGTACCCACTCCGCACCGCCTGCGGCGCCAGGCACTTGGCGACCACCGGGGCCCGCCCGATGGTGCCCGCCACCAGGATGTGGCGGCTGCCCTCGCGCAGCACCTGGCGCGGGGTGAACGCGGGACATATCCGCGCGACACTCGCCAGCGCGGCCCGCACCGCCGGGGTCTGCAGCGCCGACGGGTCGATCCGCTCGGGCCCGGCGCCGACCTGGCCGGGCCGGTGCGGCGGGCGCAGCACCCGGCCGTCGGCCTGGCGGGCGAGCGGGAGCCGGCCGCCGACGGGCGGGGCCGCTTCGGGGCCGCGGAGCCCCAGCGCCGTACGGCCGGACGGGACCCGGGCGTCCGTGGACCGGCCGTCGGTGCCGTGCGGAGCCACCGGGCGGCTCGACGGGGGCACCTGCTTCGGCCCGGGGCGCCCGGCGGCTGCGGTGGGGGGGCGCAGCGCGGTGCGGGTCGCGGTCGGCGAGGGGGTCGTCGCTGAGGAGTACATGGGGTGAGGGTGGTCCCTTTCTGTCCGTCGGCAGGTGCGCCCCGCGGTGCGGGGAGGGCCGGTGCCGCGTGCTTCCTGGCGTGACGGCGGCCCTGACTCGGTGCGGTGGGTGGTGCGCGGGCGCCGGGCACGGACGCGGGGTCGTGAGACCCGGACGACGGCGGTGCTCCGGCCGTCCGCACCCTGGGGAGTACGGTCGGCCGGACTGCCGTGGCCGTGCCCGGCGCCCCCGCGCCACCCGGCCGCGCCACCCCCTCGGGTGAGGACCGGGAGCGTCCCGTGCCACGGTCGGGGGACTGCCCCGACGCCGGTGGGACGCCGCCCGACCCGGGGGCGAGGTGGCGCACCCCTACAACACACCCGCGGCGCACTGGCTTAGTAGTCTGGCGGGCCCTGGCGAACGGTGGCGAATGCTCGCCTGGCACTTGCCGGAGCCTCTAGCCTCGAATCAGCCGAGGAACCTGGGGGCTTCGTTGAGCAGGGAACCCAACACCCGACTCGCTGACTTGTTCGTCCTGACCGGTTGGTCGAAGGGCGAACTCGCGCGGCTGGTCAACCGTCGGGGTGCCGCGATGGGACAGCAGCAGTTGTCCACCGACACGTCGAGGGTACGGCGCTGGATCGAGCAGGGGGAGATCCCCCGGGATCCGGTGCCGAGGGTGCTGGCGGCCGTGTTCACGGAGCGGCTCGGCCGTGTCGTCACCACTGAGGACCTCGGTCTGGAACGACACCGGCCCACCAGGTCCGGAGCGGCGCAGTCCGCAGCAGTGCCATGGTCGCCGGATCGAACGGCCGCGGTCCTCACCGAGTTCACGGGAATGGACCTCATGCTGAACCGACGTGGATTGGTGGGCGCGGGTGCCGCGCTCACGGCCGGAACGGTCATCGCCGATTCGTTGAAGGGCTGGCTCGGGGGGGACGCGGTCGCGTACGCGGCCTCGGTCCCCGGGCCGCGCCAGGTGATCACCCAGGGCGGGGTGCGCCCCGCGGTGGACGTGTACGACGCGGGCCCGGTCGGGCTCGACGAGGTGGAGTCGCTGGAGCGCTCGGTCCTGGTGTTCCGCGCCTGGGACGCGGCGCGCGGCGGCGGGCTCCAGCGCAAGGCGGTGGTCGGTCAACTGAACGAGGTGGGAGGCCTGCTGACGCACCGGCATGCCCCGGCGGTGGAGCAGCGGCTGTGGCTGGTCGCGGCCAACCTGGCGGTGCTGGCGGGCTGGATGTCGCACGACGTGGGCCTGGAGCCCACCGCCCAGCGGTACTTCATGATCGCGGCGGAGTCGGCCAAGGAGGCCGGCGACCGGCCGCGGGCCGGCGAGGCGATCTCCCGGGCCGCACGGCAGATGGTCCACCTGGGCCGGGCCGACGACGCGATCGACCTGATGTCGGCGGCCAAGGCGGCCGGCGGCCGGGTGCTGCCGAGAACGCGCGCGATGCTGAACACCGTCGAGGCCTGGGCGCACGCCTCGATCGGGCACTCCCAGGACACCTGGCGGCTGCTCGGCGAGGCCGAGGACCTGTTCGCCGAGGGCGCGCCGGAGCCGCCGCCGTCCTGGATGCAGGTGTTCGACGAGGCCGAACTGCGCGGCATGCAGGCGCTGGTGCTGCGCACGCTGGCGGAGCACGACCCCTCGGCGGCGGCGCAGGCACAGCGGCACGCGGAGCGGGTGATCACCCTGCGGGAGGGCACCGGGCAGCTGCGCTCGGCGCTGTTCGACCGGATCACCCTGGCCTCGGTGCACTGGCTGAGCGGCGAGCCGGACGCGGCGGAGTTCCAGGCCAAGATGGTGATGAACCTGATCGGCCAGAACTCCTCGCACCGGACCTGGGACCGGTTGCGCGAGATGTACCGGCTGACCGCGCGCTACCGGGGCCTGCCGGTGGTGGACGAACTGCGGGCCGAGCTGGGGCGGGAGTTGCGGGCGGCGGACGCGAAGAAGCGGCCGAAGCGGTCCTGAGGCCCGGAGGCCCGGAGGCCCGGAGGCCTGAGCCTTGGGTGTCCTGAGCCTTGGGGGTCCCGAGGCCCGGAGGTTCTGAGGCCCCGGCGGGCCCCGGTCAGTTCGGGGGTGCCGGCCGCAGCAGCATGCGCAGGGCGGTGACGGTGCCGTCCGTGCCGAGGACGGGCTCGCCCGCGCACTCGACGCTGGCGTGCGGGGCGCCGTCGCGGCGGATCCGCAGGGTGCCGGCGGAGGTGCGGCCGTGGACCAGGGCGTCGGTCATCATCCGGCGCAGCACGGGCCGGTCGGCCTCGGGGAGGCGGTCGGGCAGCCGGTCGAGGCTGAGCGGGCCGTTGCCCGGGTCGCAGCCGAGGAGCTGGTAGGTGTCCGCGTTCCAGTGGACGCGGTCGGTGAGGAGGTCCCATTCGGCTGAGCCGATGAGGTGGTCGCGGACGCCGCCGGCGTCGGGTCCGTCGCCGAGGTCGGGGTTCTTGGACGGCTCCTGCGCCGTGCCGTCCACTCTGCCGTCCGTTCCGCTGTCGGCGTCGCCGCTCGGCTCGCCGCGCGCGCCGTCGTCCGTCGCGCTCGCCGGGGCGCCGTCCACCGTGGCGGTGTCCGGCGGGCGGGCGGCGCCTGTGGGCATCTTCATGGCGGGTCCATCGCTCGGGGGTGGCCCGCCGCGTGCGGGCCGTCGGTGGTGAGAAGACTGTGGCACAGCGCCCTCGCCCCTGCGGGCGATTTGGACATAACGCAGGCAAAATTCCCCTGGCATATGCCACTGTGGCAGCAGCCGTCGTCGCCCTGTGTGCGGAAGGTGGCGCGAGGCGGTAACCTTCGGTGATTCCGGCGCCCGGGCGCCCACCGCAGTACCGACCAGAGACCCCGGCGACGGAAATCCCGTTGCCACTACGACCGCCGCAACGGATGCTGACCTCATGTTCGAGCCAGTGATAGCACCCAGTGCCAGCCTCCTCGGCCTCCTGCAGCGAGGCCGCGGTGACGGGCAGCTCCACGCGCTGGCCGCCGACCGCACCGAGGCCATCGCCGCGCTGGAGGAGTGCGTCACCAGGGATCCGCGAGCCGACTGGCAGGTCGAGAGCCGCTCCCTCTACTACGCCCGTCTCTACATGGAGCTGGAAGCGCCCCTCGACGGCATCGAGGACCATCTCCACTCCGCCGAGGACCTCGTCAGCGACGACGAGAACCGCACCGGCCTCGCCCTCTCCGTCCTGGGCCACCTCGCCGCGTACGGCCGGCGCGACGCGCTGCTGATGCTGCGCGAGTACACCGCCACCGGTGCCAACTGGGCCTGGGCCCTCGACGAGCTCGCCCTGCGCGACGACGACCGCGGCCTGCTGCTGCTCGGCACCGCCGTCCTGGACCGCTTCGCCCCGGGCCCCGAGGGCGACGCCGAGCTGCGCGAGTTCATCCGCAACGCCTACGAGCCCCGGCCCTGGCGGCTGTGGGCGGCCTACCACCCGAGAGTGGCGGCGGCCAGCGAGCAGTCACCCTTCGACCTCTGGCAGCGCCAGCTCAACCGCGGCGGCGTCACCCCGGGCTGGTCCACCGCCGACGTCCTGGCCTGGGCCGACCAGGGGAGCCTGGGCGCCCTCGGGGCCGGCGCCTTCCTCGGCGGAGCCGACAGTCGGCCCGAGCCCGCGCCCGAACCCGCCGATCCGGCCGCGCCCGACGCCGTGGACCGCCGGGCCGCCGCCGCCGCCCGCTGCCTGACCGCCGTCGTCCGGCCCGAGGACCGCCCCGTTGTGCTGGAGGCCGCCCGCGGCGGCCTGCCCGGCGCCCGCCGGGCGGCACTGCGCTACCTGGTCGACCAGCGGGACCCGGCCGCCGTCGAGCTGATCGAGGCCGCCGCCGTCGACGTCGACGACCGGATCGTGCGCGCGGCCCTGGAACTGGTCGGCCGGATGCGCGGCCCCGAGGTCCTGGCGCAGGCCCGCCGCTGGGCCGACCCGGCCACCGGGGGCGCGGACAGCGCGCTCGGCGAGGCCGCCGTCAAACTGCTCGCCGACGCCGGGGAGCCGGCCGACGCGCCGTTCGTCGTCGACGGCCTGCGCCGCTGGGTGTCCGTCCGCGGGGTCAGCGGTACCGGGCTCGGTTCGCTGGTCGACGGTGCGGGGCGGCTGGTCGCCGCCGACGCCGTCCCCGTGCTGCGCCACATCTACGGGGAGGCCGCCTCCTCCGAACTGCGCGGCCGTGCCGCCCGGGCGCTCGCCGTGACCGATGTGCACTTCCCCGAGGGCCCCGCCGTCGAGTGCCTCTGGGACTGCGAGGAGGCCACGCGGGAGCTCGCCGCGCGCCATGTCGCCACCACGGGTGACGCGCGCGTGCTGGAGCGCCTGCGCCGGCTCGCCGCCGATCCGGCCGAGGAGGCCGAGGTCCACGCCGCCGTCCGCGGCCGGCTGACCGCCGCCCGGGAGTTCGGGCGGTAGGTCCCGGCAGTCCGGTGGCTGCCTCCCCGCTTCTGGCGAACGACGGGCCGGGACACCCCCTCGGGTGTCCCGGCCCACTGCTGTTCCGGGGGCGTGCTGGAACGCGGTCCTGGTGGAACGCGGTTCTACTTCACGACGCCCGCGTCCGGGGCCAGCACGCCGCCGGCCACCAGTCCGATGATCAGGACGCCGAGCAGCACCCGGTAGACCACGAACGGCAGAAAGCTGTGGTGCGAGATGTACTTGAGGAACCAGGCGATCGCCGCATAGCCGACCGCGAAGGCGATCGCGGTGGCCAGGATGGTCGGCCCCCAGGCCGGTGCCGGGCCCTCGCCGATCTTGAACAGCTCCAGCGCCCCCGAGGCGAGCACCGCCGGGATCGCCAGCAGGAAGGAGTAGCGGGCCGCAGCCTCCCGGCTGTAGCCGAGCAGCAGGCCCGCGCTGATCGTGCCGCCGGAGCGGGACACCCCCGGGATCAGTGCGAGCGCCTGGGCGAGGCCGTAGGCGCACGCGTGCGGCAGGGTGAGGTCGGTGATCGGCCGGGCGTGCCGGACCGCGCGGGTGCGGTCGGCGAAGGCCAGCAGCAGGCCGAAGACGATCAGCGTGGTGCCGATGATCCGCAGATCGCGCAGATGGGTCTCGATGGTGTCCTGGAACAGCTTGCCGAGGATGCCGATCGGCAGCGTGCCGATGATCACGAACCAGCCCATCCGGGCGTCCGGGTCCGAGCGCAGCGCCGGGCGGAACAGTGACAGCGTCCAGGTCCGCACGATCGAGACGATGTCCCGGCGGAAGTAGATCAGCACCGCGGTCTCGGTGCCGAGCTGGGTCACGGCGGTGAAGGCCGCGCCCGGGTCGTCCCAGCCCAGCAGGGCGGAGAAGACCCGCAGGTGGGCACTGGAGGAGACGGGCAGGAACTCGGTGAGTCCCTGGATCAGGCCGAGGACGGCCCCGTGGAACCAGTCGATCACCAGACACCCACCGGGGGTATCCGTGGGTCGTCGTACATGTGCGGTCCTCGCAGGTCGGAGCGGGCGTGCGGGCAGGCCGCGACCCGCACGGCCCTCGGGCCACGCACGGGCGGGCGCGCGGCCGATGGTACGGGGTGAAGATGACTATTCTTTGTTCACCTTTTGACCCGGCTTTGCCCGCCGGCGCTTCCGTGCCCCGCCGACTCGTCCGCCTGCCCTTCCACCTGCCCTTCCGCCTGCCCTTTCGCCGCTCAGCCGGCGGGTCGGACGCGGACCCAGGTGCGGTCCTCCGTCAGGTAGCTCTCGACCGTCAGACCGGCGTCCGCCAGCGCCCGGTCGAACGCGGCGGTGGTGAGCGGCCGGGAGCGGAAGGTGTGCGTCCAGCGGCCGTCCGGGAACTCGTACTCGGCGTGGACGGAGTTCACGCCGTCCCCGACCGGCGTCGAGGAGACGATGCGCGACACGCCGTCGGTGCCGAGCCTGCCCTCGCGCGGCACGTTGAGGTGCCAGTCCTCGCCCTCCCGCTGCATCAGCACGCAGCCGTCCGCGGCGACGTGGCGGCGGCAGGTCTCCAGCAGGCCCTGGCGGACCGCCTCGTCGCCCGCGTGGATCAGGAAGGAGGCGAGCAGGACGACGTCGAAGCGCTCGCCGAGGTCCAGCCGCTCGATCGGGCTGCGCACGGTGCGGATGCCCGCGCGCACCCTGGCCAGCATCTCGGCGGACTCGTCCACCGCCGTCACGGTGAAGCCGCGGTCGGTCAGCGGGTGCGTCATCCGGCCGACGCCGCAGCCCAGTTCGAGGATGGTGGCGCCGGCCGGCACCGCGGCCTCGATCACGTCCGGGGCGTCGCCGACGGGGAGCCGGGCCCAGAGCTCGACGGCGCAGCCGTCCGGGGTGATCGCGCCCGGGCCCGTTCCGTCGTGTCCCTCGCGTCGTACGTTGCCGGTGTGCGTGTCGTTACCCATGGGCGTCATCGGAACACGGGCAGGGCGGGGAGGGAAGGCACCGCAGCGGGTTTTCGGTCAGTCCGTCAGTCCGTGAGTCCGTCAGCCCGTGAGTCCGTCAGCCCGTGGGTCTCGTTGGCCCGTGGGTCCGTCAGGCCGTCGGTACGTCCTCCAGTTCGGTCAGGGTCGAGTGCAGCCAGGCGAGTTCGGCCTCGCTGGTGGCGCGGGCGATCAGCAGCAGGCCGCGGCGGAACGGGTCGGCGAACTCCTCGGCGCCGACCGGGCGGTCGCCGTCGTAGAAGAAGCTCGCCGGCTCGGAGAGGAAGGCCAGTCGGCGGCGGAGCACGGCGGCCTGGGCGGCGGGGTCGGCGAGGTGGCGCAGGAAGGCGAGCAGGGTGAACCAGCGGTTCTCGTCGCTGATGTCCAGCGGCTCGGGCGCGCGCAGCTGGTCGAGCAGTGCGGCGCGGCCGGCCTCGGTGAGGTGGAGGGTGTGCCGGGGTGCGGCGGCGCTGCCGGGCTCGGTCTCGCGGACCAGCAGGCCGTCGGTCTCCAGGCGCTTGATCGCCGGGTAGAGCGTGCCGTCGCTGATCGGGCGGACGTGCCCGGTGAGTGCGGCGAGGTGGCGGCGCAGCTGGTAGCCGTGCAGCGGGCGGTCGTAGAGGAATCCGAGGATCGCGAGCTTCAGCATGGGGCCACTCTCGCAGATTCGTCCCTCGAAGCCTCGGTATATCGGTTCCGTGATACCTCGATGTCGAGGTATGGTCTGGGCGTTCCCAGCCCCTGATGTCTCAGCCCTTGATGTCCCAGCCCCCGCTGGAGGAGGAGTCCCCGTGCTGCGCCACGCCCCCGTCACCCCGAACGGCGACCGGATCCGATGGGTCGAGCTGCCCGGAGTCGAGCCCGCCCGGCTCTACCTGCACGGCCTCGGCGCCAGCTCGCCCGCCTACTTCGCGGCCGCTGCCGCCCACCCGGGGCTCGCCGGGCGCCGCTCGCTGCTGCTCGACCTGCTCGGCTTCGGCCTCAGCGACCGACCCGCCGACTTCGGATACACCCTGGAGGGGCACGCCGACGCCGTCGCCGCGGCCCTGGCGGAGGCCGGGCTCGCCGGAGTCGAGGTGATCGGCCACAGCATGGGCGGCGCGATCGCCGTCGTCCTCGCCCACCGGCATCCGGCGTTGGTCTCCCGGCTCGTCCTGGTCGACGCCAACCTGGACCCGGTCACCCCCGGCCGCGGCCCCGGCAGCAGCGGTATCGCGAGCTTCACCGAGGAGGAGTTCCTGGCCGGCGGCCGGGACGAGGTCGCCACGTGGGTCGGCCCGTCCTGGTGGTCCACGATGCGCCTCGCCGGGCCCGAGGCGCTGTACCGCAGCGCCGTGCACCTGGCCCGGGCGACGGTGCCGACGATGCGCGAACTGCTGCTCGGCCTCGACCTCCCGCGCACCTTCCTGTACCCGGAGGCGGGCGGCGAGCCGCGCGGCGCCGACCAACTCCGGGAGGCGGGCGTCCGGTTGGCGGCCGTCTCGGACTGCGGGCACAACATCATGCTCGACAACCTCGACGGCTTCGTTTCGGCGGCCGGCCTCGAACCTCGACCGTAGGCTGGAGGAGTCGGAGAGGAGCCCGCACAATGCCCTTTGAAGTCCCGCCTGTTGAGGTCCCGCCCGGGCTGGCCGCGTCGCTGGAGCAGTCCCTCGGCCCGGACGGTCGCGCCTGGGTGGCCCGACTCCCTGCTCTGGCAGACGAGTTGCTCGACCACTGGGAGCTGCGCCTGGACGGCCCGCCCGCGCACGGCATTCACGCGCTGGTGCTGCCCGTGCGGCGCGCCGACGGCACGCCCGCGGCGCTCAAGCTCCAGTCGGTGGACGAGGAGACGGAGGGCGAGCCGGTCGCCCTCCGGGCCTGGGGTGGGCGAGGGGCCGTTCGACTCCTCGGCCACGAACCGGCCTCGGGCTCGATGCTGCTGGAGCGCCTCGACCCGGGGCGTTCACTGCTGGATGTCGCGGACGACCGGGAGGCGCTGCACGTCCTTGCAGGCCTGCTCGGGGAATTGACTGAACGTCAGGTCGAAGTCCCGGACCTGCGCCGGCTGGCGGACCTCGCCGACGATCTGCTCGCGCGGGCCCCGGCAGCGGCAGCGGCCCTCGCCGACCCGGCCGAGCGGCGCTTGCTCGCCGACTGCGCCGCGGCCCTGCGCGAGGCCCGCACCGAGCCCGGCGACCGGCTGCTGCACTGGGACCTGCACTACGGCAACGTCCTCGCCCCGCCCGAAAGCGGCGGCCGCGCCCCCTGGCTCGCCATCGACCCCAAACCGCTCGTCGGGCACCCCGGCTTCGAACTCCTCCCGGCGCTGCGCAACCGCTGGGCCGACGTCCTGGCCACCGGCGACGTCGCCCGGGCGCTGCGGTGGCGGTTCGACGTCCTGGTGGAGGCACTGGAACTGGACCGCGAGGCGGCGCTCGCCTGGACGCTCGCCCGGGTGCTGCAGAACGCCGTATGGGCGGCGGAGGACGGGGAGTCGGCGCTCGACCCGGGGCAGCGGGCGGTGGCGGAACTGCTGTCGGGGCGTTGAGCGGAGCGCACGCAGCGAGCGGAAAACAGCGACCGGCAAACAGCGACCGGCAAACAATGACCAGCAAACAATGACCGGAAACAACGAAGGCAAGGAGGTCGTCGACTCTCCTTGCCACTCTCAAGGTATAGCGCGCCGGGGGGCTTGCCGCAAGGCCCCGGTCGTGCCGCAGAATGACCGGCCGAAGCCGGGATCTGCGGGCATACCTGGGGGTTTGTGATGATTGACGTGATCGTGGTCGGTGCCGGGCCGACCGGGTTGATGCTGGCCGGCGAGTTGCGGTTGCACGGCGTGCAGGTGCTCGTGCTGGAGAAGGAGACGGTGCCGCCCCTGCCGGCCCGGGCGCGCGGACTGCACGCGCGCAGTCTTGAGGTGATGGACCAGCGCGGCCTGCTGGAGCGGTTCCTCCCGCTCGGCCGGAAGTTCGCGGTCGGCGGCTTCTTCGCCGGCATCGGCAAGGAGTGGCCGGAGCGGCTGGACACCACCCAGGCGTACGTCCTGGCCATCCCGCAGGCGGTCACCGAGAGGCTGCTGACCGAGCACGCCACCGAGCTCGGCGCCGAGCTCCGGCGCGGCTGCGAACTGGTCGGGCTGAGCCAGGACGAGGACGGGGTGAGCGCCGAACTGGCCGACGGCACACGGCTGCGCTCGCGCTACCTCGTCGGCTGCGACGGAGGCCGCAGTGCGGTGCGCAAGCTGCTCGGCGTCGGCTTCCCCGGGGAGCCCTCCAGGGTGGAGACGCTGCTGGGCGACATGGAGCTGGCTGAGGAGCCGGAGACGATCGCCGCCGTCATCGCGGAGGTCCGCAAGACCCAGCTGCGGTTCGGCGCCGTTCGCGAGGGGGATGGGGGGTACCGCGTCATCGTGCCCGCAGAGGGGGTGGCCGAGGACCGTACGGCCGCTCCGACCTTCGAGGAGTTCAAGCAGCAGCTGCGGGCCGTCGCGGGCACCGACTTCGGGGCGCACTCACCGCGCTGGCTGTCGCGCTTCGGCGACGCCACCCGGCTGGCCGAGCGCTACCGGGTCGGCCGGGTGCTGCTGGCCGGCGACGCGGCGCACATCCACCCGCCGACCGGCGGGCAGGGGCTCAACCTCGGTGTCCAGGACGCGTTCAACCTCGGCTGGAAGCTGGCCGCCGAGGTCGATGGCTGGGCGCCGGAGGGGCTGCTGGACAGCTATCACGCGGAACGGCACCCGGTGGCCGCCGACGTGCTGGACAACACCCGCGCGCAGATCCACCTGATGTCCCTGGAGCCCGGCGCCCGGGCGGTGCGCCAGTTGCTGGCGGAACTGACGGAATTCGAGGAGGTGAACCGGTACCTGATCGAGAAGATCATCGCGATCGGGGTCCGCTACGACCTCGGCGAAGGGCATGAACTGCTCGGCCGCCGGCTGCGCGACGTGGAGCTGAAGCGCGGCCGGCTCTACGGGCTGATGCACGGCGGCCGCGGGCTGCTGCTCGACCAGACCGGCGGGCTCTCGGTGGCGGGCTGGGCGGACCGGGTCGACCATGTCGTCGACGTCAGCGACGAGTTGGACGTGCCCGCGGTGCTACTGCGCCCGGACGGCCACGTGGCGTGGGTCGGCGAGGACCAGCAGGGCCTGCGCGGCCACCTGTCCAGGTGGTTCGGCGCCCCCGCCGTCTGAGTGCACCGCCGCGGCCTCGGCGGCGTGCGAACAGCCGTCGCGCCGGGAGCACCGGGCGGCGTGCGAACAGCCGTCGCGCCGGGAGCGCCGGAAGGCGTGCGGGCGGGCGCTCAGCGCTCCCGCAGCGGTACGAAGCGCACCGGCGTGCCCGGGCGTGCCTGGGCGGCCGCCGCGAGGTCGGCGGCGGGGACGACGCCGATCACCGGGTAGCCGCCGGTGGTCGGGTGGTCGGCCAGGAAGACCACCGGCCGCCCGTCCGGCGGGATCTGCACCGCGCCCAACACCATGCCCTCACTGGGTAGTTCACCCGCCCGGGCGCGGGTGACCGGCGGGCCCTCGGTGCGCAGCCCGATCCGGTTGCCGGCCGGGGAGACCAGGTACCCGTCGCGGGCCAGCCGGGTCAGCGCCGAAGGCTTGAACCAGTCCGCGTGCGGGCCCAGCCGCAGCCGCAGCACCAGTTCGGCCGGGGGAGCGGGCAGCGGCACCAGGTCGGGCCGGGGGCGGTCGGGCGGAGGCGGGCCGATCGGCAGCCGGTCGCCGGCGGCGAGCGGGGCCGGTCCGAGGCCGGAGAGCAGGTCCGTCGAGCGGCTGCCCAGGACCGGCGGGACGGCGATCGCACCCGCGACCGCCAGGTAGCCGCGCACCCCGGCGGTCGCCGCCCCCACCTCCAGCACCGCCCCGGCCGGCACCGCGACCGGCGCACCCCACGCGGCCGCCCGTCCGTCCACCCGGACGGGCGAGGGTGCTCCGGTGACGGCCACGACCACCGGCCCGAGGGCGCACAGGGCGACCCCGCCGAGCGTGGTCTCCAGCCCGGCGGCGCCCGGCTCGTTGCCGACGAGCCGGTTCGCGGCCCGCAGCGCGGGCTCGTCCAGCGCTCCGGCCCTGGGCACTCCGAGGTGGGCGACGCCGTGCCGTCCGAGGTCCTGGACGGTGGTCAACGGTCCGGGCCGCACCACCAGCAAACCGCTCAACGCCCCCATCTCGTCCGCCTCGTCCCCCGCCGTCCGGGGCCCGCGCGCCGCCCGTCGTGGGCCCGCACCCCCGCTACGCCCGTTCCGCCGTGAACCGCACCCGCACCCCGGGCGCCAGCAGCGCCGCCGGCTCGCGCCCGGTGTCCCAGAGCGCGAGCCCGGTGCGCCCGATCAGCTGCCAGCCGCCGGGGGAGGAGCCCGGGTAGACGCCGGTGTACGGGCCGGCCAGGGCGACCGAGCCGACCGGGACGCTGCTGCGCGGGGTGGCCCGGCGCGGGACCTCGTAGCGGGGCGGCAGCCCGGTCAGGTAACCGAAGCCGGGCGCGAACCCGCAGAAGGCGACCACGTACTCGGGCCCGGTGTGGATCCGTACGGCGGCCTCCTCGGACACCCCCCACAGCGCGGCGACCTCGGCGAGGTCGGCGCCGTCGTACACCGTCGGCACCTCCACCAGCGGCCCGGTCGCCGCCGCGGCCGCCGACGGACGGGCCGTGCGCAGCAGGGCCGCCAGCGCGTCGACGTCCGCGACGCCGTCCAGCAGCACCGTGCGCGCGGCCGGCACGATCTCCTCGACCGCGCCGAGCGCCCCGCTCTCCTGCCGCTCGCGCAGCCATCCGTACAGCGCGGCGACCTGCGCCGTGTCGTCGAGTTCGACCAGCAGTGCCCGCTCGCCGACCCGCCGGACGGCGGCGGGCGTCACGTGAACGCCTCCACCCGGACCCCGGCGGAGGCGAGGGCGCCGCGGATCCGCCAGGCGAGCTGGGCGGCGCCGGGGGTGTCGCCGTGGACGCACAGGGAGCGGGCCTCGACGGCGATCTGTTCGCCGCCGACGGCCTCCACCGAGGCGTCCCGGGCGATGCCGACGGCGCGGGTGATCACCGATTCGGGGTCGTGCACCACGGCGTCCGGGTCGCGGCGCGGGACGAGGGTGCCGGCCCAGGTGTACGCGCGGTCGGCGAAGGCCTCGGCGACGACCGCGAGGCCGACGCCCTCGGCGACGGCGAGCAGCCGGGAGCCGGGCAGTCCGAGCACCGGCAGCGGTCCGTCGCAGACCGCCCCGGCCCGCAGCACGCCGGCCACCACGGCCTCGGCCTGTTCGGAGTCGGTGACCACCCGGTTGTAGAGGGCGCCGTGCGGTTTGACGTAGGAGACCCGGGAGCCGGCCGCGCGGGCGAAGACCTGGAGGGCGCCGATCTGGTACGCGATCTCGTCGGCGAGCTCCTCCGGGGGGACGTCCATGGCCCGGCGGCCGAAGCCGGCCAGGTCGCGGTAGGAGACCTGGGCGCCGATCCGGACGCCGCGTTCGGCGGCCAGCGCGCAGACCCGGCGCATCGTCGACGGATCTCCCGCGTGGAAGCCGCAGGCGACGTTGGCACTGGTCACCACGGACAGCAGGGCCTCGTCGTCGGTCAGCGTCCAGCGTCCGAACCCCTCACCGAGGTCCGCATTGAGATCGATCACCGCATCGGCCACGCCCGTCCGCCTTCCAGCAGCTGTTGAGCCAGATGGTAGGGCCTGCGGATGAAGGCCGTTGCCCGTGACCCGGGCCCGGGGGGCCCACCGGCGTGCGACCCCTGGTCACACGCCCTGGGGCGGCGCCGGGCGGCTCCGGCTCAGGGCGCGGCCACCGGCCCCTGGAAGGAACGTTCCAGCGGGCGCAGCGCCCGCAGCACGATCAGCAGCGGGACGACGCCGACGATTCCGAACGACATGTCGATGAATCGCCAGCTCAGGGGAATCCCCCGCAGCGGTCCGCAGACCAGGGCCAGGGGGATGACGGCGCCGCAGGCGAGCACCGCCCAGCGGATCACCCAGATGTTGCGGACCGGGTCCTTGATCGGGCCCCAGAAGGCGGCGGCGATCACCAGGTGGGCGAAGGCGAGCCAGTCGGTGCCGTAGGCCAGGAAGGGGTAGCGGTCATTGGTCTCCGCGACGCCGGTGCGGACGCGTTCGATCCAGTCCAGTGCGGCCGGGAAGCGGTCGGCCAGCGGCGCGGCCGGCCCGGTCGCGAGGTCGGCCAGCCAGCGGGTCTCGGTCTCCAGCGGGAAGGCCGTCAGGCCGCTCAGCACCAGGCAGACCACGAAGATCCAGAGCCAGTGCCGGACTCTGCGCAGTACCGCCGCGGGACCGGTGCCCGGATTGGTGTCCATGGTGCGAACCTCCATGCCGAAGAGCAGGCGGGGTCTTGTCCCGTCTGTACGGAACCGACTCTAGACCCTGCTTTTGAACGCGTTCAACTAGCCCCTGACGTGCGGGCACGCCCCCGGACGCCGGGCGGGCGCGCACCCCCGGACGCCGGGCCGGCACGCGCCCCCCGGACACGCCGATGCCCGGGTGCCGGAGCACCCGGGCATCGGAACCGCCGGGACCGCGCGGTGTACGTCGGGACTACGCGGTGTACGTGAAGGTCACCGGGGCACTGGTGCCGCCCGCCGTGGTCACCGTGACGTCCACCGGGCCGGGGCCCGCCGCCGCCGGGGAGGTGGCCGAGCAGAAGGACGGGCCGCAGGAGACGTGCGCGGCCGGCACCCCGCCGAACGCGACCGTCCCGTACGTCAGGTTGGTGCCCTGGAGGTACACCTGGGTGCCGCCGGCGGCCGGGCCGCCGGCGTTGGTCAGATTGCCGACCGTCGGCGCGGGCGGCGGCGGGGGCGGGGCGCCCGTGTAGTCGAAGGCGGCCGGCGCCGCGACCGTGCCGCCGGGGGTCACCACGGAGACGGGTGCGCTGCCCGAGCCGCCGGGCGTGGTCACCGTGCAGGCGGTGTCGGTGCAGGTGCCGGCCGCCGGGACGCCGCCGACCAGCACCATGCCGTGCGCCAGGTTGCCACCGCTGACGGTCACCGCGGTGCCGCCCGCGCCCGGGCCGGTGGTGGTGTCGAGGCCGTCGACCGTGGGCGGCGCCTGGACGACCGGCGCCGGGGTGGTCCCGTCGACCGACAGGGCCGTCACGTGGCCGGTCGGGTCGGTGTCGTTCGGATTGGACACGGTCACGACGATCTGGCCGGTCAGCTGCTGGGTGTAGTCGCGGCCCACGTTCAGCTTCATGAACTCGTAGCGCCCGGGCCTGCGGGTGCCGATGAGGACGGCGTCCAGGTGGCGCCCGTCGGGCGAGACGGACTCGGTGAAGGTGTAGTCGTACGGGGTGGAGAAGAACATGCCGAGCTCGGTGGTGAGCCCGGGCGGCAGGTCGACGGTGATGTGGGTCGGCCCGGTGAGGTCCTGGGTGCCGGCGGAGGTCCAGCCGACCGAGAGCTTGCCCGGTCCGGGAGGGGTGGTGCCCGGCAGGAAGCCGTTCAGGGCCGCGGTCACGTGCTGCCCCTGAACGGCGGGGGCGTCGGCGGGGGCGGCCGACGAGGCGGCGGCACCGGTGGCGAGGGTGGTCACGGACAGCGCGGCGGCGAAGCCTGCTTTGACCAGTCGAGTGATCATAGGCCGATCATCACGGTGGCGACGCGCCACCTTCACGGGTTTCCCGAATATCGGTTCGGGAATGGCGGAATCCCGTCGAAACCCCGTTCTGAATTCACCCCCGACACGCCCTCCGGCCTGCCGCGCAGCCCGCCCACAAGGCCCGTTTCGGTCGATGTCGGTGCGAACCTCTAATCTTGTCCACCGTGACCGCCATCGCTGACCCGCCCACCCTGCCCGGCCCCCGGCCGCCCGCCGGGTCCGTCGCGGCGAGGCCCGCGCCCGGCCCCGCCGCCGACGAGGGCCTGGCCCGCCGGCTCAAGGCGCTGGCCTGCACCGCCCCCCTGCACGACCTGGACAACCGCAAGGTCAATCTGGCGGGCGAGTACGGCGGCTACGCGATGGCCGAGGTCGGTCTCGCCGCGATCGACCTGGTCACCCTGCACATGGACTTCGACACCGGCGCCGACCGCGACATAGTGCTCGCCCGCCTGCTGCCCCGGGTCGCCGCCCAGGCCGCCGACCGCCCCGCCGCCGAGCACGAGCGGGTCGCCCGCTGGGTGCTGGAGTCGCTGATCAACGTCGGCAGCGTCGACCGGGGCTTCCGCGCCGTCTACGGCACCTTCGGCGCGGACGGCGCGTACGTCCGGCGCGACTACGACTTCAAGCTGATCGAGGAGGTCCCCGGCCCCGACGGCGGCGTCTACCTGCGCACCACCGACGAGGCGGTCAACGTCCTGGTCGGCGCGCTCGACACCGACGTCACCTCGGCCCAGATCGCCGCCGAGGTCAAGCTGGAGGTGCTGATCCGCCGCGGCCGCCTGGCCGACGCCCAGCTCGCCGCCGAGCAGGCCCGCTACCGCACCGTCCAGTACGCCGAGACGCTGCGCCGCGCCCTCGACGCGACCCGGCGCAACGTCCGCGCCGTCGACTGGATGCGCGCCATCCCCGACCTCATCGACGAGGCGCTGGACCACATCGCCGACCGCTACCGGCACGAGAACGCGATTCTCACCAACATCCGCAAGGCCCGCGACGAGGCCGAGCCCCACACCCCCGAAGGGGCCGAGCACAAGCGCCGCGCCGCCGAGCTGCTCGACATCGTCAAGGACTGCATCCGCCGGCACACGAAGCTGCAGACCCGCCTGCTGGAGGCCGGCCCGCTGTTCCGCGCCGAGCAGGACCGGCAGGCCTTCGCCACCCCCGGCGCCCGCAGCGGCATCGACCTCTACGGCCAGCTGCTCGCCCCCGTGCTGCGGCTGCCGGTCGAGCAGGCCGTCGGCCCCACCGGTGCCTTCTTCGCCCGCGGCGCCGGCCTGCGCACCCCCGTCTCCGTCCGGGTCGTCGACCTGGTCGACCTGCTGCTCACCCCGCCGGTCGAGCGCGAGCACCTCGGCGCCGAACTGCCCGACCCGGACCTGGTCGCCACCCCGGACGACAGCCGCTTCTCCGAAGCCCAGCTGGAGGCCGCGCTGCTCCTGCTCGACCTGCCCGCCGACGCCCCCCGCCGGCTCTCCGGCCTGCTCGCCGAGGCCCGCGAGCAGGACCCGGAGCTGCCGTACCTCGTCGCCCTGCTGGCCGTCCACGCGGCCAGCCCGCCGGTCGGCACCGCCTACCGGCAGGGCGAGGAGCGGCTGCTGTTCGCCGTGGACGACGGCACCCCGCTGCGCGACCCGCAGTTCGGCGGCGCCGACCTGATCGTCGGCAGCGCCCTGCTCGACGCGGCCGGCATGGCCGCCGACCGCAAGGACGCCGGCTGACCAAGCCGCCGTCTTGACGCACCACCAGATCGCCCGTACCAGCAACAGCCCCGAGGAGCACCGCCCGTGACGACCCACCACGACGCGTCCTGGGCGGCCGAGACCGAACCCGCGGCCCCCGCCCCGATCACCCCCGGCGACGTCGCCGACGCAGCCCGGCTGGTCTCCTTCGGCCTCCAGGCCAAGCTGCTCCCCGCCCGCGACGCCGAGTACGCCGAACTCGTCCGCCGCCACCGCGAGGACCCGCCGTTCGCCCGGCTCGCCGACGCTGTCGCCACCGGCATGGGCCTGGTCGTCCTGGAGGTCTCGCCGCGCGCCGGCATGGCCGTCGCCGCCGCCGAGGACTCGGTGTTCGCCGTCCGGATGGGGGACTACTCGCGCCGCGCCGCCACCGAGTCCACCGACCGCTTCCTGCACGGCCTGGCCCACCTCGCCGTCGCCGCGATGGCCTTCCCCCGGCCCGAGGACCTCGCCGACGACGGCTACCTCGGCCGGATCACCGTCAACGGCGTCGACGCCTTCGTCCGCCAGGCCTGCCGCCGCCTGGAGGAGCAGGCCGCGACCGAGGGCGACAACACCGACCCGCAGTCCGACGCCCCCGGCCTGGAGGCCGCCTGGCGGGTGTGGGCCCGGCGCACCGCCACCGGCGCCACCAAGGACGCCCGCCGGCTCTCCGGCTCCACCATCGGCATCGTCGCCAAGGCCGTGCTGTTCCTGGTCGACTCCGGCTTCCTGCAGAAGGTCTCCGACGACGCCGGCGGCACCTACCGCACCACCGCCCGCTACCAGCTCCAGGTCCGCGACCTGGCCGGCAGCGCGGCCATGGCCGAACTGCTCGACCTCGGCATCGTCCCGGTCTCCGACGGCACCGCCAGCCTGCTGCCGCCGGACACCGGCGACGAACTGGTGGCCGACGCAGGCCTGCCGTTCCACTCGCTCTGAGCCCGAGTCCCGACCACCCCCCAGCCACGGAGAACCGCCGCACATGTACGAGCTCAACCGGGTCCGCCTCTACTCGATCGGCCCGGCCGGCGCCCGCTACGCCGACACGGTGCTCGACCTGCGCGGCGTCGGCGAGCCCGTCGCCGACCCGGCCCCGCAGCAGATCGGCCTGTTCGGCGAGGACGCCGAGGGCCCGGTCCGCCGCCCCGCCCCGGCCGGCGTGCTCTTCCTGGAGAACGGCGGCGGCAAGTCCGTCCTGCTCAAGCTGATCTTCTCGGTGATGCTCCCCGGCCACCGCAACACCCTCGGCGGCGCCAGCTCCGGCGTGCTGCGCAAGTTCCTGCTCGCCGACGACTGCGGCCACGTCGCGCTGGAGTGGCAGCACACCGTCACCGGCGAGCTGATCGTGGTCGGCAAGGTCAGCGAGTGGCGCGGCCGCCAGGTCTCCTCCGACCCGCGCAAGTTCGCCGAGACCTGGTACTCCTTCCGCCCCGGCCCCGGCCTCACCCTGGACTCGCTGCCGGTCTCCGAACGGATCAGCCTGGCCGGCGACCAGAAGGCCCGCGGCCGCCGCCGCACCATGAAGGGCTTCCGCGACGCCCTCACCGAGGCAGGCAAGGCCCACCCGCACCTCGACCTGGTCTTCGAGGACGGCCACGACCGCTGGACCGAGCACCTCGGCGAACTCGGCCTCGACCCCGAACTCTTCCGCTACCAGCGTGAGATGAACGCCGACGAGGGCGAGGCCGCCGGCCTCTTCGCGGTCAAGCACGACAGTGACTTCACCGACCTGCTGCTGCGCGCCGTCACCGACACCCGGGACACCGACGGCCTCGCCGACCTCGTCCACGGCTTCGCCGCCAAGCTCGGCCGCCGCGCCGAACTCACCGCCGAACGCGACTTCACCGCCGGCTCCCTCGACCTGCTGGAACGCATCGTCGAGGCCACCGGCGCCCGCGAGAGCGTCCGCGAGGCCCACCGCACCGCCGAACGCCGCACCCGCCGCCTCGCCCACGCCCTCACCTCCCGCGCCGCCGCCGAACGCGACCGCGCCCAGGACCTCGCCATCGAGGTCGCCGCCGCCGCGGGCGCCGTCACCGCCGCCGAGGCCGACCGCACCCGGCACACCCTCATCACCGCCGAACTCACCCACCGGCACGCCACCCTGGGCCTCGCGGCGGCCACCGCCGAGGCCGCCGCGCTGCGCCGCGAACTCATCGACGCCCGCACCCTGCACGCTGCCTGGCAGGCCGCCGAGACCGTCCTGCGCCAGCGCGCCGCCGCCGACCGGGTCACCCGGGTCGCCGCCGCCATCCGCGAGGCCGAACTCGACGCCGCCCCCGCGCTCGCCGCCCGCGCCCGCGCCGCCACCGCCCTGGCCCGCGCCCTGGAGGGCGCCGCCGCGGCCGCCGAGGCCCGCGCCGACACCGAGGAGCAGCGCGCCGGCGAGCTCCAGGACGACGGCGCCAAGGCCCAGTCCGACGCCACCGAGGCCGCCACCGCCGCCCAGAAGGCCCGCAGCGAGGTCGACCACCTGCGCCAGCGCCTCGCCGAGGTCGAGCAGGAGACCGCCGCCGCCGTCGAGGCCGGCTTCATCGACGCCGACGGCGACGTCGACCCGGCCCGCGCCGCCCTGCACGCCGCCGACGTCGAGAAGGCCGCCGGCGCCGCCCTCGCCCAGGCCCGTACGACCGCCGAGGCCTGCGCCGCTCGGCTGCGCGAGGCCGCCGCCGCCACCGGCCGCGCCGAACTCGCCGCCGAACGCGCCGGCGACGCCCGCACGGCCGCCGCCCGGGCCCTCGCCGCCGAGCAGCGCACCGCCGCCCTGCTCGCCACCGAGCAGCGCCTCTCCGACCTGCTCTCCCTGACCCCCGCACCCACCGACTGGAGCGACGACGGGTCAGGGGCCGAGGAGGACGCCGGCTTCCTCACCCCCTCCGTCCTCGACCGCAACGCCGAGTACCTGCGCGAACTCCTCGACGAGTCCATCGCCACCGCCGAACGCACCCTGTTCGACCTGCGCACCGCAGCCGCCGACGACTCCCGCATCCTCGCCGCCCTCGGCGACGGCGGACTGCTGCCGCCCGGCCCGGACGTCCTGGCCACCGTCGAGTACCTCGCCGAGCACGGCATCCCCGCCCTGCCGGGCTGGCGCTACCTCGCCCAGTCCGTCGACCCGGCCGACCACGAGGCGATCCTCGCCGCCCGCCCCGAACTCGTCGACGGCGTCGTCGTCACCGACCCCGCCTCGCTGGAGCGGGCCCGCGAGGCCTTGCAGGCCGCCGCCCTGCTGCCCCGCTCCACCGTCGCCGTCGGCGCCGCCGCCTCCCTGATCGCCCCGATCACCGACCAGCCCGCGTTCTTCCTGGTGCCGCCGAACCCGGCCATGCACGACGAGTCCGCCGCCGACGACGAGCGCCGCGAACTGCGCGCCCGGGCGGGCGCCCGCGAGGAGCACATCCGCGAACTCGCCGCCCGCCTCGGTGCCGACCGCGCCCTCGCCGCCCGCCTCGCCTCCTGGCACGCCAGCTGCCCGCCCGGCACCCTCGCCGAACTCGCCGCCGCCGCCGAGGCCGCCCGCGAGCACGCCGAGCAGGCCGCCGCCGCCCTGGCCACCCTGCGCGCCGACCACGACGAGGCCGAGACCGACCACGCCGCCGCGGCCGCCGCCCACGAGGAGCACCGCGAGGCCGCCCAGCGCGCCCGCCGCCGCGCCGACGCCCTCTCCGGCCTCGCCTTCCGGCTGCGCGAGCGCGCCAACTGGGCCCGCCGCCAGCGCGAACTCGCCGAGGACGCCGCCGAGTGCGACCGCCGCCAGGCCGTCTGCGCCGAGCGCGCCCGCACCTGCGACGAGGACCGCCGCGCCGCCCAGCGCGCCGCCGACGACGCCCGCCGCACCGCCCGTACCGTGCGCGCCGAACGCGCCGAGATCCCCGCCGCCGAGCAGGCCGACGAGCCCTCCGAGACCGCCCCCGCCGCACTGCCCGCCCTGCGCGAGGCCTACCGCGCCGCCTCCCAGCTGTACGAGAAGGTCGGCGTCGGCGCCGACCTGCGCGCCGAGCAGGCCCGCGCCGAGGGTGACGAGGCCGCCGCCGCGACCGAACTCGACCGCCTCACCAACAAGGTCCGCACCCGCGCCGAGGAACTCCTCGGCAGTCCCGACGGCGCCGACGGCCCGGCCCGCCAGGCCGCGGCCGCCCGCGCCGAGGACCTGGTCGCCACCATCGAGGCCCGCTCCGCCGCCGCCAGCGAGCAGCTCGGACGCCTGCGCGGCGAGGCCGAGCGCTCCGCCCCCGCCGGCGGCGAGGCGCACACCGAACTGCCCGAGGACCTCGTCCCCGCCGACCCCGAGCACGCCCAGGTCCTGCTGCGCACCGCCACCAGCCGGCTCGCCGAGCGCCGGGAGGCCCTGGACGCCGCCCGCACCGCGCACGCCGACCTGCAACGCACCTTCGACGCCGCCCAGTCGGCCGCCGCCGACTTCGACGAAATCGCCGGCCAGCTGCGCGACGGCCTGCGCGAGCAGCAGGAGGACGACGGCCAGTCCGTCGAGCCCTACCTCGGCTCGCTGCCGGAGGCACGCGGCACCGCCGCCGAGGCCCGCCGCGCCCTGCGCACCGCCGCCGGCGAGCTGTCCTCCGCCGAACTCGCCGTCCGCGACGCCTCCGACGCCCTCGTCCGGCACGCCAACGCCGCCCGCTACGAGGCCGTCCGCACTCCCGCCCGCCAGCAGATCCGCGAACTGCCCGCCGTCGCGCTGCCCGAGCACGCCGCCGCCTGGGCCGCCGCCTTCGCGCCCCGGCTGCGCGTGCTGACCGACGAACTCGCCCAGCTGGAGCGCAACCGCGGCTCGATCGTCGACCGGCTGCGCGGCCTGGTCGAGTCCTCGCTCACCACCCTGCGCGCCGCCCAGCGGCTCTCCCGGCTGCCCGAGGGCCTGGGGGAGTGGTCCGGCCAGGAGTTCCTGAGGATCCGCTTCGAGGACCCGGACCACGCCACCCTGGTCGAGCGCCTCGGCGAGGTCATCGACGAGGCCACCCGCGCCGCCGTCCGCAAGAACAGCGACCTGCGCCGCGACGGCATGTCCCTGCTGCTGCGCGGGGTCGCCGCCGCGATCGGCCCGAAGGGCGTCAGCGTCGAGATCCTCAAGCCGGACGCGGTGCTGCGCGCCGAGCGGGTCGGCGTCGGCCAGATGTCCGACGTCTTCTCCGGCGGCCAGCTGCTCACCGCCGCCATCGCGCTGTACTGCACGATGGCCGCGCTGCGCGCCAACGACCGCGGCCAGTCCCAGCTGCGGCACGCCGGCACGCTGTTCCTGGACAACCCGATCGGCCGCGCGAACGCCACCTACCTGCTGGAGCTCCAGCGGGCCGTGGCCGATGCGCTCGGCGTCCAACTGATCTACACCACCGGTCTGTTCGACACCACCGCGCTCGCCGAGTTCCCGCTGGTCATCCGGCTGCGCAACGATGCCGACCTGCGGGCGGGCCTCAAGTACATCTCGGTCGAGGAGCACCTGCGCCCCGGCCTGCCCGCCCCGCAGGACCCGGACGGCCCGGCCATCCACGGCGAGATCACCGCCACCCGGATGTTCAAGCGTCCGGCCGAGGTTCCGGTGCAGTCCGCAACTGACTAGCGTGGCGTCCATGCTGACGATCGCGCACTTCAGTGACATCCACCTCGGGCAGGAGCACCGCCGGGACGGCGGCAGGCGCGCCCTGCGGCGGGCCGGGCAGGTGATGGCGTACCTCGACGCCCTGCCCGGCCCGCTGGACGCCGTGCTCGTCACCGGGGACCTCGCCGACCACGGCCTGGCCGCCGAGTACGAGCAGGTGGCCAAGGTGCTGGACTCCCGGTACCCGGTGCTCACTTGCCCCGGCAACCACGACCGCCGGGCGCCCTACCGGGAGGTGCTGCTCGGCGAGGCCCCCGCGGACGGCCCGGTCAACCGGCTGCACCAACTGCCCGGCGCCGACGTGCTGATGCTGGACTCCTCGATCCCGGGCCGCGACGACGGCCTGCTGGACGAGGAGACGCTGGCCTGGCTGGACGCCGAACTGGCGGCCGGCCGCGCCGACCTGCCCGCGCTGGTGGCCTTCCACCACCCGCCGGCCGTCCTGCACCTGCCGAACGTCGACCCGATCCGCCAGTTCGGCGAGGAGGCGCTCGGCGCGGTGCTGGCCCGGCACCCGCGGGTGGCCGGCCTGCTCTGCGGCCACTCCCACACCGGCGCCGCCACCACCTTCGCCGGACTGCCCCTGCTGGTCGCCCCGGGTGTGGTCTCCACCGTCACGCTGCCCTGCGAGGGCGGGCCCGGCATCTCCTTCACCCAGCCGCCGATGCTCGCCTTCCACGTCCTGGACGACACGGGCCGGCTCACCACCCACTACCGGGCCGTCCCGGAGGACTGACCCGCGGCGCCGGCCGCGGGTGTCCTACGCGGCCGGCAGCCGCGGCTGACGCTGCGGCCCGCCGGGGCGGGGGAGCGGCCGGGCGGCCAGCGGGTCGGGCGCCCGGCTGCCCGCCATCGGGTGCGCGGAGCCGGGCGCGCGCTGCCGCTGGGCGGCGACCTGGCGCGAGATCAGGATCTCCAGCAGGCACCACATCGTGCCGAACACCCCGAGCCCCATCGCCATCAGCGCCGGAGTCATCAGCCAACTGTCCGCGTACGAGGCGAGCGTGGCGACGACCACGCCGACCAGCGTGAAGGACAGGCAGAGCACCGCCCGGACGGCGGCGGCGCGCACCTCGTCGGGCAGGCGGCGACGGCGGCGTGGCACGGACATCGATCGACCCCCAGGCGCGGACTCGGCGGCGGACACGGGACGGGCGCACGCGAAAAGCGCCCCCTCGCCTCACTCTGCCCCGTCGAACCAGGACTATGCGTCCGAATCCACCGAACTGCCGTCAAAGCGCGTGATCCGGGCAGCCGGCAGCGGGCGGCCCGCTGCCGGGGGAAGTCAGCCCAACTGCTGGTTGAGCTCCTCCAGGGCGCCCGCCACGATCGTCCGCATGGCCTGCTCGGCCTGGACGGCGTCCCCCGCGCAGATCGCGTCGGCGACTTCGCGGTGCAGCCGGATCGCGTACGGCTCCGGCTGATGGGGCATCAGATGGTACTCGGTCCGCCCGGTGAGCACCGCCCCCACGGTGTCGCCGAGGTGGGCGAACATCTCGTTGCCGGAGGCGCGCAGCACGGTGGCGTGGAAGTCGATGTCGTGCCGGAGGAAGGTGGTGAGGTCGGCGGCCCGCGCCGAGACGGTCAACTCCACGGCCAGTGAGCCGAGTTGGCGCCGGTCGTCGTCGCTCGCGTGCACCGCGGCGAGCGCGGCCGCGGCCGGCTCGACGGCCACCCGCAGCGAGCCGAGCGAGCGCAGCTGGGCCGAGCGGTCCGCGCCGGCCAGCCGCCAGCGGATCACCAGCGGGTCGAAGACGTCCCAGAGCGACCTGGGCTGCACGGTGATCCCGACCCGCCGCCGGGACGCCACCAGGCGCATCCCCTCCAGGATCCGCACCGCTTCCCGGACGACCGTCCGGGACACCCCGAACCGCTCCTCCAGCTCCTCGCCGCGCAGCACCGCGCCCTCGGGAATCTCCCCCGACGCGATCGCCGGCCCGAGCTCGTCAAGCAGCCGACCGGGCAGCCCCTGGATCTCCATCCGCCCAGCGTAGACGCCCACCCCGCCGCCACCACCGGCGCGTACCGGGTCCTGCGTCCTGCGATCTACCCCACAGCCCAAAAGTATGACGATTTGGTTTCCGCCACTTGAATACGTCATATCTTTGAGGCGATAGTGGCGGCCAGGCAACGAAGGAGCACCACCCATGGCTCTCAGCGTCGAGAACCACGACCTCCCGGACACCCCTCTCACCATCGTGGTGATGGGCGTCTCCGGTGTCGGCAAGACCACCCTGGCCCGCCTGCTGGCCGAACGCCTCGACCTCCCCTACGCGGAGGCGGACGACTTCCACCCGGCGGCCAACATCGCCAAGATGTCGGCCGGCATCCCGCTGGACGACGAGGACCGCGCCCCCTGGCTGCGCGCCCTCGGCGCCTGGCTCAAGGAGCGGGCCGAGGACGGTACCGGCGGCGTGGTCACCTGCTCGGCGCTGAAGCACCGCTACCGCGACACCCTGCGCGCGGCCTGCCCGGGCGCCTACTTCCTGCACCTCAGCGGCGGTCACGAGCTGGTCGAGGACCGGCTCGCCCACCGCACCGGCCACTTCATGCCGCCGTCGCTGCTCGACTCGCAGTACGCCGCCCTGGAACCCCTGGGCGCGCACGAGCGCGGCGCCGTCCTGGACGTCGGTCCGTCCCCCGAAGAACTCGTCGAGATGGCCGTGGCGCTGCTGCGGCCGGTCAATGGAGACCTCGCGTGAGTATTGCCCCCACTCTGCTCGCGGCCGCCCCACCGGCCCTGCCGCACACCAGCAGCGACTCCCAGCTGCTGATCGCGGTCCTGCTCAGCATCGGTGTGATCGTCCTACTGATCACCAAGCTGAAGCTGCACCCCTTCCTCGCCCTCACGCTCGGCTCCGGCCTGCTGGCCGCCGTCGCGGGCGCCCCGTTCGACAAGCTGCTCAACAGCTTCTCCACGGGCTTCGGTTCCACCGTGGCCGGCGTCGGCCTGCTGATCGGGCTGGGCGCGATGCTCGGCAAGCTGCTCGCCGACTCCGGCGGCGCCAACATCATCGCGGACACCGTGCTGGCCCGGTCGGGCAACAAGGCGCTGCCCTGGGCGATGGCGCTGATCGCCGCCGTCCTCGGCCTGCCGCTGTTCTTCGAGGTCGGCGTCGTCCTGCTGATCCCGATCGTGCTGCTGGTCGCCCGCCGCGGCAACGTGCCGCTGATGCGGATCGGCATCCCCGCGCTGGCCGGCCTGTCCGTGCTGCACGGCCTGGTGCCCCCGCACCCGGGCCCGCTGGTCGCCGTCGACGCCCTGAAGGCGGACCTCGGCATCACCCTGGCGCTCGGCCTGCTGATCGCGGTGCCCACCCTGATCGTGGCCGGCCCGCTGTTCTCCCGGCTGGCCGAGCGCTGGGTCGGCCCGCTGGAGATCCCGAAGGCCACCGCCCCCGAGGAGACCACCAGGCCCGAGCACACGCCGTCCTTCGGCGCGGTGCTGGCGACGATCCTGCTGCCGGTCGTGCTGATGCTCGGCAAGGCCCTGACCGACGTGGTGGTCGACAACCCGAAGGCGATGGCCCAGCGGGTCTTCGACTTCATCGGCTCGCCGCTGATCGCACTGCTCGCCGCGACCCTGCTCGGCATGCTGACCCTCGGCAAGGCGGCCGGCTTCGACAAGGCCCGGATCTCCGACACCGTCGGCAAGTCGCTCGGCCCGATCGCCGGCATCGTGTTCATCGTCGGCGCCGGCGGCGGCTTCAAGCAGACCCTGATCGACGTGGGCGTCGGCAACGCGGTGAGCGAGTGGTCCGGCAAGTGGCACATCTCGGCGCTGCTGCTCGGCTGGCTGATCGCGGTGCTGATCCGCCTGGCCACCGGCTCGGCGACGGTCGCCACCATCACCGCCGCCGGGATCGTCGCCCCGCTCGCCGCCGACATGTCCTCCACCCACGCGGCCCTGCTGGTCCTGGCGATCGGCGCCGGCTCGCTCTTCCTGTCGCACGTCAACGACGCCGGCTTCTGGCTGGTGAAGGAGTACTTCGGGATGAGCGTCGGGCAGACGCTGAAGTCCTGGTCGGTGATGGAGACGGTGATCTCGGTCGTCGCCATCGCCCTGATCATGCCGCTCAGCCTGATCATCTAGGCCGGACGGCGCCCGGCGCCGCCGCCGACATCCGCCGAGGGGGGGGACCCGGGGGGGTGGCGGACCCCGGGGGTGTTCTACGACCGCGAATCAGGCCAGGAGCACCGAAAGAACAGCCTGCCTCGGGTTCCACAAGTTCCTCCCGGCCGCGCCGCCCGCCGCCGTCCGGGCCAGCAGCCCCCGCGCGCGGCCAGGACCACCTCGGCGGTCTGCCGGGCGGTGGCGGGCGGCGGTACCAGCTCGGGCAGCGCCCGTTCCAGGACGGCGGCCGGGTCCAGCCCGCCGCCGACGTGCTCCGCTCGGCCACCACGACCGCCGCCCGCTCGGCCTGGAGGGCCGGATCGGCACCCTCGCCCCGGGTGCCCACGCCGACCTCCTCCTCGTCGACGGCGACCCGCTCGCCGACCTCACCGTCCTCACCCGCCCCGACCGCCGCCTCCGCCACGTCATCAAGGCGGGCACGCCGATCTGAGCGGCCGGCCGGGAGCCCCTTCGTACCCCGCCCGCGAGCCGGGCGCACGAAGGGCGGGCACCCGGAGAACCCGGGTGCCCGCCCTTCGCGAGGCTCTGCCCAGCTGGCTGTGCCTACTGGTTCCGCGCTTCGCGAGGCTGTGCTTACTTGGTTCCGCGCTTCGCGAGGAAGGCCTCGACCTCGTCCCGGATCTCCGGCGTGTCCAGCCCGCGCACGGTCATCGTGGTGCGGCGCCGCAGCACGTCGTCCGCCGTGTACGCCCACTCGCTGTCGGCCGCGTAGGCGACCTGCGCCCAGACGTCCGGGCCGTCCTCGTGGATCGGCCGGCCCAGCTCCGGGTTCTCGTCGATCATGCGGGCGATCTCGAAGGACAGCGTGCCGTAGTGGCTGGCCAGGTGCTTGGCCACCAGCGGCTCCATCCGGGAGCCCGGGTCGCGGTCGATCAGCAGCCGGTGCGCGACGGCGTTCGGCGCGCCGACGCCCGGCAGCGGCACGGTCGCCGCGATCGGGGACATGTCCTCGCCGAGGCTGGTGCCGGGCACGTGCGCCAGCTTCTCCAGCACGGTGCGGCCGATGTGGCGGTAGGTGGTCCACTTGCCGCCGGCGACCGACAGCATGCCGCCCTTGCCCTCGGTGACGACCGTCTCGCGCTTGGCGGCGGCGGTGTCGCCCGGGCCGCCGGGCAGCACCCGCAGGCCGGCGAAGGAGTAGGTGATCAGGTCGCGGTCGAGGTGCTCGTCACGGATGGCGTGCGCGGCCTCGCCCATGATCTGGTCGATGTCCGCCTCGGTGGCCCGGACGTCCTTCGGGTCGCCGGTGTACTCCTCGTCGGTGGTGCCGAGCAGGACGTGGTCCTCCCACGGGATGGCGAAGGAGACGCGGTACTTGTCGATCGGGATGGTCAGCGCGGCGCGCCACGGCGAGCGGCGCTTGACGACGACGTGCGCGCCCTTGGAGAGGCGGATCGACGGCGCGGCGCCGGCGTCCTCCATCTTGCGCAGGTGGTCCACCCACGGGCCGGTGGCGTTGAGCACCAGGCGGGCGTCGATGCCGAACTCGGTGCCGTCCAGGCGGTCGCGCAGCTCGGCGCCGGTGACCCGGCCGGCGGTGAAGCGCAGGCCGGTGACCTCGGCGTGGTTGAGCACCACGGCGCCGGCGTCGACGGCGGCGCGCACGGTCATCACGGCGACGCGCGAGTCGTTCATCTGGTGGTCGCCGTAGACGGCCACCGAGCGCAGTCCCTCGGTGCGCAGCGCGGGCACCTGCTGGGCGGCGTGCGCGGCGGTGGAGACCCGGCCCATGCCGTCACGGAAGGCGGACAGCGCGGAGTACAGGAAGACGCCGGCGCCGAGCTTGGGCGCGCTGTGCGGGCCGCCCTTGTAGACCGGCACGAAGAAGGTCAGCGGGTTGACCAGGTGCGGCGCGACGTCGGTGGCGAGCGCGCGGCGCTCCTTGTGGTTCTCGGCGACGAGCTTGACCGCGCCGGTCTGCAGGTAGCGCAGACCGCCGTGGACGAGCTTGGAGGAAGCGCTGGAGGTGGCGCCGGCGAAGTCGCCGCCGTCGACCATGGCGACCTTGAGTCCGGCCTGGGAGGCGGTCCAGGCGACGGCCGTGCCGAGGATGCCGCCCCCGATCACCAGCAGGTCGTAGGTGGCCTTGCCGAGCAGCTCACGGGTCTCGGCGCGGGAGGCGGTGTGGCCGGCGGTGCGCTCGGCGCCCAGGGTCGGGATGGTTGCCATGGTGGTTGTGTACGGCGCGCGGGTCAGGCGGCGCCGTTACTCCTCTCGTGTGCGGTGCGGCCTCTGCTGAGAGGCCGGTCGGCCCGGTGCGGCGGGCCGGTGAAACGCGGTGACACCCGCTGCCGGAACGGCGGGCGGCCGGTCGGGGCTCGGGGCCCCGACCGGCTTGTCGGTCAGTCGGTCTCTTCTTCCTCCACCCACCCCATGGTGCGCTCCACGGCCTTGAGCCACTTCTTGTACTCGCGCTCCCGGGTGGCCTCGTCCATGCGCGGGGTCCATTCGGCGGCGCGGTGCCAGTTGGCCCGCAGGGTGTCGAGGTCGTTCCAGAAGCCGACGGCGAGTCCGGCCGCGTAGGCGGCGCCGAGGGCGGTGGTCTCGGCCACGTACGGGCGCTCGACCGGGGCGTCCAGGACGTCGGCGATGTTCTGCATGAGCAGGTTGTTGCTGGTCATGCCGCCGTCGACCTTGAGGGCGGTGAGTTCGACGCCGGAGTCCTTCTGCATGGCGTCGACGACCTCGCGGGTCTGCCAGGCGGTGGCCTCCAGGACGGCCCGGGCCAGGTGGCCCTTGGTGACGTACCGGGTCAGGCCGGCGATCACGCCGCGGGCGTCGGAACGCCAGTACGGGGCGAACAGGCCGGAGAAGGCCGGGACGAAGTAGGCGCCGCCGTTGTCCTCGACGGTGTTGGCGAGGGTCTCGATCTCGGCGGCGGTGGAGATGATGCCGAGCTGGTCGCGCAGCCACTGGACGAGCGAGCCGGTGACGGCGATCGAGCCTTCCAGGGCGTAGACCGGGGCCTGGTCGCCGATCCGGTAGCCGACGGTGGTCAGCAGGCCGTGGTACGAGTTGACGATCTTCTCGCCGGTGTTGAGCAGCAGGAAGGTGCCGGTGCCGTAGGTGGACTTGGCCTCGCCCTCGTCGAAGCAGGTCTGGCCGAACAGCGCGGCCTGCTGGTCGCCGAGCGCGGAGGCGACCGGGACGCCGGCCAGGTCGCCGACGGCCTCGCCGTAGACCTCGGCGGAGGAGCGGATCTCCGGCAGGACGGCCATCGGCACGCCGATCGATTCGGCGATCTTCTCGTCCCACTGCAGGGTGTGCAGGTTCATCAGCATGGTGCGGCTGGCGTTGGTGACGTCGGTGACGTGCTTGCCGCCGTTGACACCGCCGGTGAGGTTCCAGATCACCCAGGTGTCCATGGTGCCGAACAGGATGTCGCCGGCCTCGGCGCGCTCGCGCAGGCCCTCGACGTTGTCCAGCAGCCAGCGGATCTTCGGGCCGGCGAAGTAGCTGGCGAGCGGGAGGCCGGTCTCGCGGCGGAAGCGGTCCTGGCCGACGTTGCGGCCGAGCTCGCGGCAGAGGCCCTCGGTGCGGGTGTCCTGCCACACCAGCGCGTTGTGGACCGGCTCGCCGGTGTTCTTGTCCCACAGGACGGTGGTCTCGCGCTGGTTGGTGATGCCGATCGCGCGGATGTCGTCCTTGGTCAGGCCAGCCTTCTCCAGCGCGCCGCGGACGACCGACTGCACCCGGGTCCAGATCTCGGCGGCGTCGTGCTCGACGTAGCCGGGCTGCGGGAAGATCTGCCGGTGCTCCTGCTGGTCGACGGCGACGATCCGGCCGTCGGCGCCGAAGATGATGCAACGGCTGGAGGTGGTGCCCTGGTCGATCGCGGCGATGTAGTTGCCAGTGGAGGTCATCAGAGGGTCCTCGGCTCAGGATTCGGGGGTTACGGGGTGGGTGGGCCCGACACAGTGGTCGGTCCCCGTGCTCGGCGGGTTCGAACCCGGCCCGTCAGAACATCGCGTTGTACAGACCGCCGGCCAGTGCGCCGCCGATCAGCGGGCCGACGACCGGCACCCAGGCGTACGACCAGTCGGAGCCGCCCTTGTTCGGGATGGGCAGCAGCGAGTGCACGATGCGCGGGCCGAGGTCGCGGACCGGGTTGATCGCGTAGCCGGTGGGGCCGCCCAGCGAGAGGCCGATGCCGACGACCGTGAGGGCCACGATCAGGGTGCTGAGGCCGCCGGCGGCCAGACCGTCGTTCTTGCCGAGGGTGAGGATCGCCATGCAGAGGATGAAGGTGCCGATGACCTCGGTGACGACGTTCTGGATCGGGTTCCGGATCTCGGGCCCGGTCGAGAAGATGCCGAGGGTGGGTTCCTCGTTGGCCTGGAACTGGCCGAGGTAGGTGAGCCAGACCAGCACGGCGCCGATCATCGCGCCGAGGAACTGGGAGCCGAGGTAGAGCGGCACCTGGCTCCAGTCACCGCTCTTGATGGCGAGCGCGACGGTGACGGCCGGGTTGAGGTGGGCGCCGGACTTCGGAGCCGAGATGTACGCGGCGATCAGGACCGCGAAGCCCCAGCCGAAGGTGATCGCCAGCCAGCCGGCGTTGAGGGCCTTCGACTTCTTGAGGGTCACGGCGGCGCAGACGCCGCCACCGAGAAGTATCAGGGCGGCGGTGCCGAGGGTTTCGCCGACGAAGACGTCGCCGTTGGAGAACGCGGACACAAAGACTCCCTTGTCCATATGGCCCGGAGGTGTGGGTGGGGGCGGCCGGCCGATCGTTGTGCGGGTGAGCGCATCGGGGGAGTGATCTTCCCGGCCATCGTTCGACAATGTCGACCGTTATGCGGAAGCTTCCTCCCCTGGTTGCCCTCACGTCAAGGCAGGGTTACGGAGCTGTGACCCTTCCCCCGAAGTTACCCAGCGGAGCGGGCCAAACCAGGGCAAAACGCCAAGGCGCGGACAGGCCGATGCCCGTCCGCGCCTCAGCGTGACGATGTGGCCGCCGGCGCGGCCTCGGGTTTCAGAAGCGCCCGGCGCCCAGATCGCGGGAGATCGCCCGTGCCGCGCTGCGCACCGAGGCCACCAGCGACGGCTTAACGAAGCCGTCCTCGCAGACCCGCTCCACCGGGCCGCTGATGCACACCGCGCCCACCGGGTTGCGCCGCCGGTCCTGGATCAGCGCGCCGATCGAGGCCACGCCCTCCCAGGTCTCCTCGATCGAGTCCGTCCAGCCGCGCTCGCGGATCAGCGCGCACTCGGCGTCCACGTCGGCCGCCTCGGTCAGCGTCCGCAGGGTGTACGACTCGTACGGCCCGTCGCCCAACTCGCCGCGCGCGACCGGGTCGTAGGCCACCAGCACCTTGCCCAGAGCGGTGCTGTGCAGCGGCTGCATCGAGCCGACCTCCAGCACCTGCCGGGTGTCGTCCGGCCGGAAGACGTGGTGCACGACCAGCACGCCCTGCTGGTGCAGCACCCCCAGGTAGACGGTCTCGCCGGCCGCCCGGGCCAGGTCGTCCGCCCAGACCAGCGCCCGTGCCCGCAGCTCGTGCACGTCCAGGTAGCTCTGCCCCAGCCGCAGCAGTTCGGCGCCCAGCTGGTACTTGCCGCTCTCCGGGTCCTGCTCGACGAACCCCTCCTGCTGGAGCGTGCGCAGGATGCCGTGCGCGGTGCCCTTGGCGAGGTCCAGCGACGTCGCGACCTCGGACAGGCCCAGGCGGCGCTCACCGCCGGCCAGCAGGCGCAAGATCGCGGCGGCCCGGGAGAGCGACTGGATCGGGCCGGGCATGGGGACCTCCGCGCTGACAGGCGGTCGACATTGTCGACCGCGGTGGTAACGGGACGAGTCTGCCAGGCCGTCGCCGGTCCGTGCACCTTCCCCCTCGGTAACCCGCGCTCGGCCGTTTGTTAACCTCCGCCCGCCCGCCGACCCGCCGCGCCGCTCACCCCCGGACGTCCCTCACTCCTCGACGCCGTTCGAGCGCCCCCGCCGCACCGCGACCTCCGCCGCCAGCGCGGCGATCCCGTCCGGCCCCACCCGGCAGCAGCCGCCCACCAGCCGTGCGCCGCCCGCCAGCCAGCCGCCCACCCGGGCCGAGCGGAACGTCGGCTCGCCGCGCCAGTCCCGGCGTGCGGCGTCCCACTCCTCCCCGCTGTTCGGGTACACCACCACCGGCTTGCCGGTCACCTCGGCCGCCAGCGCCACCGCCCGGTCCGCGTCCTGCGGGGTGCAGCAGTTCACGCCCACCGCCAGCACCTCGTCCACCTCGGCCGCCAGTGTGAATGCCTCCGCCAGCGGCTGGCCCGCCCCGGTCCGGTCGCCCGCCACGCTGAACGACAGCCAGGCCGGCACGCCCAGCTCGCGCACCAGCTCCAGCAGCGCCCGCGCCTCGTCCGCGTCCGGCACCGTCTCCAGCGCCAGCACGTCCGGCCCGGCCGCCGCCAGCGCCTCCAGTCGCGGCCGGTGGAAGGCCACCAGTTCCGCGGTGCTCAGCCCGTACCGGCCCCGGTACTCCGAACCGTCCGCCAGCACCGCCCCGTACGGCCCCACCGACGCCGCCACCCAGCGCCGCCGCCCGCCCGGCTCGGCCCGCGCCGCCTCCCGGGCCAGCTCCACGCTGCGCGCCAGCAGCCGCGCGGCCTGGGCCCGGCCCGTTCCGCGCCGGGCGAAGCCTTCGAAGCTCGCCTGGTAGCTCGCCGTGATGGCGACGTCCGCACCGGCCGCGAAGTACGCCCGGTGCGCCGCCACCACCGCCTCCGGCGCGTCCGCCAGCAGCCGCGCCGACCACAGCTCGTCGAGGAGGTCGTGCCCGGCCGCCGCCAGCTGGTTCGACATCCCGCCGTCCAGCACCAGCGGACCGGCCGCCAGCGCCGCGGCGAAGTCCGGCGGGGGAGCAGTGGGCATGGGGCCTCCTCGGGCGCGGTCGTTCCTGGTCACAGCCTAGAAGCCGGGCATCCCCGCGGACCCGGAAAACCATTTGCCGCCGGGGAACGGAATCGCTACGTTGTGCTCAGCCAGAGAACGACAGCACCCCGTACGGCGGCGAGCGCGGAGAGGAGCCGGTGATGGAAGCGGACGACCCGGCCACCCCGCCCCCGACCACGCCCGCGAGCGAGCAGGAGTGGCTCGCCGCCTACGACCCGCGCGCCTACGCCCCGATCGCCGTCACCGTCGACGTGGTCGCCCTGACCTTGCGCCACGGCGGCCTGCACGTCCTGCTCGTCCAGCGCGGCGCCCCGCCCCACCAGGGCTGCTGGGCCCTGCCCGGTGGCTTCCTGCGCGCCGGGGAGGAGAGCCTGGACGAGGCCGCCGCCCGCGAACTGGCCGAGGAGACCGGCCTGCTCGGCGGCTCCGAGGTCGAGGCCGCGCTCTGCCGCGTCCACCTCGAACAGCTCGGCACCTACGGCGCCCCCGGGCGAGACCCGCGCATGCACGTCGTCTCCGTCGCCTACCTCGCCTTCGCCCCCGACCTGCCCGACCCGCAGGCCGGCACGGACGCCGCAGCTGCCACCTGGCACCCCGTCGCCGACCTCGACCTGGGCATACGGCCCTGCGGCCGACCCCGAGCCGCCGGTGCGCCCGCCGACACCCACGGGGGTGGTGTCGGCGGGCCCACCGGCCAGTCCTCCCGCACGCTCGCCTTCGACCACGCGCGCATCCTCGCCGACGGCCTCGACCGCGTCCGGGCCAAACTCGAGTACAGCCCGCTCGCCACCGCCTTCCTGCCCTACGACTTCACCATCCCCGACCTGCGCGCCGTCTACGAGGCCGTCTGGGACGAGAAGCTCCACCCCGGCAACTTCCACCGCAAGGTCCTCTCCGTCCCCGGCTTCGTCGAGAGCACCGGCGCCACCACCGCCCGCGGCGGCGCCCGCGGCGGCCCCCGGGCCCGCACCTACCACGCCGGCGACGCCAGCCTCCTGCACCCCGCCCTGCTCCGCCCCACCCGCGACGGCGAGCTCCGCTGACGGCAGCCGCGCGCACCCGGCTACCATCCGGCCATGACCACTGACGACCCGACACGCGCGGTCAACCAGCCGTTCTCCCACTGCCACTTCTGCGGCACGCCCTACCCGGCCGGCACCGACCACTGGCCCCGCACCTGCCCCGGCTGCGCCGAGATCAGCTACCGCAACCCGCTGCCCGTCGTGGTCACCCTCCTCCCGGTCACCCGCCCCGACGCCGACCCCACCCTCGTCGTCATCCGCCGCACCATCGAGCCCGGCTACGGCCAACTCGCCTTCCCCGGCGGCTACGTGGACTACGGCGAGAGCTGGCAGCAGGCGTGCGTGCGCGAACTGCGCGAGGAGACCGGCATCCTGGCGGACGCCGCCGACATCACCCTGGTCGCCACCGACTCCGACGCCAGGGGCGGCTTCCTCTGCCTCTTCGGCCTGCTCCCGGCCCGTCCGCTCGCCGACCTCCCGCCCTCGCGCCCCACCGACGAGACCGACGGCTGGCAGCTCGCCGCCCCCGACACCCCGCTCGCCTTCCCCTTCCACACCCGGGTCTCCCGCTCCTGGTTCGGCGGCGAGTTCAGCGGTGAGTCCGGCGGCGGGATCTCCGGCCGCTGACCGGCCCGGCACCCACCGGGCGGACCCTGGCGCGGCGGCCGCTCGCATGGCATGGTCTGCACCGACAGCCCAACCGGACGGGCCTGCCACAAGCACTCCCGTCCCCACCACCGGCCGGGAGACCACCACCGTGAGCACCCCACCCCAGGACCAGCCGCTCTGGCGCCCCAACCCCGCTCGCGCCGCAGCCACCAGCCTGGTGGCCTTCCAGGCCTGGGCCGCCGAACACCACGGCGCCCCGGCCGCCCCGCTCGCCCCGGCCGCCGACGACCAGCAGGCCGCCCAGCGCTACGCCGACCTGCACGCCTGGTCCACCGCCGACCTCGACCGCTTCTGGACCGCGATCACCCAGTGGTTCGACGTCCGCTTCACCCAGGCCCCCGAGGCCGTCCTCGCCAACCCCGCCATGCCCGGCGCCCGCTGGTTCCCCGGCGCCCGTCTCAACTACGCCGAACACGCCCTGCGCGCCGCCGAGGACCCGGCCAACGCCGACCGCCCGGCCGTCCTGCACCTCGACGAGACCACCGAGCAGCCGGCCGTCCTCACCTGGTCCGAACTGCGTCGCCAGGTCGGCTCGTTGGCCGCCGCCCTGCGCGCCCGGGGCATCGGCCCCGGCGACCGCGTCAGCGCCTACCTGCCCAACATCCCGCAGGCCGCCGTCGCCCTCCTCGCCACCGCCGCCGTCGGCGCGATCTGGACCAGCTGCGCCCCCGACTTCGGCGCTCGCAGCGTCCTGGACCGCCTCCAGCAGATCGAACCCGCCGTTCTCTTCGCCGTCGACGGCTACCACTACGGCGGCAAGGACCACGACCGCACCGAGGTCGTCGCCGAACTGCGCCGCGAACTCCCCACCCTGCGCACCGTCGTCCACGTCCCGCTGCTCGGCGCCCCCGCCCCCGAGGGCGCCCTGCACTGGGACGACCTGGTCGCCGACGACGTCGAGCCGGTCTACGAGGCCGTCCCCTTCGACCACCCGCTCTGGGTGCTCTACTCCTCCGGCACCACCGGCCTGCCCAAGGCCATCGTCCAGAGCCAGGGCGGCGTCCTGCTCGAACACCTCAAGCAGGCCGGCCTCCACCTCGACCTCGGCCCCCAGGACCGCTTCCTCTGGTACACCTCCACCGGCTGGATGATGTGGAACTTCCTGCTGGCCGGCCTCCTGGTCGGGGCCACGATCGTCACCTACGACGGCAGCCCCGGCCACCCCGACACCGGCGCCCTCTGGTCGGTCGCCGCCCGCACCCGCGCCACCGTCCTCGGCACCTCCGCCGCCTACGTGATCGCCAGCCGCAAGGCCGAGCTGCACCCCGGCCGCGACCTCGACCTCTCCGCCGTCCGCTGCATCGGCACCACCGGCTCCCCGCTCCCGCCCGACGGCTTCCGCTGGATCTACGAGGAGGTCAAGGAGGACGTCTGGCTCGCCTCCGTCAGCGGCGGCACCGACGTCTGCTCCTGCTTCGTCGGCGGCGTTCCCACCCTGCCCGTCCACCTCGGCGAGATCCAGGCCCCCTGCCTCGGCGCCGCCGTCGAGTCCTGGGACGTCCAGGGCCACCCGCACACCGACACCGTCGGCGAACTCGTCGTCACCAAGCCCATCCCGTCCATGCCCACCGGCTTCTGGAACGACCCCGAGGGCACCCGGTACCACGACAGCTACTTCGACATGTATCCCGGCGTCTGGCGCCACGGTGACTGGATCACCGTCACCTCCCGCGGCACCGTCGTCATCCACGGCCGCTCCGACTCCACGCTCAACCGCCAGGGCGTCCGGATGGGCTCCTCGGACATCTACGAGGTCGTCGAGCGCCTCCCCGAGATCGCCGAATCCCTGGTCATCGGCCTGGAGGAGCCCGACGGCGGCTACTGGATGCCGCTGTTCGTCGTCCTCGCCCCCGGCGCCGAGCTCGACGAGGGGCTGATCGGCCGCATCCGCACCTCGCTGCGCACCGAACTCTCCCCGCGCCACGTCCCCGACGAGGTCATCGCGGTGCGCGGCCTCCCGCACACCCTCACCGGCAAGCGCATCGAGGTCCCGGTCAAGCGGATCCTCTCCGGCACTCCGCTGGAGCAGGCCGTCAACCCCGGCTCCGTTGACGACATCGACCACCTGCGCTTCTTCGAGCAGCTTCGCCGCGACCGGCAGAGCCCCGCCTGACCGGACACGCCGAAGGGGTGCTCCCACCGGCCCGGTGGGAGCACCCCTTCCTGCTGTTCGCCTGTCCTACTCGCCCGACAGCACCTGCTGCGCGGCGGCCCGCGCCTCCTCGGCGCTGTCCGTCGCCCGGGCCGCCTCGGCCGCCCGGCGGCACTGCGCCAGCGTGTACTTGGCCAGCGTCGACCGCACGTAGGGGATCGAGGCCGAGCCCATCGAGAGGCTGGTGACGCCCAGACCGGTCAGCACCACGGCCAGCAGCGGGTCGGCGGCCGCCTCACCGCAGACGCCGCAGCTCTTGCCGGTGGCCTGCGCCGCCTCGGCGGCCGCGGCGATCAGGTCCAGCAGCGCCGGCTGCCACGGGTCCTGCAGCCGGGCCAGCGCGCCCACCTGACGGTCGGCGGCGAAGGTGTACTGCGCGAGGTCGTTGGTCCCCAGCGAGAGGAACTCGACCTCCTGGAGGATCGACCGGGCCCGCAGCGCGGCCGACGGGATCTCCACCATCGCGCCGAACTTGGCCTCCAGCCCCGCCTCGCGACACGCCTGGGCGAAGTCCTTGGCGTCCTTGCGGTCGGCCACCATCGGGGCCATCACCTCAAGGTGCACCGGCAGGCCCTCGGCGGCCCTGGCCAGCGCCCGCAGCTGCGTCCGCAGCACCTCCGGGTGCTCCAGCAGGGTGCGCAGACCGCGCACGCCCAGCGCCGGGTTCGGCTCGTCGGCCGGGGTGAGGAAGTCCAGCGGCTTGTCCGCGCCCGCGTCCAGCGCCCGGACCACGACCCGGCCCTCCGGGAACGCCTCCAGCACCTTGCGGTACGCCTCGACCTGCTTCTCCTCGGTGGGCGCCTTCGCGGAGTCGTCCAGGAAGAGGAACTCGGTCCGGAACAGGCCGACGCCCTCGGCGCCGTTCTCCAGCGCGGCCGGCACGTCCACCGGGCCGCCCACGTTGGCCAGCAGCGGCACGCGGTGCCCGTCGGAGGTCTGCCCCGGGCCGGAGGACGCGGCCAGCGCGGCCTTGCGCTGGGCGGCGACCGCCCGCAGCTCGTCCTGCTTCTCCTGGGAGGGGTCCAGCAGCACGTCACCGGAGCTGCCGTCCACGGCGACGACGGTGCCCTCGGCGACGTCGGTCGCAGCGGGCAGCGCGACCACGGCCGGCACGCCCAACGCCCGCGCCAGGATGGCGCTGTGGCTGGTCGGCCCGCCCTCCTCGGTCACGAAGCCGAGCACCAGCGTCGGGTCGAGCAGCGCGGTGTCGGCCGGCGCCAGGTCCCGCGCGAACAGCACGTACGGCTCGTCGCTGTCCGGCACACCCGGCATCGGCACGCCCAGCAGCCGGGCCACGATGCGGTTGCGGACGTCGTCCAGGTCGGCGACCCGCCCGGCCAGGTAGTCGCCGGCGGAGGCGAGCAGGGCCCGGTAGGCGGCGAAGGCGTCGTACACACCGCGCTCGGCGCTGCTGCCGACGGCGATCCGGCGGGACACGTCGGCCATCAGCTCCGGATCCTGAGCCATCAGCGCCTGGGCCTCCAGGACGGCCTGCGCCTCGCCACCGGCCAGGTTGCCGCGGGCGATCAGATCCGCGGCGACCGCCTCGACGGCGGCCTGGGCACGGGCCTGCTCGCGGGGGGCGTCCTCGGTCGGGATCTGGGTGGCCGGGGGCTCCAGCACCGCCGTCCCCATGTGCCGCACCTGGCCGATCGCGACCCCGTGGCTGACACCCACGCCGCGCAGCGTCTTCTTCATGTCACCTGTCTCCGCTGAGAGGAGCGGCCCCGCCGGGAACCGCTGTGTGCCGGGCCGCCCCGACAACTCCTGCGGGGCGGGTGTGTGCAAAGTAAGAGGTCAGCTCCAGCTGAACAGGGCCTCGCCGGAGACGGCCTCTCCGTCCTCCCGCAGGTCGCCGAGCGAGTCGGCGTTCGCCTCCAGCGCCACGATCGGCGAGATGGGCGACTTGCCCGCGGCCTCGACGGCGGCCGGGTCCCACTTGATGACGGCCTGACCGCGGGTCACCGTGTCGCCCTTGTTGACCAGCAGCTCGAAGCCCTCGCCGTTCAGCTGCACGGTGTCGATCCCCAGGTGGGTCAGTACACCGTGGCCCTCGGCGTCCACCACGACGAACGCGTGCGGGTGCATGGAGACGACGACGCCGTCCACCGGAGCGACCGCCTCGGTCGGCCGGCGCTCCGGGTCGATCGCGGTGCCGGGGCCGACCATCGCGCCGGAGAACACCGGGTCGGGCACGCCGGCGAGCCCGACGACCTTGCCGGTCAGCGGCGACGTCACAGTGGTCATGGTTCTGCCTCCCAAGTGAGCGGTACAGCGAGCGGCCGCGAGCAGCGGCAGGACGATCGACTGAAGCCTAAATCATGTCAACTTCGGACATCTGCTGACATTCCCGGGCGAAGACCCACACCCAGTCCGGCTCGTCGTCCGGCGGCTCACCGACCGTTTAGTGGTCTAGTCCTCTTAGTCGATGCGCCGCACTCTACAGGCATCTTGGCGAATCGGGACCATTGCTGTATATGCTCGCGAGAGCAACAAATCATGCCGCCGACCGGGTGACACCGGGAGCGCCCCGATTCGCACTCCGGCGGGTGACCCGCTATGGTTGGCCGAGTCGCCGCGACTTGGCGGTTAACACCAGATTTCAGATGCGAAAACCTCCGGTAAACGGGGCGGAAAACGTCTGGTAAGCTGGAACACGAAAGAACGAAGCGCCCGGAGGGCCCGCTGGAAGGCGGTCCGAAGGAAGTGTCCGTTCCTTGAGAACTCAACAGCGTGCCAAAAGTCA
>NZ_JBWKEQ010000035.1:80465-91310 GCF_056435365.1 Kitasatospora sp. NPDC043949 | reverse complement strand
CCCCCCCCCCCCCCCCCCCCCCCCCCCCCCCCCCCCCCCCCCCCCCCCCCCCCCCCCCCCCCCCTCCCCCCCCCCCCCCCCCCCCCCCCCCCCCCGCCCCTGCACCGACCACACCGATTGGACACAACCTCCATGGCTAGCTCTACGGCCACGATTCTCGACGACGGCGAACGACGGCTCGACACCCTGCTGCTCTCCCGCTGGGAGGCCGACCCGGCGCAGCCCGCCGTGGTCGACGGCGACCGGGTCCTGCTCGCGGGCGAGCTCAGGGACCGCACCGTGCGGGTCGCCTCGCTGCTGTGCGAGCGGGGGGTACGCCCGGGCGAGCGGGTCGCGGTCTACCTGGAGCGCTCGGCCGACTTCGTGGTCGCCGTGGCCGGGGTGATCCTGGCCGGCGCCGCCCAGGTCGCCTTCGACGTCAACGACCCGGTCGCCCGCACCCTCGACATGCTGGCCGACTGCACGCCCCGGCTGCTGATCACCACCCCCGAACTGCGCTCCCGCTTCCCCGAGTTGCCGGGCACCGAGGTCGTCACCGTCGACGAGTGCGCGGCGGCCCGCCCGGCCGGCCCGTTCGAGCCGGCGGCCGACCTCGCCGAGCAGCCCGCGGTCGTCATCTACACCTCCGGCTCCACCGGCCGGCCGAAGGCCTCGCTGATCCCGCACCGGGCGGTGACCACCCGCCTGCGGGCGCTCCAGCGCAGCCACGGACTCGGCCCGGACGACCGGATGCTGCACCACACCGCGTGCAGCTTCGACATGTTCCTGATCGAGGTGTACTGGCCGCTGATCACCGGCACCACCATCGTCATCGCCGCCCCCGGCCGCCAGCGCGACGCCGACTACCTCGCCGAGACCATCCGCGCCGCCGACATCACCATCTTCTACTGCGTGGTCTCGCTGCTGGAGCTGTTCCTGCTGGCCCGCGGGCCCGAGGAGCGCTTCGACGGCCTGCGGCGCGTCCTCACCGGCGGCGAGCCGCTCGCGCCCGAGCTGGTCCGCCGCTTCCACGCCCAGTCCACCGCGCCGCTCACCAACCTCTACGGGCCGAGCGAGTGCACCATCTACTGCACCGCCTGGGTGCCCCCGCGCGACCCCGGCCTGGACACCGTCTACATCGGCCCGGCCATCGAGGACACCACCCTGTGGATCCTCGACGAGGACGGCAAGCCCGTACCGGACGGCGAGCCCGGCGAGCTCTACATCGGCGGCGAGGGCCTCGCCCTCGGCTACCTCAACCGGCCCGAGCTCACCGCGGAGCGCTTCGTCCCGGACCACCTCGGCGACGGCCCCGGCCCGCTCTACCGCTCGGGCGACCTGGTCCGCACCCACCCGGTGGGCGGCCTGGAGTTCCTGGGCCGGGTCGACCTCCAGGTGAAGATCCGCGGCTACCGGATCGAACTGGGCGAGATCGAGTCCGCCGCCCTGCGGGTGCCCGAGGTCCGGCAGGCGGCCGTGGTGGCCCACGGCCGCGGCAGCGACGCCCGGCTGGTCGGCTTCCTGGTGCTCGCACCCGGCGCCGAGCCCGCGAGCGTCACCGCCGCCGTGCGCGAGACGCTGCGCGGCGCCCTGCCCTCGTACATGGTCCCGGCGTCGCTGGCCACCGTCGACTCGATGCCGCTGACCGCCAACGGCAAGCTGGACCGCGCCCTGCTGACCGAGCGGGCCGGGGCCGTCCTGCCCGCCGTCACCGACGAACCGCAAGCACCGCCCGGCGACGGCGTGGCCGCCACCGTCACCACGGTCTGGTGCGAGGTCCTCGGACTGCCCGCCATCGGCCCGGACGACGACTTCTTCGAGATCGGCGGGGACTCCTTCAAGGTGGTCCGCGCCACCCGCAAGCTGGAGGCGCTGCTCGGCGTCGAGGTCCCGATGCACCTGATGTACGACGAGCCCACGGTGACGGCCTTCACCGCCGCCCTGGCCGAGCAGGGACCGGAGGGATCGCGGTGACTGCCCAGGTCGTCCGTTCCTTCGGCGAGCTCGACGCGATCGCCCGCGATCCGTCGGCCCCCGTCGTCACCCTGTTCAGCGGCGGGCTGGACAGCAGCTACCTGCTGCACCGCCTGGCCCGGGCCGGCGCCCGCAACGTCCACGCCGTCAGCGTCGACCTCGGCGAGGACGAGAGCAGCGAGCACAAGCAGCGGATCGCCGACCGGCTCGGCATCCGGCTGCACCTGGTCGACGGCCGGCAGGAGTTCGCCGAGGACTACGTCCGCCCGGCCATCGCCGCGCACGCCGTCTACCTCGACACCCACCCGGTCAGCTCCTCGCTCAGCCGCCCGCTGATCGCCAAGGTCGCCGTCGACACCGCCCGCGAACTCGGCGCCACCACCGTGCTGCACACCGCCAACCGCTCCCAGAACACCCTGCGCCGGCTCAACGGCGCCCTCGAACTGCTCGGCTTCGCCGGACGCTACGGCAGCCCGTACGACCTGGACCCGGTGGACCGGGACCAGAAGATGCGCGAGCTCAAGGAAGCCGGCCTGGAGCAGCTGAGCGAGCGGCTGGTCAGCGGCGACTCCAACCTGTGGTGCCGGGAGTTCGAGTCCGGGATCCTCGACGACCCCGAGGACCACGCCGTGCCCGAGCGGCTCTACCAGTGGAGCGCGCTGCGCCCCGCCGAGGCCCCGGAGGCCGTCGAGGTCGCCTTCGAGGCCGGCCGTCCGGTCGCGGTGGACGGCCGCCGGCTGCCGCTGACCGAGCTGATCGACACCCTCAACCACCTGGTCGGCGCGCACGGCCTCGGCCGGTACAGCGGGCTCGAACACCTGGGCCACGGGCCGAAGGTGCTGGAGATCCGCGAGATGCCCGCCGCCTGGCTGCTGCTGCGCTCGCGCCGCCACCTGGAGACGGCCACCCTCTCCGCCGAGCTGCTGCGGGAGAAGCTGAACCAGGAGCAGCTGTGGGTCCGCGAGGCGCTGGAGGGCCGCTGGTTCGGCGAACTGCGCCGCGCCAGCCAGGCGTTCATCGAGGTCTGCTCGGCGCACGTCACCGGCTCGGTGCGGTGGCGGCTCTCGGCGGGCTCGGCCGAGACCCGGGCCGTCGTCGCCGACCGGCCGCTCTACCTGCGCGACCGGGAGGCCTGGGAGCACCGGTCCGTCGCCGCCGAGCGCGCGGCGTTCAGCCCGAACCAGCCGCAGGAGCGCTGACATGGGCGGCTCGAACCCGACGGACCACCCGGCGCCCCCGGAGTCCCCTACGCCCCCTTCGTCCCCGACGCCCCCGGTGCTGCTGGTCGTCTACGGCCGGGGCTCGGCGACCGCGCGCGGGGTCCTGACCGCCGGGCGGCGGCTGTGCACGGCGGTCTTCTTCGGCGACCTCGGCGACCCGAAGGTGGCCGCCGACCTGGCCCAGCTGCCGAAGTCGGTCACCGTGGTGGACACGTCCGGCCTGACCGAGGAGCAACTGTGCGACCGGGCCGCCGAGTTCGGCGCCTCCGGAGTGATCACCTTCAGTGACCACCTGCTCCGGACGGCGTCCGCCGTGGCCGCGCGGTGCGGAGTGCCGTTCCACGACCGCGCCACCGTCGAGGTCCTGGTCGACAAGTTCCGCCAGCGCGAGGCCCTGGCGGCGGCGGGCGTACAGGCCACCGCCTGCCGGACGGTCCACTCCGCCGCCGACCTCGGCCCGGCCCTCGCCGCGACCGGGCTGCCCGCCGTCCTCAAGCCCCGCTCGGGCGCCGGCAGCGTGGACACCTGCCTGGTCCGCACCGCCGCCGAACTGGCCGACCGGTACGCCGAGTTCACCGAGGGCGTGGCGAGCCCGGCGGTGTTCGTGCTGGAGGAGTACCTGGTGAGCGACCCCACCGTGGTGGGGGAGTTCTGGGGCGACTACGTCTCGGTCGAGTCCGCGATCCGCGACGGCGAGATCCGCACCGTCGCGGTCACCGGCAAGCTGCCACTGGCCCCCCCGTTCCGGGAGACCGGCTACTTCACCCCGGCCCTGCTCCCCGCCGGCCTGGCCGACGAGGTCGTGGCCCTGGAGCAGCGCGCGCTGCGGGCGCTCGGTATCCGCGAGGGCGTCACCCACACCGAGATCAAGTTCACCCCCGACGGGCCGCGGCTGATCGAGGTCAACGGCCGCCTGGGCGGGCACGTCTCGGACGTCCTCAAGCGCTCCGCCGGGACGGACCTGCTCGCCCTCGCCCTCCGGCTGGCACTCGGCGCGTTCGACCCGCCCCAGCCGGTGCTCGCCCTGGGCGCAGGCTGCCCGAAGGTGGCGTTCCAGTACTTCATCTCCCCGCCCGCCGACGGCCTCGCCCCCGGCCCCGGCGAGGTGCTCGACGGCCTCCACCACCTCCCCGGGGTGGACCTGGTGGACGCCACGATCGACCCGTCCTGGCGGGCCGACTGGCGGGCCGGCACCGAGTGGCTGATCGGCACGGTCTACGGCACGGTCCCCGGGCACCCCGAGCTCCGGGCCACCGTCGAGGGCATCCACCGCACGATGGCCGACTTCTGGTCCTGACGGCTCCCTGAGCCCCCCTGCCTCGACCCCAGCCCCCTTCACCCCGCCCAACCTCGCACCCCTGGAGTCAACTTGCCGCGGCGCATACGCACAGCCACCCACGCGGCGGTGGCAGCCGTAGTCTCCGGCCTGGTCCTCGCGCTGCTCGCGCTGGGCATCGGGCCCGTCCCGGCCCTCGGAACCGCCCTCGTCCCCGGGGCCGGTGCGTGGGACTCCGCCGCCGGCGCCGAACTCCCGCACACCGAGACCCTCACCCTGGCGGGCCTGAACGCGCCGGTGACGGTCGCCTTCGACGACAACGGCGTCCCCACCGTCAAGGCCGCCTCCGACACCGACCTGTTCCAGGCCCAGGGCTACCTGCACGCCCGCTTCCGGCTCGCCCAGCTCGACCTGGAGCGGCGCGCCGGACGCGGACGCCTGGCGGAACTCAACGGGCCCGGGAGCGTCGAGTCCGACCGCTTCGAACTCCAGATGGGACTCCTGCGCACCGCCGAGGCCACCTGGGCCGCCACCGCGCCCGACAGCCCGGCGGGCCGCGCCCTCACCAGCTACACCCGGGGAGTCAACGCCTGGATCTCCGAGCTGCGCCACAACGGGCAGTGGCCGGCCATCTTCTCCCTCACCGGCGTCTACCCGGCCGACTGGACCCCGGTCGACAGCCTGGTCATCCAGGAACTCCTCACCCAGAGCATGGACTTCACCAGCACCCCGCTGGACTACGCGATCTTCCGGGAGTCCCTCGGCGAGGAGCGCACCATGGACTGGTTCCCGGTCCACGCGCCCAACGACCAACGGCCGTACGACGTCGGACCGTACCGCGACCTCGGCATCGCGCCGCTGCCCCCGAACGTCAACACCGCCGGGCCCGACGGCCAAGCCGCCGCCAACCGGTCGGAGCCGCGCCCCGCGCCCGTCGCCCCCACCGGGAAGCCCGACCCCGCCGGGGAGGCGACCGCGGCCCACACCCTGCTGGACACCATCCGCGCGCTCCCGGCCACCCAGGTCCACACCTTCCCGGACAGCAACGCCTGGGCGGCGAACGGCCCGGCCGTGGCGGGCGGCAACGCGATGCTCGCCGGCGACCCGCACCTGCCGATGACCCTGCCCTCGTACTGGTACCAGATCGCGCTGTCCTCGCCGGAGACCGACGTCACCGGCGCCAGCATGGCCGGCATGCCCGGCGTGCTGATCGGCCGCAACGCCAACATCTCCTGGTCCCTGACCGACGGGCAGAACCAGTCGACGGTCTTCTACAGCGAGCAGACCAGCCCCGACCACCCCGGCCAGTACTTCTGGAACAACGCGTGGCACCCGATGCAGCGGGTGGAGTACACCATCCCGGTCCGGGGCGGCGACACCGAACACCTCGCCGTGGACCTCACCGTGCACGGGCCGGTCCTGACCCGGGCCGGGCAGACCACCTCGGTCAGCTGGATGGGCAACATCCCCTCCCCCGACCTGGCCGTCCTGCTCTCCGTCAACAAGGCCCGCGACTACCAGGAGTTCCGCACCGCGCTCGCCGACTGGCACGCCCCCACGCTCAACTTCGCCTACGCCGACGGCGGCGGCAACATCGGCGTGGTCGCCGCCGGGTACTTCCCCCTGACCAAGGGCGGCAACCCCTGGTTCCCGCTGCCCGGCACCGGCGAGTACGACGTGGTCGGCGCCATCCCCTTCGACGCCACCCCGCAGGTCTACAACCCGCCGAACCACGTGGTCGCGACCGCCAACCAGCGCCCCGTCTCCGCCGACTACCCGTACTACATCGGCACCACGCTCAACGCCTTCGACAACGGCTACCGGGCCAACCGGATCTACCAGTACCTGGAGAGCCACCAGGCGATGACCAGCGCGGACTTCACCACCCTGCAGAACGACGTCACGGACTACCTCGCCACCGTCATCCTGCCGCACCTGAAGACCGCCCTGGCCGACCAGAAGCTCGACCCCCGCCAACAGGCCGCCCTCGACGTCCTGAACCGCTGGGACCACACCATGAAACCCGGCGTCGCCGGCGGCCCGATCTGGTGGACCTTCTGGAACGACTACCTGGAGACCACCTTCCAGCCCTGGTGGAACCACGCCAAGGTGCCGGTCGAACGCGACCGCCTGTACCTCAAGGTCTCCAGCGCCCTGCCCAGCCTCGACGAGAACCTCGAAGCCTGGACCCTGCACGACCCGACCAACCCGGCCTTCACCTCCCCCGGCGGCCCGACCCGCACCGCGACGGACGCCATGCGCACCGCCTTCGCCCAAGCCGTCTCCGAACTGTCCCAGGACCTCGGCAACGACCCCGCCACCTGGACCTGGGACCGCGTCCACACCCGGCAGATCCCCTCCCTCACCGGCGCCGAAGCCCTCGGCTACGGCCCCGAGCCCGCCGAGGGCGACCGCTGGACCGTCAACGCGGCCGACGGCGGCATGAACTCCACCTTCGGCCCGAGCTGGCGCATGGTCGTCGACTGGAAGGGCCCGAACACTGCCACCGCGCAGGCCGTCTACCCCGGCGGCCAGAGCGAGAACCCGGCCTCACCCTGGTACCGGAACTTCATCCCGTACTGGTGGGAGGGCCGAAACCCGCCGCTCCTGATGGCCGCCGACCAACCCGCCTCCACCAAGGTGTGGACCCTGCGACCGGGAGCCTGACCACCATGACGACCCCCCACCTCCGCACCCTCCTCCCCACCCTCCTCGCCACCGTGGTCATAGCCCTCGGCTCCCTCTACTCCCTCTGGTACCTCCCCTTCCTCTGCGGCCTCGCCCTCGGCGCAGTCACCGCCCTGCGCGGCCAACGAGCCCGCACCGCCGTCCTCACCGCCACCACAGCCGCCCTCGCCGGCTGGGCCGCCCCCCTCCTGTGGCGCGCCGCCACCGGCGAAGCCGTGGCCGGCACCGCCCGCACCCTCGCCGCCCTCGCCGGCCTCCCGGCCCTCGCCTCCCTGATGATCACCGCAACCCTCCTGATCAGCCTCCTCCAAGCCCTCCTGGGCGTCTGGCTGGCCCGCACCACCACCGCCACCCTCCGCCCCACCCCCTGACCCCACCCCCACCAAGACAAACGATGGCCCGGCCCGCTCAGCGGCCCGGGCCATCGTCGTTCCGTGGTCTCGGTTTCGGTTTGCCGACCAAGTCGACGGCCTCGGCCGACGTATCCACGGGACTCCGGGCCCACATCCGCCCAGACGGAGCTGAGGTCGAACCCCCCGTCCCAGGTGTTCAGCAGTGCCTCGAATCACCGCCTGAATCAGATCCTCAGCAGCACCCCCGGCCGCCAGGGCCTTGAAACACCAAGGTCATATCCTGGCCGATCATGCAGAGCATTGACTGGGACGACGTCCGGGGGCGGGTACGCGCGGTGCGCGAGGAGCAGGGGTGGAGCGGGCCGGGGGCTGAGCTGGCTGCGCCGCTGACCGAAGTCCAGGTGGTGGAGGCGGAGCGGCAGTTCGGGATCACGTTTCCGGCGGACTACCGGGAGTTCCTGCTGCGGGTGAGTGCGGGTGGACGGTGGCCCAGGGAGTTGCGGCGGGGACCCGACGGATGGCACTGGGCAGAGGACGCGGACACCCAACTGGAGCGGCTGCACGTGCCGTTCCCCGATCACGACACCGCGCTGGCGGCGAGTGACGAGGTGTGGGAGAAGTTCGTACGGGAAGAGGACTACGCCAACCCTGCCGACTTCGAAGCCGCCCGGGACGCTCGGAACGAGGCCGTGGAGGCGGCGGAACGGGACCGGGTCACGGGCGGTGTGTTTCTGGCGGGCCATGGCCACAACTTCAGCACCCTGCTCATCGTCAGCGGTCCGGATCGCGGCAGTATGTGGTTCGACGGCCGGCCGACCTGCGATCGCCTCAACCCGCTGCTGACGGATGCGGGGCGACCGGCCGGCTTCGGCGAGTGGTACATCGACTGGCTGGAGCACGAGGAGGGTCTGACGACCCCGGAGCTGGAGAAAGCCGCTCGCGACCAGTGGCACCGCGGTGTCGGCACGCCCATCTGGCTCCGCTGGTTCGACGACTGGGAGGACAACCGCCGCGGTCGGTAGCCCACTGGCCACGAAGGCGCCGGTCATCGCCAGGGCCCTGGCAGGGGCCACGGCAGTGTGATCGGCAGGGAACGGTCACCAGGCGGCAGTGATGTGAGCAGACTGGAGTGATGAACTCCGGGACAGGGCTTGGCAGCGGCGCTTGGGGCTTTCGCAGCACGGGAAGTCGGACCGGCCGACTTCCCGTGCTGAGAGCGGGATCCGTAAGGCGCTCCCTTAAAATCCCACGGTGAAGATCTGGACGGAGCGCCCTGCCAAAGCCGACGTCGAAGCGGTCGTCTGTCGCTACTTCAGTCTGCTCCGAGCCGGCCGGATCCCCGAGGGGCCACGAGGGCACCGGCTTCTACGTCGAGATCACCTACCGCGCGCGGATCATCGAGGTGTCATTGAGCTTCTGGGTGAAGCCCACCAACGCCGGCTGGGTCCTCGCGGGACCGGCCACCCTCTGGTAGGAGGACGAACGAAACGCAGCACGATCCGGACGCCGACGCAATCTCCAGATGCCCGCTCAGACGGTCGTCGACTGGAGCTGGTGCGGCATGTTCCAGCCCTCGGCGAGCCTCGACGGGTGAACGTTGGCTCCCCCGCCGAAGAACTCGCAGAACTTCATGATCAGCGGATCCCAGCCGAGCGGATCCACGTAGTGCGTCCCGGGGATGACGAGGCTCTCCTCGACATGGGCGCGAAGGACCTCGACCTCGAAGGCGGTCGCGTGCGGCTCGGGACCGCCGAAGGGGTGGGCCGAGACGACCTTGCACTCCAGCTGGACCGGGCATTCCGCGACCCTGGGGGGCCGGACCAGGTCCGACGCCTGCTCGGTCAACTGCGCGACCGAGAACTTCTCCGGCTCGTACCGGTAGCCCTGCTTCACCTTGTAGTCCGCCACGACCGGCTTCCCGGTGGTGAGCGCGATCCGGTCGACGGCATCGACCATCGCCGACGAGGGCAGGTTGAGCACGCACTCGCCTTCCCGCAGCAGGTTCGCGGTGGTCTGGCCGTTGTTGCCGAGACCGAGCATGCAGGATTGGCCCAGCCACCACACCGAGGACATCGGCGCGAGGTTCGCCGTGCCGTCCTCGTTGAGTGAGCTGATCAGCACCACCGGAGTTCCGAAGTACAGGACCTTGAGCCCGGGGACGACGTGCATGCGCTGTGCCTTTCGCGAAGTGCCGGACGAACAGGTCCGCGATCAGGAACACGAACCGTCGCCGACTCTCTCGTGGGCGAGACACCTGCGCTGGCGGAAATGTGACACCGCGTTTCGGCCGAGTGCGGTCGAAGACGGCAGCGGCAACGGCAACGACGACGCTACGGTCCGGGTTCGGGGCGGCCGAGGACGGCGTCCGCTTCGCTGAGCATGCGCCGCCGTTCGGCCAGAACGCCGTCGAACGCGGTGGCGTTCTGCTGGATCAGGGTGCGCTGGACGGCGGTCTCGGCCTCGTTCCAGATCCGGACGAGCCCGGTCTCCTGTTTGCAGACGACGTCCGCGAGGGCGGTCGTCCGTTCCTCGCCGGTGGCTCGTTCGGACGGCCAGGTGCCGGTCTGGAGCGGCGTCGCGTAGTCGTACCCCGCCCGCTTCATGCACCGGGACCACGCGGTGACGACGGCCACGACCTCCGGCGTCTTCGCCGACTGCTCGAAGGACTCCTGGTTGGCCGACCGGACCACGTAGGCGTCTCCCGGGTAGCCGGTAGTGCCGGTGATCCGCCGCGCGGCGGACTCCTGGCAGCCCTGCGGGCCGGTGAGCGCCTTCATCTGTGCCGGGGAGAGCGGTGCCTGCGTCGGGGCCGGGTGGTCGGGCAGGTGGTAGCCGACGGTGCGGGCGCCGGTGGCGCTGGTCAGACCGTAGCGCCGTTCGTACCGGCCCAGCAGGGGTGCCTGGACGCCGGCCGGGGCGGGCGGTTGGAGGCCGGCGCTTCGCAGGCAGTCGGCGACCAATCGGTCCAGGGCGGTGTGCAACCGGGCCTCGTCGGCGGGCGGGAGGAAGTACGGGTCCAGCGGCAGGGAGATGACGGCGGGGCCGTCGGTGGCGGCCCCGGGCGTGAAATCAGGTGTGACCTCAGGTGTGACCTCAGGTGTGACCCCGGGTACGGCCTCCGACGTGACGGCGGCGGCGGAGGGCGGCGTGCCGGTGGCGCCCCCTCCGCTCGTGGAAGTGGAGCAGGAGGCGAGCAACAGGCAGCAGGTGACGACAGCTACGAGCGGGGCCGCGAGCGGGGCGGCGAGCCGTGGTGCGTTCATGGTGACGTGGCCTCGAATCTCTGCGCCGCCGGGGGGGCCTCGCAAACCGGGAAGATTATCCGGTGGCTCTGGTGGTTGGCATGTGCCGAAGA
>NZ_JBWKEQ010000035.1:70969-80455 GCF_056435365.1 Kitasatospora sp. NPDC043949 | reverse complement strand
CCCCGCTTCCCCCCCCCCTCGTCCCCCCGCTCCCTCCCCCCCCCTCTCCCCCTCCCCCCCCCCCCCCCCCCCCCCCCCCCCCCCCCCCCCCCCCCCCCCCCCCCCGGGGTGCTGCTGCGGTCAGCCGTTGACGAGGAACGAGGCGTCCTCGTTCTTCGTCCTCACCAGGTTGCCGTTGCCGCAGGCCACGATGAGGTCCGAGGGCCCGGACCAGTTCTCGTTGTAGAACACCTGGACGTTGCCGACGCAGTGGCCCGGGTACTGGTAGGTGGCGGAGGCCGCGTTGTTCTTCACCGCGGTGCCCTGTCCGGGGCCGGGCGTCAGGAACGCGCCGGCGTTCGCGAGGTTGTCGAAGCCCTTGAACCCGGTACTCAGGTCCCAACCGGCCACCGAGCCGCTCTGGTTGGCGTTGTACCAGAGGCAGAAGGCCCTGGCGCCGAGGCAGTTCGGGTTGTTCGGCGCGGCCTGCGCGGCGGGCGACACGGCCAGCGTCGCGGTGGCCACCGTCCCCGCGAGCAGCAGGGTGGTGAGGATGCGTCGAGTCTTCATGGTCTTCCTCCTGGAGTCCGAACGCCCCGAGGCGGGGCGGATCCCGGTTCGGGTGCGTTTCGGTGCGACGGGTACGGGGGGCCGGTCCATCGGTGCCGCCACGTCCCCCGTTCGTGGCGGTGGTGCCGTCGGCCCCCGGCTCCGTCTTCGGGTTCCCGGTCCGGAACGCCGCCGTGGGGGGCCGCGTCACGGGACCTTGAAGTGTCCGAAGATCCGATGGAGACTCCACCGTGCGGGCTAATTTGATTGTCCATCAACAAAAAACCGACACGGCCCAGGTGAGCGGCGGACAATCCCGCTTCGGCCGCCGGACAGGACCGGACAAAGGGTCGGACAGGACAGGAGGCACGGTGGGTAGTGCTGGACGACCGCAGGGACAGCTCAAGGGAGAGACGGAACAGGCGAACGCCCTGGCCCGGTTCGTACGGGAGGTGACGGGCGGGGCCACGGTCCGCGAGCTCGCTCAGCGGTACCCGGCCAGCAAGACCAGTTGGAGCGAGTACCGCTCCGCGGAGAAAGACATTCCGTGGCACCTGCTCGAACGGCTGGTCCACGACTGCGCGGTGGACCCGCAGGCCCGAACGGTGTTGCTCGTCCGCGCCCGCGCCCTGCACGAGCAGGCCGGCCGGGCGGCGGCCGGGACAGCCCCCTCGCACGCGGAAGGGCGGTCGGCCGCGCGGCAGGCCCTGGAACGGGCCCGGCAGGCGCAGCGCCAGGCCGAGGCGGGCGTGGCCCAGGCCGAGGACCTGATCCGCGTGCTGGTGGCGATCGTGGCCGAACTGCGGGGCGAGCTGAGCGCCGGCACCGAGGACGGGGCGGGTCCCGGTGGACGGGTCTCGGACGGCGGGTACGCGGCGCAGTCGCGGCGGTCCCGGCTGCGGGAGGCGACGCGTTGCCTGGCCGAGGTGCGGCGCATCAGGGAGGACGCGTGCCAGGTGCAGCGGACGGCGGGCTGGGAGGAGGACACCGTCGGGCTCCTGGTCGACCAGGAGCGGGCGCGGGCCCAGGACGACGGTGGTCAGCAGCCGGGTGCGGAGCTGGTGGTGGACGGCGGGGTCCAGGCGCACCTGCCGGTGCTGCGGCGCTTGGAGGCCGACCTCGTGGAGGTGCGGGAAGCACTGGCCGACCAGTGCCGGGAGGTGAGCCGGATGGTCCGGCCCACCGCGGCCGGGTCCGGGATTGTCCGCGGCGAACTGGTCCGGGCCCCGGACAACCCGCCGACCAGCCCGCTCGCGCTCGGCCCCCCGCCCAACGGCCCCGCGGTCATCAGCCCCACGGTCATCGGGCCGCCGCTCGTGGGGCCGCTGCGAGGAGGGCCGCTGCGGGGAGGGCCCGCCGATGCGCGGCGGCATCGCACGGCCCGGACCGGTGCGGCCATGGGGGCGACCGCGGTGCTCCTGGCCGGGGCGCTGGTGTTGGCCGGGGTGCTGGTGGGCATACGGCTCGGCGCGGCGCCCGCCCCCGTCGACGCGCTCACCCGGGCGGCCGGCGCGGGCGCAGGCCCCTCGGCGCCGGCGGGGGACAGCCCCTCGCCGTCGGCACCCAGCACGCCGCCGACCGCCTCGCCGTCCATCTCACCGACCGCCTCACCGGCCGTCCCACCGACCGTCCCGCCGCCCGCCTCACCGGCCGATCCTCGGACCGCCGGACCGGGGAGCGCGCCGCTGGTACCGGCACCGGCCGGTACGCCGACCCCCACCGCAGGGTCCAGCACCCCACCGGAATCCGTCGTCCCCTCCCCTTCGGACGGGAACCGCGCGCCCATGAAGTCCTCGCCGTCGCCCAGCTCCATATCGCCGCCGACGGCGGAACCCTGGACGCCCGACCGGCTCGGCGGAACCCCGATGGTCCCGCCGACGGGGTCCGTCTCCATCAAGAACGGCAACAGCCTGCAGTGCGTGGCCACATCCGGCGGCACCCGGGAGGAAGGCCAGGAAGCCCAGCAGTTCCCCTGCGGGGACTACCCAGACCACTTCTGGGAGAGCCAGAAGACCTTCACGGACGCCGAAGGCAACACCTACTACCGGCTCGTCAGCTACAACAGTGCCCTGTGCCTCGCGGTCCAGGACTCCAGCACCGAGGCCGACGCCCGGGTGATCCAGTCCGCGTGCAAGAACGACCCCGGGCAGTCCTGGAGAATCGAGAAGTGGCCGAAAGGCATCCGCCTCGTCAACGGCAACAGCCACCAGTGTCTCGCCGTCTCCTACGGCAGCACCGCCCCGCGCGCCCCACTGATGCAGTACCCCTGCGGAAACTACCCGGACCACTACTGGAGCTACGGCCCACGCCGGTAGCGGAGCGGTCCCCCCGGCCCGCACGGCCGGGTGGCAGACCGCCCGGGCGACCCGTCTCCCCTGGCCACGGTGGCAGGTCGGCGAGCACCCTGTTCAGGCCCGTGCGGCAAGCAGAAGGGCCGCCCCTCCGAGGGCAGCCCTTCTGCGGATTCTGCGGCTTCTGCGGATTCGGCGTCAGCCGCCAACCCGGCGATGGAGGCCGCCCGTCAGCTCCGGGTCTGCTGCCGGGAGGAGGTGATGAACTGCAGCAGGTGTTCGTTGACCAGCTCGGGGCGTTCCAGGTTGAGGCCGTGACCGGCTCGTTGCACGATCTCGGCCCGGACTCCCGGGATCAGCGCGGTGACCCGCTGGAGGACGTGACGCGGGCGGAGCAGAGCGCTGCGCCTGCCCAGCAGGACGAGGGTGGGCAGGCGGATGGAACTCAGTTCCTCGTCGGTGAACGGCCTGGCGGCGGGGCGGGTGTTCGGCTTGTAGCTGCGCATGCCGAGCATCAGGGGGGCGATCATCTCGGGCGGCGAGCTGAGTGCGGGGTTGGCGAGCAGGCGCCCGAGCGCGGGGCGCAGCGGCCGCGGGGCGAGCATGCCGAACAGGCCGCCGATCATGTGGGCGTAGAACCGGGCGGGGACCTTCTCGATGCCGCCGGGGTCCATCGGCGCGATCGAGGCGAGGCGTTCGGGTGCGTGGATGGCCTGGTTGAGGGTCAGCCAGCCGCCGTAGGAGAGGCCGACCAGGTGGATGCGGTCGAGTCCGAGGCCGGCGAAGACCTCGCCGAGCCAGGCCGCGTTCTCCTCGGAGCCGGCCGCGACGGCGCGTTGGACGCTGCGGCCGGGGTCGTCGAGCGTGTCGATCGCGTAGACCGGGTGGTGTTCGCCCAGGGCGGCGATCTGCGGGTACCAGTTGGACGGGTGTCCGGCGTGGCCGTGCAGCAGCACGATCGGTTCGCCGGTTTCGGGTCCGTAGTGGTGGACGTGGACGGTGCCGTAGCTGGTTTCGACATCGAGTTCCCGGCGGGGGGCCGGCCACAGCTCCATCGCGCGGTCGTAGGCCTCAAGGAACTTCGTTCGGGCTTTCTCGCTGACGAAGTGTCCGACGCTGGTCCTGGTCATGGTCCCTCCCGGTGCTCGGAATGCACGAAACAGCAGCACTTGATGGTATGTTTGTACCATAAAAACGTCTGGAGGGAACCCGATGCCGAAGCTGGTGGATCACGAGGAGCGACGGGCCCACATCATCGACGCCCTGCTGCGCACGGCGGCGGACACCGGGCTGCACGCCGTCACCATGCGGTCCGTCGCGATCGAGGCGGGTGTCTCGGTGCGGCTCGTGCAGTACTACTTCGACACCAAGGAGCAGTTGCTGCTCGCGGCGCTCACCCGCCTGGCCGCACGGATGGGCGAGCGGATCCAAGAGCGGGTCCAGGGACGGATCCAGGGACGGGTCGAGGAACGGGTCCGCGACCGCGCCGGGGCGGCCGGGCCCTCAGCGTCACCGCGCGACATCGTCGAGGCGGTGCTGCTGGAGTCCGTGCCGACGGACGAGGAGAGCCGGACCTTCCACCTCGTCTACACCGAGTACGCGGTGCTCTCCATCACCGACCCCGCGCTCGCCGGGCAGTCGTTCCTCGCGGCGCCCAACGAGATGGAGGACTTCCTGGTCGGCCAGCTGACCGCCGCCCGGCAGGCCGGGGACACCGATCCGCGCATGGACGCCCGCCAGGAGGCCGTCGTCCTCCTGGCGGTCTCCGCCGGCCTGGGCCTGAGCGTCCTCCTCGGCCAGCGGACGGCGGACGACGCGGTGGCGGTCCTGCGCTACCACCTCGGCCGGCTCTTCCCCGGTTCGTAAGCCCTCGACGGCGGCAGAAGCAGCCGCCAGCCGTAGGCGCGGCCGGGCCGGGGGCGTCAGAGCCGTTCGGGAACGGGATTGCCGACGGCCTCGATGGCGCGGCGGACGGGGACCTTCAGCAGGAGGACGAAGCCGATGAGGAAGAACACCAGCAGGGAGATGATCGCCGAGCGGTAGCTGCCGGTGATCTGGTAGGCGAGGCCGAAGAGCAGCGGGCCCATCCAACTGGTGCCGCGGTCACTGACCTTGTAGACGCTGAAGTACTCGGCCTCCCGGCCGGCTGGGATGAGGTGGGAGAACAGCGAGCGGGAGAGCGCCTGGCTGCCGCCGAGCACCAGGCCGATCATGCAGGCCAGGACGAAGAACCAGACGGGCTGGTGAGCGGGAATGAAGTACCCGAGGGCGAGGGTGGCCACCCAGCCGACCAGGGATCCGAGGACGGTCCGCTTGGCGCCGTAGCGGCGGGCGATCCGGCCGAGGAGCAGCGCGCCGCCGATCGCCACGATCTGGACCAGGAGCACGGCCGCGACCAACGAGGTCTGGTCCATGCCGAGTTCCTCGCTGCCGTAGAGCGAGGCCTGGGAGACGACGGTCTGGATGCCGTCGTTGTAGCAGAGGAAGGCGCCCAGGTAGAGCAGCGTGAGCGGGTACTGACGCATCCCGCGCAGGGTGCGGGCGAGTTCGCGCAGGCTGCCGGCGGCGGGCCGGTCCGGCGTGGCGGCGGGCCGGTCCGGCGCAGCCGGGGTACGGCCGGACACGACCGGGGTGCGGTCGGGGGCCGCGCCCGCCCGGGAGGGCAGCCGCAGCATCGGGACGAGCGTGAACAGCGCCCACCACAGGCCGGCCGAGGCCAGGCAGATCCGCACGGCGGTGCCGGAGGACAGGCCGAGCGCGTCGTGGCCCTGGAACAGCGCCAGGTTGGCGATCAGCAGCAGTCCGCCGCCCGCGTAGCCGTAGGCCCAGCCCTTGGAGGAGACCGCGTCGCGCTCGTCGGGGGTGGCCAGGCCAGGAAGGTAGGCGTAGGAGAGGGCGACCGACACCGCGTACGCGATGTTGGCGACCACCAGCAGTGCGCCGCCGAGGAGGTAGCGGTCGCCGTCGAGGAGGAACATCCCCATCGTGGCGACCGCGCCGACGTAGGCGAAGCCGCACATCAGCTCCTTGTGCCGCCCGGTGCGGTCCGCGACCGTGCCGGTCAGCAGCATCGCCGCGACCGAGAGCAGCACGGAGAAGGAGACCGTGTACGGGAAGAACGACCCGGCGCGCACCGACAGTCCGAGCGGGTGCACGTCGCCGGCCGCGTCGGCGGCGTTCTTGGCGACGGTCGTCAGGTACGGCCCGAGGAACACCGTCAGGACGGTGGCCGAGAAGGCTGCGTTGGCCCAGTCGTTGACGTACCAGCCGAACCGTATCCGGCGCAGGGCGCTGTCATCGGCGGCGGCCGCCTCGCGCTCCGGCGGGCCGTCCGGCAGATCGTCCGGGAGACGGTCCGGCAGGTTGTCCGTGGTGCTCGTCATGGGGATCCCATCACCGTGCTGGAGCCGGTGCTGCCGTCGCTCCAGCAGCCGCGCTCGCCGAGGACGTCCCGCAGGACGTCTATGCGATCGGCCATGATGCCATCCACACCGAGGCCGAGGAGAGCCCTGATCCGTGTGGGATCGTCCACAGTCCAGACGTGAACCTGGAGGCCGAGGCGGTGGGCGGCGCGCACGAAGGCCCGGTCGACGACCCGGACGCCCCGGTGCCGCTCGGGCACCTGCGCGCACACCCCGGCGAACGGCGCCCCGGCGAACCGCGACCCGAACCGCGACCCGAACTGCGCCCAGGAGCGCGCCCCACGCCCCCGCAGCAGCGGCCCGGCCAGCGAACGCAGCCGCAGCCGGGCCACCTCGCGCGGGCCGAGCGAGGTGGCCAGCCGGGGGCCCGCGGCGGCGCGGACGGCGGCGAGGCGGCTGTCGGAGAAGCCGCCGACGCAGACCCGGTCCCAGGCGCCGGTCCGACGGATCGTCTCGACCAGCGGCCCGACGGCGGCCGCCGCCTTGACGTCGACGTTGAAGCGGGCCCCGGGGAACGCGTCGAGCAGGTCCTCCAGCAGCGGCACGGGTTCGGTGCCGCCGATCCGGGCCTGCCTGACGGTGTCCCAGGGCAGGTCGGCCACCGCACCGGTGCGGTCGGTGACCCGGTCGAGGCGGGTGTCGTGAAAGGCCACCAGCGCGCCGTCGCGGGTGGCGTGCACGTCCGTTTCGAGGTAGCGGTACCCCAGGGCGACGGCGGCCGCGAAGGCGGCGAGCGAGTTCTCGGGGTGGCCGAGGTCACCGCCCCGGTGTGCGAAGGCGAGCGGCCCGGGGTGGTCGAGGAAGGGGTGCATGTGGTGCTCCGAGCTGCTGGGATGCGCGTTACAGTATTACGCACCCTGTCAAGCAGTAACGCCGGTAACGCCGGTACCGCCGGTACCGCCAGTAGTCCCATCAGTGCCATCAGCACCAGCAGTACCGCTACCGCCCGGATCGTCGACGCGGCGCAGATCGTAGAGGTACGACCTGCCGGCCTTCCAGCTGCGCCAAGGGCCGAGCGGAGGGATCAGCTCCTGGTCGCCCGTCCGCCCCGCCAGCGGCCCGGAGTTGGCGACCCCGTCGGCGCCGACGGTGCACCAGCCCCGCTCCGGCAGCCACCGGCACCACACGTCCAGGTCCACCCGCCTGTACGACGGCCTGCCGTTGAACACGCCGTCCGCGCGGAAGTGGTACACCAGACCGTCCAGGCGGCGAACGAACTCGATCGACACGACGGCTCCCCCCATCGGACACCCGAAGGGCCAGGCTACGCCGCGAGCCCGGCGGAGACAGCGAAAGTGCGTTGCACGGCCGCCGACCTGACGCATAGGCTCACGCCCATCGACGTGTAGCTCAGCAGCAGAGCGCCGGGCTCTGGACCCGGAGGGCGCAGGGGCGGGACCTGCCACGTCGGCCTATGGACGACGACGCTGACCAGCAGCACCCCACCGGGGCCGGGATATCCGCGCACTACCCGCAGCGCCAGCTGGCCCTGGCCCTCGCATTCCTGACCTCGACGGTCCACGCCGACGACAACTCCGACACCGACTCCCACGCCGACGCCGAGACCCGGCGCAGCGCCGAGGCCCGGGTCGCCCGCTGGCGCGCCGTGCTCGCCGGGATCGCCGACGGCCGGCTGGCCATCGGCTCGCGCACCCCGGTGGCCGGACTGCCCGCCTGGGTGACGCCCGAGGTCGTACGGGGCGGCTTCGCCACGTCCGCCGCGAGCGCCGAGGGCCCGCTCCAGCCGTACGAGCACGAGGCTGCGGCCCTGGCCGGGGTGGCGGCCGAGCGCGGGGCGCTCTTCGCGTACTGCCTCACCGAGCCCGGCCTGTCCCGGCTGTACGACCTGCTCGACAGCGGCGGCTACGAGGCCGCCGTGCCGGAGGAGGCGGCGCTGCTGACGGTGGCGTGGCTCGCGCGGGCCGGGGACGCGGCCGGCGCGCTGGAACTCGTCGACGTCCTGGAGCCGTTCGCCGACCGGCTGCGCTTCACCCCCCGGCCGTCCGCGCTGCCCGCGCCGGACGCCGAGGCGGTGCACCGGCGCACGGTCGGCGACGCCGTCACGACCCTCACGGGCCGGCGGCCGAACGCCGCCGTGGAAGCGCAGCGCGAGGCGCTCACCGTCTGGCAGCCCTTCGGCGACCAACTGCTGGCCCACTGGCTGGAGACCGCCGAGGCCGGCCGGGTCCTGGAGCGTACGCCCGACAGCGCCTGGACGGAGCGCGGCGCGGTGCTGCTCCGCCGCTACGAGGAACTCGCCGCGGCCCACACCCGCTGCACCAAGCACCGCGACCCGAAGGAGAACCTCGGCATCCTGCGCGGCGCCCTGGCGGAGACCGCCGCCGGCCGGCCGCTGGACGCGCGCCGCCTCGGACTGCTGCGGCACGCGGTGGCATCCATGGTGCGCCGACGCGGCCGGCCGGGCTCCGACCGGCACACCGAACTGCGCACCCGCCAGGCCGTGCAGGCAGCCCAGCCCTCGCACCACGACCTCGCCCAGCTGGTACTGCGCCGCCTCTCCGGGCTGCCCCAGGAGACGGGCGTGGCCGACGTGTCCCCGCTGGTCGCCGACGTCTCGGCGCACGAGGCGCACGAGGCGCGCGCGACCCCCGCCGGCCACACCACCCGTCTCCCCGCAGGCACCCCGGTGCCCGCAGCGATCCGACAGGTGGTGGAAGCCGCGCTCAGCGCCCCGATCGACACGCTCGTGGAGCGCGGCATGGTGCCCTCGGCCGAGGTCCTGGCCGAACTGGTCCCGCAGCTCGTCGCCGTGGCCGGCGCCCAGTCCTACCCGGACGAGGCGCTGCGCACCCTGATGACGGCGAACTACCGGGCGTTCCGCAACCGTCGCTCGCTGCTCCTGAGCGACCTCACCGGGCAGGTGCGGGTCGACGAACTGCCCTGGGTACGGGCCGTGGCCGCACACCGCGTCGGCGAGGACGGCCGCGCACCCGCGCGTACCGCGCTGCGCCGGCTCGGCGAACTGGCCGTACAGGCGTTCCCCGGCACGCTCCTGCCGAACGCGCTGGTGCGCGAACTCGGCGTGCTCGCCCGGCAGGCCGAGCTCGACGCGCCGTTCGTGGAGGAACTGGCGGCGGACATCTTCACGGGCACCTTCACCCCGAAGTACCTCGGGGGGGGGCGGGGCGGGGGGGAGATTGTCGGGGGGAAGACGGGGGGGGGGTGCTGCGTCATTCGCTACGCGGACATTCCCAAGCTCCCAAGCACCGAGGAGGGAAAGCCGA
>NZ_JBWKEQ010000035.1:44928-70959 GCF_056435365.1 Kitasatospora sp. NPDC043949 | reverse complement strand
CTCCCGGCCCGGACAGATTTCCCCTCTTTTTTGCGGAGAGCTCCCCCCCCCCCCCCCTCCCCCCCCCCCCCCCCCCACACCCCCCCCCCCCCCCCCCCCCCCCCCCGGAACTGCTCGGTGGCACGCTGTACGAGCGCTACTACGCCATCGACTACGCGGCCGTCCACGACCTCGCGACCGCCGAGGCGGGCAAGCCGAACAAGCCGGGCAGGGCGAACGAGGCCCCGGCGCGAGGCCGACGCCCCCGCTCCTCCCCCGGGTTCACCGAGCTGTGCGCGCAGCGCGCCGAGGTGTCCGGAGGATGGTCGATCGCGTCCAACGGGAAGATCATCGAGCAGGCCCAGATCCTCACCACCCACAACCTGGCCACCCTGGTCACCCGGGTCGGCATCAGCCCCGAGCCGGGCTGGGACGACCTGGCCTGGCGCAGCTTCACCACCGTGTGCCGCGCGACGGCCCGGATCCACGACAACCCGCGGCCGCTGTCCACCATCAAGGACGCGGCGTACGCGTGGCGCCAGCTGGTGTTCCACCTCTCCCTGTGCGAGCCCGCCGCGCAGGCCCGGGTCATCGCCGGACTGCGGGGGGAGGCCGCCCGCCACCCCGCCCACGTCGCGGCCCGTCTCGCCCCCGCCCTGGCCGGCCTGCGCCAGGCCGCCCGCGGCGGCGCCGCGGACGCGGACGCGGACGCCGGGCGCCGTCTCCTGGGCTGGACCACAGGACCGCACTGGCTCCACCCGGCCCCCAGGACCTGACCACCCGCGCACCGCCCAGGCCGAACCCGCCGCCGCCAAACCAGGAAGCCGTCGGCGCCGGCGGGTTCGGCTGGTTGGGCGGCGACCCGAACGAGCTCCAGCAGGTCGGCCGTCCGGTGGGGTGGTCTTCGTCGGTGGGTGGCTGCTGACCGAGGACGGTCCTCGAACGAGTGCGACCCGCGCCCACAAATCACCCGATCGAGTGAAGGTCGAACGCTCTCCGCCAATTCGGCACCCCGTCGCCGATGATGCGCTTGGCGCGACACGGGGGCACCCGCCATCCTGCGGGCGCCCCCACGATCCGTGCCGTCCATCCGCCGACGAACCTCGGAGCACACATGCGTCGCCCCACCACCGCCGCCGCAACCGCCCTGACCGCCGCCATAACCGCGGCCCTGCTGACCGGACCGGGGGCCGCCGTCCCGGCCCACGCGGACACCGCACACATCCCCGTCATCCTCATCCACGGCCGCAACGCGGACCCCGGAGTATGGGGCACCCTGATGACCGGCCTCCGTTCGAAGGACGTCCCGGCCTTCGCCTGGGGCTACGACACCTCCCGGTCGACCAACGAGGTCCTGGCCGGCGAACTGACCCAGTACGTCGACAACGTTCTGAGCCAGACGGGCGCGGCCAAGGTGAACATCGTCGCCCACAGCCTGGGCAGCCTGCCGAGCCGCTGGTACATCAAGTTCGGAGGCGGCAACCAGAAGGTCGCGAACTGGATCTCCCTGGCCGGCCCCAACCACGGCACCTCCCTCGGCTACCTCTGCGCCCTCTGGGACCAGGGGTGCAAGGACATGACGCCCAACTCGTGGGTCATCAGCCACCTCAACCAGGACACCGAGACCCCGGGTCCCACCCGGTACACGACCTTCTGGTCCCCCAAGGACGAGCAGATCTCCCCGACCACCAGCACCAAGCTGAACGGCGCCACCAACATCGAGACGGACGGCCTCAAGCACAACGACTTCCTGACGAACCCCGACGTCCTCGACAAGGTCACCGCGATCCTGACCAGCTGACACACAGCCACACCACCGCCCCGGCACCACCGGCCACCCGCCGTGTACAGATCCTCGGCGCGGTGGCCGGCCCCGCCGCGACAACGGCGCGACGAGCACATCTGCGTCGCCTGCCGGTCAAACCCGTGGGCGGCCGCCGGTGGCGGGGCCTCCTCGAAGGTGACCACGGTGTGGCGGACGTAGTGCGCGAAGATCTCGGCCACGGCGTTCAGGTCGGCCGGAACCGCCGGGCGGATCACTGACTCCATGGCGTCCACAACGGGAGGGTGTGGGCCGCGCTGCGCGGGCCACCGACTCGGGCCGTCGGCCGCGACTCTCCGATAAATCAGAGCGCGAACCCGGACAATCCATGGACCAGGAATACGGGCGAAATCGCCGGAAAGAAAAGGTGGAGATAGGAATCGAACCCATCTAAACGGCCCTGCAAGCCGTCGCCTCGCCACTCAGCCACTCCACCGCGGCAACGAGGGAAACATTACACGCACATGAACGGGGATTACCCGGCGACGCCGATCTTTCACTCCAGAAGACCCTTAATGCGTTTAGTGCTATTTCTCTCGACATGGTGTCGACAGGGTCCGGTGGGCCAGCGCGGAAAAGTCGCGGTGCGCTAGCCTGTGCCGATATCTCCGACCCGATGGGATTTCACTGATGGCCGTCGAGGAATCATGGTCCACCCGTACCACGGAGCTGCGCTGCGGAACCGCTGCGAACCGGTGCCAGTACAAGAGCCTCCCCCTGCGCGACCTTCCCCCGCTCGGTGTCGTGCGCCGCGCCCGGATCGTCCGCGAAGGCCTGCGTGAGCGCCGCGCCGCCGTCCCGACGCCCGGCCGGCCCTCCCGCTTCACCGAGGGAGACTGGGTCCGGGTGAAGGACGAGGCCACGGTGCGCGCCACCCTCGACGCCAAGGACCGCCACCGCGGCCTGTGGTTCACCCGCAGTCAGTGGTCGTTCTGCGGCGGCGTCTACCAGGTCGAACGCATCGTGCGCCGCATGATCGACGACCACTACCGCGTGCGGCGCCTGTCCGGCACCGTCGCCCTGGCCGGCGCCACCTGCCACGGCGCGGACGGGGCCCAGGGCTGCGGACTGGACTGCGCCCTGCTGTTCCGCGACGAATGGCTGGAGCCCGCCCCCGCGCCGGTCCCCGCCGCTCGGCCCGCCGCCCTCTGGGCGACCGTGCGCAGCCTCCCGGAGATCCACGCCACCCTCGACCCCGACGGGCGGCTGGACGGCGTCCCCTTCCAGCCGGGCATGGAGCTCCACGCCGACACCCGCCACAGCGCCACCGAACTGCGCCACCGCTCCCTCGCCTGGTGGCAGCACCCCACCAAGGGCCGCTGGTTCATCCTCAACGGCCTGCGCTGCGGCGGCGAGCCGCTCGCCACCGGCTGCGACCGCCGCTGCGCCCTGCTGTGGCACGAGTCCTGGCTGCATCTGGAACCCGCCGCCACCGCCCACTGACCTTCCGCCACCGCCCGCCGCCCGCCGACCACCGCCCTGCCGGGCACCGCCCTCCGCGGTGCCCGGCAGGTTTTCGTCGCCGGCAGGTCCTCGCCGGCCGCCAGCGCCGCCAGCGCCGTCAGCGCCGCCAGCGGTCGCGCACCAGCTTCGCGGCCAGGTGCAGCGGCCCGTCCCGGTCACCGACGTAGCAGCGGGGAAGCGCGTACACCCCGCTGTGGACCCCGGGGCTGACCGCGCACCCGTACCCGTAGCCGGCTCGCGCCACCGCTTCCACCGCGGCGGCGTCGAGCGAACCGTACGGGTAGCAGAACCCTTCGACCGCCTGCCCCGTCAGGTCCTCCAGCACGCGGCGGCTGTCGGCGACCTGGGCTGCCAGCTCCCGCGCGCCCAGGCCCGCCAGCCGCCGGTGCGTCAGCCCGTGCGAGCCGATCTCCAGCCCGGCGGCGGCGGCCTCGTGGACCTGGCACGCCGTCATCAGCGGCTTGCGCGGACCCTGCCGGTCCCAGTCGTTGTATCCGCCCAGCCGGTCGGCCACCACGTAGACCGTCGCCGTGAAGCCGTACTCCGCCAGTGCGGGCATGGCCTCCTCCACGAAGTCGCGGTATCCGTCGTCGAAACTCAGCCCCACCATGCCCGCCGCGCCACCACCCCGGTGCGAGCGCATCAGGGCGCCGACCGACACCCCGCGCAGCCCGCGGGCGGACAGCCAGCGCAGCTGGCGGCGAAAGCGCGCAGGGTCGACGGTAATCAGATAGGGATCCTCACTCGTTGACGCCACCGAGTGGTACATCAGCGTCCACGGAAAACGCCCCGCACCTCCACCGGCCGCTTCTTCCGGACTGTTGCGTGGTCGAATGATTCGCATGTTCTGCTCCAGCTGTCCGGCGGCACCGCCTGTGCAGGTGGCCTTCAGGGAAATTGCATTCTGGCAGCGTCGTACCCGGCTTCCATTCGCGCCAGGCGACTCCGCCCCATTTCACCCGGATGCCAGCCCAGAAGTCGCCCGACGAGTGCCCGGCCCGCACGGCCCGAATACCGGTTCCGCCCCGTCCGGAACCGGCCGACGTTTCACCTGGCCGCGACGGCGGCCGGTGCCCGTGCGGCGGCTCTGGCGGCATCGAGCGCGGCCCGGACCCGCGCCGCGCCTGCGGAGGCGATTCCCGTCGTGCGGCTGTCGTCCGCAGGGCGGCTGACGAGGCCCGCACACGCGCGACAGATGCCGGGTTGGGGGACGGGGTCGTGGCACTGGGCGCACTCGGCGTAGCCGGCCGCTACGGGCCGTGCGGCGGCCCGGACGGGCGGCATCTTGCGCTCCAGGCGGTAGCGGAGCACCGCGACCGCCGAGTACACCGGGGCGGGCAGGCCCGGCAGCAGGGCCCGGGCGAGGTCGGCGGGTGTGCTGCCGCGCTCCAGCCACTGGGCGACCAGGGGCGCGAGTTCGCGTGCCTCGGCCTCGCCCAGGCTCAGGCGCGGTTCGGGGCGGATGACCCGGAACAGGGTGGCGACCGCCTCGCGGAGCCGTTCGTCCGGCGCGTCCTTTTCGGAGTCCCCCTCCCGCCTTTCCGCCCCCAGGGCAGCGCCAGGCTCTCCGGACTGCCGGGAGGGGAGGGAGGGTTCTTTCACCGGGTTCTTTACCAGGGCGTCAGCGCCGCCGGTGGTCCCTTCGCCGGGGGCCGGACGGTTGGCACCCGGCGGCATCAGCTGCGGGGTGTCGTGGACGTGGGTCTCGGTGATGATCGTGCCGTCGGGCATCCGGATCTTCTCGACCCGGTAGAAGCCCGCCTCGGCCAGCTCCTTCAGCGCCTTGCGAATGGCGCAGCGCCCCTGGGGGCTGGTGTCGGCCATGTGCCGGCCGTCCTCGCGCCAGCCGTCCGGGCGGGAGAGGAGGTCCGCGAGCAGACCGCGAGCGGTGTAGGACAGCCGCCGGTACTGGAGCATGGTGTTGGGCAGCACGGTGAAATCGCGCACGTGGGCGCTACGATGGACGCGCATCGGGAGGTGCTTCTCCTGTTGCCGGGCCCCGGAGCGTTGGCGCGCTGCCGGGGTCACCTATTTGTGGTTAGGTCACGGAACGTACCACAACTATCCGACACACCAAGCGTGTTGACGCCAGCGGCCGGATCATATTCAAATCCTCCCGCCGACGGCCGGCACGAAGTGCGGCCAGGACCACCGAGGCCTTCCACGGCTGGACCCGGAAAAGGGTTCCATGACGGCCCCGACCGGGGGTTATCCCCCTCTCGCATGGGCCCGCTGCCCGGATGGATCGGTGGATCTTGAACACCCAGGCTGAAGGCATACGAATTGCCGATGCATCCGGCAGGGTGCACAAGGAGGGTTCCCCCATGACCGATCGTTCTCGCCCGCTTCGACGTGCCCGCGCCTCGTCGTCCGGGCCGGGGCGAGGCATCGCGATGGTGGTGGTGACGGTCGCCACCGGTCTGGCCGTGGGAGGCGCTCTGCCCGCGTCCGCGGCACAGCCCCGCGGCTCCGGGTGAGGTCGTGCGGCAAGGCCTGGACCGCCTGGTGCACGAGGACAAGTACCCCGCCGCCCTGGCCTCCGACCTCGGCCGCGACGGGCGCACCCGCAACTACGCTGCCGGCGTCGCAGACTTGAGCACCGGGAAGAAGGTGCCGGTCGACGGGCAGGTACGGGCGGGGAGCAACACCAAGGCGTTCACCGCCACGGTCGTCCTGCAACTGGTCGACGAAGGCAAGGTCGCCCTCGACGCCCCGGTCGAGCAGTACCTGCCGAACCTGGTGCGCGGCGAGGGCATCGACGGCCGCCACATCACGGTACGTCAGCTGCTGCAGCACACCAGCGGACTGCCTGACTACGTCGACTTCGTGGGCGACCTCGTCGGCACGGAGCGCCACACCTACCTCCAGCCCCGAACCCTGCTCGACCTGGCGCTGGCGCACAAGGCGCTGTTCGCCCCCGGGACCAGCTGGGCGTACAGCAACACCAACTACCTCCTGGCCGGCCTGATCATCGAGAAGGTCACCGGCCGTCCGCTGGCCGAGCAGATCACCCACCGGATCATCGAACGCATCGGACTGCGCCACACCTACTTCCCCGGCGCGGGCGACGAGGGCATCCGGGAAGCACACCCCCAGGGCTACTACGCGCAGCCCGGGGGGCCGTTGGAGGACGTCACCGAGTTGGACCCCTCCTGGTCCTGGGCCGCCGGGCAGGTGATCTCCACCCCGAGCGATCTGAACCGATTCTTCTCCGCCCTCTTCGGCGGCAAGCTCCTGAAGCCCACACAGCTCGCCCAGATGCGGACCACCGTCGAGGTCCCCGGCGGAATGTGGCCCGGTGCCCGGTACGGGCTGGGAGTGACCAGTACGCCGCTGAGTTGCGGCGGCCTGATGTGGGGGCACGGCGGTGACATCCCCGGTTACCAGACGCGCACCGGCGTCACCGATGACGGCCGCGCCGTCACGGTTGCCGTCACGGCGCCCACCAAGCAGGGCCCCTCCGATGTCCTGGCCCTCCTCGACGCCACCCTGTGCAGGTGACGGCCGAGGCTCCGTAGTGAGAGTGGCCGTGGTTGGCGTCGCCCAGTTCCAGGATGGCGTCGGTGTCGCGGCGACTCTCCGAACCCCCTGCACGCGCCGCCGCCCGAACTCCTCGGTCCCAGGAGAAGAATTATCCGGCAGTCCCAACTCCATTGCCAGCAGTCCGCCGACGGCCCGCCGCCCACCGATCGGCCCGCCCCGATCGCCCTCAACCGCTTCGCCGAAACTCAGGGTGCGGCGGCGCGTCGGCGGCTGGTTCGGCCACTGCTGCGTTGACCGTCAACGACGAGTGCGCGCAGAGCACACTGCGGAGCCGCACGGCAACTACGGTTCTTGCACGGCGAGAAGGCCGAGTCCGCGGAATCCCGGTTGCCGCCCCTGCACGTTCGCTCGGGGGGAGCCGAGGGATCCTCAGCGAAAGGAAGCCCGAAGTGCACCGGACAACTGCTCACCCGCTGCGACGGACGACGGCGTTGCGCCGGGTGGGGAACACGATCGCGGCCGCGATGGCCGGAGGCGTCCTGCTCCTGGCCGCCCCGGCCCCTGCCGGGGCGGTGGAACTGGACTGGCGGGGCGTCGGCGTCAGCAGCCTGTCCCACATGAAGACGGTGACGGTCAACGGCAACACCTACGACGTCACCAGGGGCCTCGACAACGGCATCTGGTTCCGGTTCAACAACGGCGCCTGGCAGCCGCTGGGCGGCTTCCAGGCCCAGAGCTACTACTCCCCCGCCATCGTGCAGTGGCAGGACCGTGTCATGGTCGCCCACCAAGGGGTGGACAACCAGATCTACTGGACCGCCGTGCAGAACCCGTCCGCGAACCAGTGGGAGCCGTGGCACCGCATCGAGGGTGACGCCGCCGCCTGGGGCGGCATCTCCCTGGAGAGCCTGGGCAGCACGGTGCTCTTCGACTGGGCGGACGTCAACGGCCTCTACCGGATCACCAGCGTGCACACCCGCCCGGACGGCACCCGCTCGCAGACCGCGATCAGCTTCCCCAACAGCCAGTGGCACGTGGGGCCGCAGGGAAGCGGCACGACGGGCACCCGGCGACCGAGCCCGATCATGACCTGGAACGAGGCGGCGGGCGGCGAGATGGAGCACATCTACCTGGTCGGAACCGACAACCACGTCTGGCAGATCTGGCGCAACCCCGCCACCGGGGCGACCGGAACCGCGAGCCAGGTACCGGGCGGGGCCGTGTGCATCTCCGGGGTGTCGGCCGCGCGGATGGGGTACCAGGACTACACCGTCGCCCCGGGCGACCCCCAGTACGCCAACCAGCGCCGGCAGATGCTCGCCTGCATCGGGGCCGACGGCTACGTCTGGATCAACACCTCCTCCACCGGCGGTGACACCTGGGACGGGTGGCGCCAGCCCGCCGGCGCCCTGGCGCCGTCGACGGACACCCCCGCGATCAACGCCACCGTCAACGAGTTCAGCATCGACATCAACTGGAACGGAGCCCGCAGCGGTCTCTTCCCCGACCACGCGATCGTCGAGAAGAGGATCCGGTAGCGGGACGAGGGCACCGGCGGGCGACGGCGTGGAGGCCCGGACGGCTCGCGGCGCGGGGCTGTCAGCCGACGGACTTCGCGTCGTCCGCCAGTACTTCGACGAGCCGCCGCTTGACCGCGTCGCGATGCGGGACCTGACGAGGCGGCTGCCCCGGCTTCGGCGGGACGCCGAGGTCGGTGAGGAGGTAGAGCATCCGCAGGGTGCGCAGCGCGTTGGACACGTATGTCGGGGTGGTGCCCCGGGCCACGGCCCGGAAGTCGGCGCCGATGTCGTCGAGCCAGGCGACGGACCGGTCCGCGGTGAGCTTCGGGTTGGTGAGGGTCAGCGCGATCGCACGGGCGAGCCGGTCGTCCTCCCGTTCGGCGTACAGGTAGTCGGTGGGCGCGAGGAGCCGGGCGGTCGCGAGGTCCAGCATCTCGACCGGTTCGACCTCGCGGTGGCAGCCGAGGGCACCGAGCAGGTCGGCGCCGTGCGCCACCGCGTGCAGCCAGCCCAACTGCGCGTCGTGGCCGCGCAGATCGCTCTCCGCGGGGTACCAGCGGGTGAACGCGTCCAGCCATTCCTGCCGGAGGTCCCCGCGGCTGACGATCATGTCCAGGACCAGCGGCGCGAACGTGCGGGCCTGAATCGGCGAACCGGCCGCGAAGCGGGCCGCCATGTCATCGCCCAGGCGGAGCCGCCGGTCGCCGTCGATGACGTCGCGCTCGATCCAGGTCCGCAGCACGACGTACGGGTAGCCGTCGCGCACCTCCGGGTCCGGATCCCGCAGGCACTCCGCCAGTTCTGCGGTGAGCTCGTCCAGATCGCCGCCCGGGGGCACCGCACATGCGTCGGAGTAGATCTTGTACCAGTCAGTCACGAGCAGCGAGGCTAGCCCGCCATGGACGGCGTGACCAGCGATTATCCGGATCCGCCCGCTGCTGTGACCGACAGTGCCGCGGGACGTCGGACGCCCATCGCCCCGGCCTCCCGCCCCCACTCCCCCGTCCACGTGGCGCCTGGCCGCCGTCACCGTGACGACCGCGCTCGCCGTCCTGGTGTTCTCGAACTCCTCGGCGTACGCCGTGGCGCCCGGTGAGAGCAGCAGGTGGGCCGACGAGATCGAGGACGACGTCCCCGTCGCGGCGAGCGGCATCATGGGCGAGGCGCGCGCCGACGACAGTGACCTCATCCAGGTGTGGCGCGGGGCCGACGACGCCGACACGTACCTGTCGCTCGACCACGGGCGGCCGATCACGCTCGCCGGCCAGACCAACGCCGGCCCGCAGGTCGTCGACGCCGACGGCACCCGCGCACCCCGCACGTCACCACCAACCTCTCCGTCGAGGTCGACGAACCGGCGGGCACGGCCGTCGCGCGTTCATACGTCACCGTCCTCCAGGCCCTGCCCGGCTTCCCCTTGCAGCCCATCGCCGCCGCCCGCTACCACGACCGCTTCGAACTCCAAAGCGGTCAATGGCAGTTCGCGGAGCGCCGGGTGCGCCTCACGCTGGTCGGCGACGTGAGCCGCCACCTGCGCCAGGCCGCCGCACCCCGGTAGCCCCCAACCTCACGGGACAGGAAGGCTAGGCATCCGTCCGCACGACCGCGGTGAGGGTCTGCTCAGGGCTGCCGTCGGCGGGCCGTGCGGTCATCGGGTCCCCGTTGCGCCCCGCGGTGCTGGAGGTGAGCGCCCAGCCGGCGGGGTTGACCACGGCCCGGCGGGCACCGTCGTAGCTCCATCGCTGGGCCGCGGAACCGTCGCAGGCGGCGCGCACCACCTGGCCGCCGACGGCCGCAGGTGCGGCCAGGCACTCGTTGCCCTGGGCGGTATGCAGGCTGCCGTCGCGGGCGAAGACGAAGAGCTGGTTGGCGTTGGGCGTGGTGGCGCAGCGGTAGCTGATGGCGCCGTTGGTGCCGCCGCGGTCGAGGCAGGCGCCGTTGGCGAACCGGAGCGGCCAGCGGGCGGACTGGCCGAGGACGAAGGAGGTGCCGGCGGTCTCGTCGGTGACGGTGGCCGTCACCCAGTGGGTGGCGGGGTCGATCCGGACCTGGAAGGCGTACATGTGGCCGGTGACCGGGCGGCCCTGGTTGACGGTGCTGTTGGCGCACTGGAGGTGCTGGCCCTCGCCGGTGCTGTTCCAGCAGTGCGAGCCCTGGGTGCCGTCGGCGCCGAACGGGCGAGCGGTGATCGGACGCATGACGGACCAGCCGGGCCCGCCGCCACCCGATCGGGCCACCTCCGGCCGCGACACGACGAAGCGCCGAGACAACGGCGGTTCGGATGCGGAAGGCTGACGCCACCCTGCCCGGGGCCTCGCGGCGCGGCGGGAACGAGCGACCGGAGCGACCGGAGCGACCCGAGACCGGAATGGTGGCATGACCGTTCAGGACACCCCGCCCACCGGGACCACCCGGCGCGGCGACTTCGCCGAGCTGCACCGACGCGTCTCCGACGCCGGTCTGCTGCGCAGGCGTCCCCTGTACTACGCAGGCCGGAGCGCCGCGCTGTTCACCGCCCTGGCGCTGCTCCTGGCCGGGTTCGTCGCGCTCGGCGCGAGCTGGTGGCAGCTGTGCATCGCGCCCCTGTTCGCCTTCGTCCTCGGCCAGTTGGCGCTGCTGGGGCACGACGTCGCCCACCACGCGGTGTTCGCCGGCCGGCGGGCGACCGACCTGGCGGGCATCGTGCTGGGCAACCTCGTGGTCGGCATGAGCTACGGATGGTGGGTGAGCGACCACAACCGGCACCACGCACACCCGAACCGCGAGGGCCACGACCCGGCCGCGGACTCCCTCCTCTTCGCCCGGACCACCGAACAGGCCTGCCGGACAAGAGGGTTGAGGCGGCTCGCGGCCAGGTACCAGGCGGAACTGTTCTTCCCGCTGCTGTCCCTCCAGGCGCTCGGGCTGCTCCTCGCCACCTGCCTGACCCTGACCCGCGGCACCGTCCGGTACCCGGCCCTGGAGCGCACGCTCGCCGCGCTGCACTACGCCCTGGCGGTGGCCCTCCTGGCCGTCGTCCTCGCACCGCTCCAGGCGCTGGCCTTCGCCGTACTGTTCGGGGCGGTCCTCGGCGTGTACCTGGGGTGCATCTTCGCGCCCAACCACAAGGGCATGCCGATGACCGGCCCGGACGCGGAGCGCGCCGACTTCCTCCGCCGGCAGGTGCTGCCGTCGCGCAACCTGCGGGCCGGCCGGTTCGTCCACTTCCTCTTCGGCGGCCTCGGCTACCAGATCGAGCACCACCTCTTCCCGGCCATGCCGGTGGCGGCGCTGCGCCCCGCCTCGCGCATCGTGCGCGACTACTGCGCCCAGATCGGCGTACCGTACAGCGAGGCGAGCCCGGTCGCCTGCTTGCGGGAGATCCTGCGGGACCTGCAGGCCGTCGGCCGCTCGCTCCCCGGCGACCCGGCGCAGTCGGGCCCGCCGACCCGGCCTTCCGCTCCAGAGCCGACCCGGCCGACCGCCCCGGAGCCGCAGGCCGCGCCCGAAGCGGGGGCGGCGGTACGGTGAGCGGAGTCCTGTCCGGGCCGGCGGCGCGCACCGCGGACGGCCCGGCCCCCGGCGGCGAACGGCTCCGCGTCCTGATCGTCACCGAGTCCTTCGCCCCGCAGCTCAACGGTGTCGCCCACAGCGTCCTCCGGACCGCCGAACACCTCGTCGCCCGGGGCCACACCCCGGTGGTGGTGGCACCCGCCGTGCGGGCACCAGCCGCGCGAGCCGCGCGACGGCACGCGGGCGACCTGCGCCGCGATCGGGCGTACGGCTACGAGGTGGTCCGCGTCCCGTCGGTGCCACTGCCCGGCTACCCGGAGGTGCGGGTCGCGCTCCCGGGGCGCGGGGTGGCCGACGCCATCGAGCGGCACCGCCCGCACGTGGTCCACCTGGCCAGCCCGTTCGCGCTCGGGGCGGTCGGCGCCGCGGCGGCCGACCGGGCGGGGGTCCCGTCCGTGGCGGTCTACCAGACCGATCTGGCCGCCTACGCCAGGACCTACCTGCCGGCGCTGGGCGCGGCCGGGCCCCGGCTGGCCTGGTGGCGGCTGCGACGGGTGCACTCCCTCGCCGCGCGGACGCTGGCACCGTCGCGGGCTTCGCTGCGCGCCCTGCTCGCGCACGGCATCCCCCGGGTCCACCTGTGGCCGCGCGGCGTCGACTGCGCACGGTTCCACCCCCACCACCGCGACGAGACCCTGCGCCGGCGCCTCGGCCGCCCCGGAGACGTCCTGGTCGGGTACGTCGGACGTCTGGCGCCGGAGAAGCACGTCGACCGGCTGGCGGAGGTGTCCCGGATCCCGGGGGTTCGGCTGGTGGTCGTCGGCGACGGCCCGTGCCGGGCCCGGCTGGAGGCCGTACTCCCGGACGCGGTCTTCCTGGGCCTCCGGTCCGGGCACGAACTCGCCCGGCTCTACGCCTCGTTCGACGCCTTCGTCCACGCGGGGCCGTTCGAGACCTTCGGCCAGACCCTCCAGGAGGCCATGGCGAGCGGGCTGCCCGTCGTCGCCCCGGCGGCCGGCGGACCGCTCGACCTCGTCCGCCCGGGGCACACCGGGTTCCTCGTCCCACCCGGCGCGGCGGACGGGTTCCGGGAGGCCGTCGAACGTCTCGCCCGCGACGACGAACTGCGGGCGGCGTTCGGGCGGGCGGGCCGTGCCTCAGCGACGCAGCGCAGCTGGGAGACGGTCGGCGACCGCCTCGTCGAGCACTACCGGCTCGCCCTCACCGAGACGGCCGGGCCACCCCTGCGCCGCTGAGCAGGCCGGCGGACCCGCCCCGAAGAAACGGACCACCATGCACCACCCCCTCGCCGCCGAGTACGTCCGCAGCCCCGCTCCGGCCGCCGGCACCGCCGTCTTCCTGCACGGACTGGGCGGCTGGACCCACAACTGGGCCCACCTGATCGACCTGCTGCGGACCTCGGCGCACTGCCTGGCCCTCGACCTCCCGGGGTTCGGAAAATCGGCACCCCCGCCCGACGGCGACGTCACCGTCGAACGCCAGGCCGCGGCCGTCGCCCGCCACCTCGACCGGACCGGACACCACCGCGTGCACCTGGTCGGCAACTCCCTCGGCGGCCTGATCGCACTGCGCCTCGCCGCCCAACGGCCCGACCTGGTCGCCACCTTGACCCTCATCTCGCCCGTGCTGCCGACGTTCCCGCCCGCCCCGGCCCTGCGGGTGGCCCTGCTCGGCCTGCCGGGCGCGCCACGGCTGCACTCCCGCCTCCTGGCCGCCCAGAGCCCCGACCGCCAACTGGACGACCTCTACCGCCTCATCTACGCGAACCCCGCCCTCGTCGGCACCGAACAGCGGTCCGTGGAGGCGCGCGAGCGCCGACGCCGCGCCGAACTGCCGTACGCACAAAACATGCTGGCCGAAGGTGTGCGCTCGGTGGTCCACGCGTTCCTGCGACGGGGCGAGGCCTCCGCCTGGCACCTGGCGCGCCGCGTCACCGCCCCCACCCTGCTCGTCTACGGCCGGGACGACGCCCTCGTCCCCTTCCGTACGGCGCCCCGGGCCTACGCGGCCTTCCGCGACGCCCGCCTCCTCACCCTCCCCGGCGTCGGCCACGTCGCCATGCAGGAACGGCCGGCCCCCGTGGCCACGGCGATCCGCGCCCTGATCACCGGGTCGAGCCCGCGCGGCGCCGTCACTGTGCCGGAATCGCGCGCACCGGGTGCTTGCTCAGGATCGACACGCGGTTGAAGGCGTTGATGGCGATCGCCACCCAGATGACCGCCGAGATCTGGTCATCGGTCAGGACCTCGCGGGCGGCGCCGTAGGCGGCCTCCTGCGCGACGGCGTCCGACGGGTCGGTGGTCACCTCGGCCAGGGCGAGCGCGGCACGCTCCTGCGGCGTGAACAGTTCGGTGTCGCGCCACGCGGGCAACGTGCCCAGGCGCTGCGCGGTGTCACCGGCCTGAAGAGCGGCCCGGGTGTGCACGTTGAGGCAGTAGGCACACCCGTTGATCTGGGACACCCGAAGATTGACCAGCTCCACCAGCCTGCGGTCCAGCCCGGCCTCCGCCGCCCCCACCCCGGCCGCCTCGGCGGTCGCCCGCAACGCCCGGTAGGCCTGAGGGCTCTGCTTGTCGATGAACACCCGCCGGCGCACCGGGGCCGCGGTCACATCGGTGGTCACATCACTCACGGGAACTCCTCTGGCGGATCAGCAGATCAACGGATCACTCGTGGCCGGCATGTCACCGCACCATCATAGTTGAAAGTGAAACCACTTTGGAAGGCGACCGCCCGGGAGGCCACAGCATGACCGTCATCGAAACCGACCCCGCCGACCCACGAGACCGTCTCCGGATGGGACTTTCGCATGTCACAGGCCCTGTGGTACCTCTGATGATCACCAAATGTCGGTCAAGGGGTGGGAATGGACAAGAAAAAGATCCTGATCGGATGCGGGGCGGTACTCGCCCTCGGCGCCGTCCTCTCGCTGTTCGAGGACAAGCCCGATAAGGCGACTGCCGAAGCGAAGCCGTCCGCGAGCTCCCCGGCGGCCCCGGGTCAGCAACCGGCCGACGAGGCCCCGAAGCCGACGTCCGCGATCCCCTCGCCGGACTCGGCGCAGACCGTCGCCCTGATGGCCGCCCTCAAGGCCGTGGACCCGGGTCTGGTTGCCAAGCAGGACCGCGCCGTCTCCCGAGCCCGTAACACGTGCCTGGACGCGCGCGAGAACAAGGACGCGGCGACGGTTCAGAAGAACACCAAGTCACGGTTCGAGGGCGGCACGGTGCCGTCTCTGACGGACGACCAGGCCGCACAGATCGTCGCCGCGGTGAAGTCGACGTTCTGCGGCTGACCTGTGCCGTGCAGGCCCCGTCCAGCACCGGGCGGGGCTCTGCTGCGCCGAGGCTTGTCGGATAGATCAGTGCATCATGAGCATCCGGTGATGCCAACGGGCGTTCAGAAACCCCGCCCGGTCACGGCCAGGCGGGGTGCGGGCGGCCAGGGGCCGGGGGCGGCGGGGGGTGTCGCCGGTCAGGGGGCCTGGGTGTCGGCTGCGGGTGGGGTGGGCGCGTCGTCGGCGTCGTCGGGCTCGTCGGCCTTGGCGCGGACGTCCTTCGGGGTGGGCGCCACGATGTTCCGTTCCTCCGCGGACCGCTCCCGTACGGTGTCGTCGCCGTCCCGCGAGGCGTCGTGTTCCGCGGGGGTGGTACCCGTGTCGTGCGTGCTCATGGCGTAGCCCTTCTCATCAGGTCAGTCGGCAGATTCGGTGCGCTCTGGGGGCGGCCTCGCGGGCCCGGTGGTTGCTTCCTGCTCGAACCGGCGGGCCTGGCCTCTCCTCCTCGGGGTTGCCCCGGCGTCTACCCCGAACGTCGGTCGCGACGCGTTCGCACGGCCTCGGAGATCCGGTCGGCGGGCCCTGCCGTTCCTGGCGCCGCTCCGGCCACGACGCCACGACGGGATCCGGACGCGTGCAGGACCGGTGTTAAGGAGCCGTCCGGCGGGCGGCCGTGCGCCGCAGCACGATCTGGGGCAGGACGAGCCAGGTGGTGGTGAACCAGAGCAGGACGGCTGCGCTGAGGACCCAGGCGGCGACCGGGTTGCCGGTGGCGGTGCGCAGCAGGAGCAGCAGGGCGGCGGCGATGGTCAGGGCCAGGGTGACGAGGCCGGTGGCGATGAGGTGGCCGGCGACGTGGATGAGTTCGGGTTTCATGCCGCGGCCGGCGAGGAGGCGGTGGAAGGCCACGGGGGCGACGAGCGTGCCGGTGGAGAGGGCACCGAGGATGACGGTGGCGACGTAGAGGTCCTTGTCGAAGTCGGGCAGGCCGGCGAAGCGCGGGGTGAAGGCCACGCTGATGAGGAAGCCGAAGAGGATCTGCGCGCCGGTCTGGCACACCCGCACCTCCTGGAGCATCTCGCTCCAGAGCCGGTCGGCCCGTTCCTGGGGCGTCTCGTCCCTGCCCCCGCCGGGCGACTTGTCGTCCTTCAGCACGGTGTCGTCTCCCTGTGCGCGGATGCACGGATGCACGGATGCACGGATGCACGGATGCGCGATGCGGGCAGGTCGGCAGGCCCGCAGGTCAGGTGCCGGCCCTTCGGGCCGCCGGGTCAGGGGCGGTCTTCGTGGTGGCCGCAGAGCCAGGCCAGCGCTTGGTAGGCGCCCAGGGCGTACGCGGCGTTCGCGCCCTCGTCCGCGCCGTCGCCCTCACCCGAGGCCGAGGCCGAGGCCAAGGCCAAGGCCGAGACGTCGCGCAGACGGACGGCGGCGGCCTGGCACTCGGCCAGGAGCTGCGCCCGGCACGGCCCGGTGGCGCCGAGCGCGGCGGCAGCGGTGAGGGGCGCCGCGACCTGGGCGCCGGCGGCCCATCGGTAGGCCCCCAGGATCCCGTGGTCGAAACCGGTCCACGGCTGCGGGCGGCCGTTGGCCGCCTCGATCGCGTCGAACACCTCGTCCAGCAGGCGCACCCCTACCGCCGGGATCGTCGTCTCGTCACTGGTCATGCCCGCAACCTACGTCGCCCGGACGCGGCCCGCCCCCGGGCGCCCGGTCCGTCCCGGGGCCGGCCGGACGGACGCTGGGCAATCGGGTGAACCCCACGACGGCCGCCGAGGTGGCGCCGGTGGGTCCGGATCAGGCTCGGAGCGCGGTGCGCAGCGCCGGGACCGGGTGGCGGCGGACCACTCAGTCGCCCGTTGCGGGCAAGGCGATGCGGCGCACCTGTCCGGCTTCCAGCTCGACGACGACGGCCAGCACCGGGCGCAGCCAGCGCACCATCGACCGCGCGCCCGGATGCGGCTTTCGCAGCCGCCCGGCGACGGGCGATCCGAGCTCCGCCCGCTCCTGCCCGGACAGCTCGCGCGTCACCAGCCGCCGACCGTCGACGAGCACCACCAGCAACCGCCCCGGCTCGCCTGGTTTGCATGGTTTGCCCGGTTCGCCGACGGCCCCGACCACCCAGCCCCTCACCGCAGCCCGCCCGGACACCGTTCCAGCGCGGGCGGCACGATCATCGACGGACTCCTTCCGTGCACGAGGTGTGATCACCCGAGCATGGCAGCAGGCCCCGACGGGCGCGATCCATGCGGTCGTCGGTCCCGCCGCTCTTCCAGGCGGAGCCGGGCCGAAACGGGGCAAGGGTGCTCGCCTCGAAAGGCCCACCCCCGGATGTGGGTCCGCCGGCGATGGCCGAGGCTCGGTGCATGGCATCGATCATCGTGCTCTTCGAGCTGGAGCCCGACGGGGCCATCGGGGCCATCAGCGCGGAAAGTGCGGAAGATGCGGAAGATGCGGAAGGTGCCGAGCCCGCCGTGATCGCGGTGCACGCCGCCGGGGCCGATCCCGACGTGCCCGAGGACCCGCAGCCGTACACGCTGTGCGGGCTGGAGACCGGCCCGATGGAACACACCCACTACCGGCCGGTCCGGCCCGGCGAGCCCTGGTACCCGCCCACGCTCGCCGACCAGCGGTGCCAGGAGTGCGAGCGCGCCCTGCGTACGCAGTGACCGCAGTGCCCGCAGTGCCCGCAGTGCGCGCGTACGGCGCTCACAGCCCGGGCGCGTACGGCGCGATGCCGACGATGAGGATGTCGCGGCAGCCGTCGCCCCCGTCGTCGCCGAGGCGGACCGGACCGACGTAGTGGCTGACGCGCCGGTCGTGGACGCCGTACCCGTCCAGCGGTTCGGTCAGGACGAAGCGGGTGTGGATGGCGTCGGCGGGCAGCGCGTCGGGTTGTCGGCCGGCGCTCTCCGGGGTGGCGATGACGTTCTCGCCCCCCTCGATGTTCCGGCGGCCGACGAGGTGGGCGAAGGTGAACGTGGCCGGTGAACCGCCGTCCTGGTGAAGGCAGTTCGGCGAGGACACCGCGACCTGGCCCCGGTCCTGCACGCCGAGCGCGATCAGGTGGATGCCGACGTAGACGGGCACGCGGTGCAGGTCCTCCAGCCACAGGGCGTGGTCGAGGTCGGCGCGGACGAGGGCGTCGAGCAGCCGGTTGCCGTGCAGGGCGGGCGGGATGTCGGGCAGCCGGCGGCGCATCCGGGGGTACTCGGGGTTGTGCTCGTCCTGCCAGTACTCGGTGACGGTGCCGAACTCGCCGTCGGGGGCACCGGGGATGTAGGACAGCACACCGGTCCAGGGCAGGTAGACGGCGTGCGAGTAGCGGCGGAACCGGTTGGTCTCCCGCGCGTACGGGTCCGGGGGCAGGTCCCGGTAGGCGTCGGCGAGCCGGGCGAAGTCCTCCGCCAGTGCCTCGGGGTCGACGCCGAGGTCGGCGGCGCTCAGGCGGGCGTAGCCGTCGCGGCGCACCAGGCCGCCCCGTTCGGGGGTGCGGCCGTTCGGGTTCGGGGTGGCGTGCATCGGCTTCCCAAGGGGTTCGCGGGCGGCCGTCGGCGCGGGTCCGTCCCCCGGCCGCTCCCTGCCGGCTCCCTCCAAGCTGGCACGCCCGTCGCGGCCGCGCCGCAGTGGGGTCCGCCAGGCGGGTGACTGCGGCGGGGCGGCGTCCGGGGGGATCATGCAGCTCGCCAGGTCGTCCACCACCGCCGGCAGGCCTCCGGCGCGGTGTGCGGCGCGTTGGCGGTGGGCGCCGCTGCCCCGGGTGGCGAGCCGGTCGACGAAGGCGGTGACCCGTTCCAGGTCCCCCATGTCCTCCAATGCGGCGCCGATGTGCTCCAGCAGCCGCCGTGCGCGTTCCGGGGCGGGCAGCATCCGTCCGGTCAGGGCGTCCGTCCCCCGCCCCGGCCAGCCGTCGCGGGTGGCGTACCAGTAGGCGCCGCGCAGCAGCTCACCGCTCAGCCGGGGGCCCTGGTCGCCGTGCTCCGCCAAACGGGCGGAGGTCACCACCAGTCCCCGGACGACGGCCGCCAGGGCCACGGAGTCGACCGCCTCGGCCGGAACGTCCATGCACCGTACTTCCAGGGTCGGCAGGTTCGGGTGCGGGCGGGTGTCCCAGAACGGCAGCTCGGCGAAGGACATTCCACCGACGTCCGCCATGGCGGTGGCGAAGCGCCGGTAGTCGTCGAAGGATTCGACCCTCGGCGGCGGCCCGAGACCGGGGAACCGCAGGCGCAGCACCGACCGCCAGCTCGCGTACGCGGTGTCCCGTCCGGCGTGGAAGGGCGAGTTGGCGCTCATCTCGACCAGCAGCGGCAGCCATGGCCGCAGATGGTTACCGACCAGGGCCGCCACCTCCCGGTCGGGCAGGAACACGTGGACGTGCAGGGCGCAGACGGCGAAGTCATCCATCATCGTCCGGAACAGTTTCACCCCGTCGCGGTACCGGGGGTGATCGCCCACCGGCGCCACGTCGCCGCCGATCACGGGCGTCGCGCTGGGACAGACCTTCAGGTTCTCGGCCGTCGCGCACGCGGCCAGTTCGCGGCGCAGTCGCGTCAGCTCGGCGGACAGGTCCTCCATCGTGCTGCACGGCGGTGTCCGCACCTCGATCTGGAGGTCCGTGAACTCCCCGGACACCAGCTCCCCCAGCACGCCGGCGGCGCGGGCGGCCAGCCCCGGCCCGGCGGGCACCGCGGCGCGGGTGGCGGCGTCCACGAGGAAGTACTCCTCCTCCACCCCCACCGTCGGCGCCGGCTGCCGGCCGCGCCCCGCACCGTCCGGCACGGGCCGCCGGGAGCCTTCCGCGCGTACCGCGTCGCTGCCGTCCACCCCACCAGCGTCACTCCCCCGGCCCGCGCCGTCATCCCGTACCTGCCGTCATCCCGTACCTGCCATCGGTCCGGCCGCCGCGGAGGTCCCGAAGGATGTGGCCCCGCGGACGAACGCGACGGCGCCGACCGCCGCCACGCCGGTCGGGGCGCCCACGGGGGCACCGGGGTGCCAGGCCTCACCACGCGTCGCCAAGGCCGTTGGAAGCAGGGTCGGGACCCGTCCGCCGGAGGTGGCCCGGGCTGGTCCGGATGCCACCGAGCGGGTGCGGCGGACCGGCCCAGCAGCGACGTTGAGAAGATGGACATCGTCGTCGTACTTGAGCTAGACATGCCGACCAACGTGCGGCTCCTCGGCCCCGACCACACCCCGGCGGACCCGGAGAGCCCGGTGCGCCGCGTGCACGCCGCCCCCGCGGAAGCCTCGGGCACCTGCGGCCGCCGCACCCTGTGCGGCCTGGACACCGACGGAATGACCCTCGCCCCGCACCGCTACGCCCACCAACCTCCAGCGCACTGGCTCACCTGCAGCACGTGCCAGGCCGCCAGACAGGGCCCCGCACCCGACGCCACCGGAGCAGCCGCCCAGGACCACCACGAGGACGACGCCCACCCGGCGGAAACCGCCGCGCGCTGAGCACCGCACCCACCGCGTCGAGCGCGCGGGCGGCGGCCGACGGCCGGTCGCCTCCTCAGCGCGAGCCGACCGCTTCGGACCGTGTGCGCAGCGCGGCGTCGACGCCCCGCAGGAAGTGTTCGAGGTCGTCGGGGTTGCGCGAGGTCACCAGCCGCCAGCCGTCGGCATCGTCCGTGACCAGAGGTTCGTCCGTCCAGGTGGCACCAGCGTTGGCGAGGTCGGTGCGCACGGAGGGGTAGGAGGTGAGCCGCTTGCCGTACGCGACGCCCGCCTCGGCCGGCAGCCACGGCCCGTGGCAGATGGCGGCGACGGGACGCCCGTCGACGGTGAAGGCGACGGGACGTCCAGCGACGGTGAAGGCGAGCACGGTGTGGACGGCCGCCTGGCGGAGCCGGAGGGTGTCCGCGGTGATGGTGCCGCCCGGGATGAGCAGCAGGTCGTAGCCGGCGGGGCCACCTCGTCGAGGGTGTGCACGGAGGTGTGCGGGCCCGGCAGGTGTGCAGGTCCGGCAGGTGTGCGGGCCCGGCAGGTGTGAACGGCGCCGGTGCGGGAAGCCGCCCGGCATGCTGTTGCTGCGACCACCGGGGGTCTATCCGCCGCAGGGGGACACCGAACTGCTGGCCGCCTGTGTGCGCCGGGAGCCGCTGGACGGCTCCAGCCGGGTGCTCGACCTGTGCACGGGGACGGGCGCCGTCGCGCTCGCGGCCGCGCGCAGCGGGGCACGGGTCACGGCGGTCGACCTGTCCGCCCGTGCCGTCGCGGCCGCCTGGTGCAACTCCCGCCTGCACCACCGCCGGATCCGGCTGCACCGGGGCGACCTGCTGGCCCCGCTCTCCGGTGGCCGCTTCGACCTGGTGACCGCCAATCCCCCGTACCTCCCCACCGACCCCGGCAAGGGGTCTCCTGGCCGCGGCGCGGCCCTGGCCTGGGACGCCGGCCCGGACGGGCGGCTGGTCCTGGACCGGATCTGCCGGACGACTCCCCGCGTGCTGGCCGCCGGCGGCGTGCTGCTGATCGTGCAGTCCGCGCTCGCGGACGTCCCGGAAACCCTGGCGCTCCTGCGCGCGGCCGGGCTGCGCACGAGCGTGGCGGCGCGGCAGCGGCAGCCCTTCGGGCCGGTGCTGACGGCCCGCGCCGCCCTGTTCGAGCGACTCGGGCTGATCGGGCCGGGCGAGCGCGAGGAGGAGCTGGCGGTGGTGCGCGGTGTCCGCGAACGCTGACCGGGACGTCACCCGGGTGGTCGTCGTGCCGGGCGGTCCCCTGCTGGTCGAGGGCCCGGTGGAGGTGGTCCTGCCGGACGGCACCCGGCGGGTCTCCGAGCGCCCGGTGGTGGCCCTGTGCGCCTGCCGGCGCAGCCGGACGTATCCGTTCTGCGACACCAGCCACCGGCGGCACGGCCGCCCGCCGCAAGGCTCGGGAGCACAAGAAGGCTCAGGAGCACGGCACGGCTCAGGAGGAGGAGTCGGCGAGGGGTGAGCGCAGGGAGGTCCGTCCGGCGCGCCAGCAGCCGAGCAGGTGGTCGGCGAAGCGGCGGTCGGCCGTCCCGGCGGCGGCGATGCCGAAGGCGATGTCCGGCGCCGACTCCGGTTCGGCGGCGAGCAGTTCCTCGATGACCCCGCGGCGCACCAGTTGCTCGTGGACGGCGTCGGCCTCGATGTGTTCGCGGTAGAACAGCGTGCCGTCCTGGCCGCCACCCAGGCGTTCCAGCGCGGCGGCCAGGCGGGCCGAGCCGGGGGAGGAGGTGATCTCGATGGCGGCGAACTGCCCGATGGCGGCGCCGCGCAGCACGCGGTGCAGGCCGAACAGCGTCATCAGGTTGACCGTCGCCAGCATGGGCGCGGGGACGACGTCCAGGTAGTGGCCGTACTCGGGGTCGAGGCCGAAGGCGGTCATCATCCGGGCGAACAGCAGGCAGTGCGCCCGCTCCGGGCGTCCGGCGCCGTACTCGTCGTAGGCGATCGCCATCAGCACCGCCTGGGCCGGCCCGTGGATCCTCGGCAGGACCCACAGTTGCGGATCGGCCTCCTTGAGGTGGTAGACGGACCGGTGCACCAGGTACTCCCGGGCGTGGTGGCGCTCGCCCTCGGCCAGCAGGAAGTGCGAGGGCCCGGTACCCTCGGGCGGCTGCGTGAGCAGTTGCTCCAGCACCTCGGGCAACGCCGGTACGGGTTCCGTCTCGGCGCGCACCCTCGCCAGGAACGATCGCTCCAGCTCCCGTCGCAGGGCGAGCAGTTCCGGCTCCCACTCCCAGCCGGGGTGGACGCCCGGCAGGCCCCGGTCGTGGAGCTCGTAGCACAGGTGCAGCGCGAGCTGGTGGTCCTCCCCCCAGGGGTCGTGGAGTGGGCCCGGTGGCGCGAGCAGCCGTCCGGCGCCGGGCGGGCCGGCGGTCACCAGCCCGAGCACCGCCGCCGACAGCGGTCCGCGCGGTCCGGGCAGGCCGGGCGGGCCTGGCAGGCCGCTCATCCGCCGCTCCCCCGGCCATCGGCGCAGGCGCAGAGCACGGCGAAGGCGACCGCGAGGGTCAGCGCCCAGCAGCCCGTGAAGGCCCACAGGACAGGTGGCTCCGCCGTCCGGAGTCCGGCCGCGAGCAGGCCGAGCGACAGCAGAGCGAGCCCGAGAACAGGGCCCGGCCGTACCCCGCGCATCATGTCCCAGGCCCTGCTGCGCAGTCCGAGGCCGAACCTGTGCAGCCGTGCTTCCAGGACGCGGTCGCGGCGCAGCTCCCGTTCGATCCCGAGCAGCGCCTCCTGCTCGCGTCCGTCCATGGTGCGTCCTCCTCGCGGGGTCATCCGTCGTGGTCCGGCGGAGCGGCTACCCGGGAAGCGCGAAGGCTAACGCCGCCGCCGGCAGCGTGGCCTTCCGGAGGAGGGCCGCCCGCCCGCCGAGGAGCACTGCGTGCGGGACCGCCCGCCGTTACATTGAGGCGCAGGGGGCGGCAGAAGGGGCGGGAGATCCCGAACGGGGTGGCTGATGCACTCGATCACCGACTGGCTGGACGGCCTGTCCGGCCCGATCGTGTACGCGGTCGTCGCCGCCCTCGTCTTCGCCGAGGACGCCCTCTTCTTCAGCTTCCTCATCCCCGGCGAGAGCGCCGCCGTCCTCGGCGGTTTCCTCGCCCACCAGGGCAGGGTGTCCATCGGCTGGCTGGTCCTCGCCGTGGTCTGCGCGGCCGTCCTGGGGGACTCCGTCGCCTACGAGATCGGCCGCCACATCGGCCCGGCGGTCCTCGACACGCGCATGCTGCGGCGTCATGAGGAGCAGGTCGACAAGGCCCGTGACCTGATCCGCCGACGGGGGCCGGCGGCCGTCTTCTTCGGCCGCTTCGTCGCCTTCTTCCGCCCCGTGGTGCCCACGCTGGCCGGCGTCTCCCGCATGCCGTACCGCCGTTTCCTCCTCTTCAACGCCCTCGGGGGCCTCGCCTGGGGCGTCGGGTTCACCCTCCTCGGCTACTTCGCCGGGGCCGCCTACACCAAGGTCGAGGGCACCGTCGGCGGCGTCGTCGCCGCCCTGCTCGCCGCGGTGGTCGTCATCGCCCTCATCGTCTGGCGCGTGCGCCGCCACAGGTCCTCAGCCCGTACGCGGTCCCGCCGTACGCAGTCCCGCGAGGGCCAGGACGAGAAGCACTGACGGCCGGACCGCCCGGCCGACCTCACCGCGCGCGCAGGGGGCCGGGACCCGCCCCCGCCCCGATCCCGGCCCCGGCCCGTCGCGGTCGGCAGGGCCCCGTCAGTGCTGGTTCTCGGCCTGGAACATCCAGCTGTGCTTCTCCAGCTCGGCCGTGAGTCCGATCAGGAGGTCCTGACTGACGGGATCCGCCGGGCCGGTCTCGTCGATGCGCACCCGCATCCGTTCGATCACGGCGGCGAAGGCCTTCACCAGGTTCTGGACGGCCGTCACGTCGGCCGTCCAGCCCTCGGGGAAGTCGGGCAGGTTGCTGGTGGCGGCGATCGTGGCGGCCCGTCCGTCCGGGCTGACCCCGATCGCGGCGGCACGCTCGGCCACCTGGTCGGCGTAGTCGCGCGCGGTGGCGACCACGTCGTCGAGCTGGAGGTGGACGGAGCGGAACCGGGGCCCGTAGAGGTTCCAGTGCGTCTGCTTCGCCACCAGGGACAGGTCCAGCAGGTCGACCAGGGTGCCTTGGAGGGCCTCCCCGGTCGTCTTGCGTTCGCTGTCCGGCAGCGGGCTGCTGATGACGATACCCATCGCTGAGTTCCTTCCGGGTCGGGGGAGCCGTCGGCCGGCCCCCGCGGTGCTGGCGGGCCCTCCACCCGGCGGTTCGGCCTCGACGGGCCGTCTCGGATTCCGGAGGACGGTGCTCCGAGGCGCCGGGGCGTCCGGGACGAGGACGAACGACCGGCCGGGCAGCGGGACCACGCGGCGGCTGCCCCTTCTCGCCGGACGGAAACCACCCGCCTCGCGCCGGGAACCGCGCCGGAACGTTCCGCACGCGATCGAACACGCCGCGCCCGGCGGGTTTCCGGGATCAGGGCCATGAATCGGCCCGGGGCGGGTAGCCGAGCGCTGCCGCCGCCGGCGCTCGGTGCCGCTGCGGGCAACCAGGCGCCACTGCCAGAAACGGAGTCCGTCGCATGACCGTCGTCACCTCCTGGTCCACCGCCGTCACGCTGCCCGAAGGCCCGTTCCCCGATGTGACCGTCGAGGCGCAACTGCGCTTCGACACCTCGCTGCCGTACGCGGTGTGCCTGGTCTTCCCGCCCCTCGGGGGCGGCGGGGAGGCGCAGTGGGTCTTCGCGCGTGACCTGCTGAACGAGGGCCGCCACGCCCCCGCCGGCCACGGGGACGTGACGGTCGCGCCCGGGCGGGCGGGCCGGGTCCTGGTCACCCTGTGCGCCGACAACGGTCGGGCCGTGATCAGCATCCCCGCGGACGCCGTGACGGCCTTCCTCCTCGACTCCTTCACCCTGGTACCGGCCGGCACCGAATCCGACCACCTCGACATCGACGCCGTCCTCGACCGGATCCGGTCCTGACCCGCCACGGCCGACGGCGGCGACCGCTCGGTGAAGGGCCGGGCGTGCCCGGGGAGGGAACCGATCCCATTCCGCCGCGGGCGGGATGGTTTGCCCGGCCCGCAGAGCGGTACACGCGGATCATGGGCGCGGCCGGAGAAACGACGGCTCCACCACCCCCGGACGGTTCCGGCATCACCATCGAACGGCCGGACCGCCCCTCCTGACAACCGTCCCAGTCACCACATGGGAGGACCTCGTGATCGTCCTCGGCGTCATCCTGCTCATCGTCGGTTTCGTCACCGGGATCTCGATCCTGTGGACCATCGGCATCATCCTGGCCGTCATCGGCCTCGTCCTGTGGATCGCGGGCTCCGTCGGACACGCCGTCGGCGGGCGTCGTCACTACTACTGATCCACTCGTCCTATTTTCTGCACCACCCGCCCCATCCCCTGATCCGCCCGTTCACCCGGCTCGTGGGGGGGGGGGGGCCCGGAGCCAAAGGGGGGGTACACCAACAACAACACACGGCCCGGCGCCGC
>NZ_JBWKEQ010000035.1:0-44918 GCF_056435365.1 Kitasatospora sp. NPDC043949 | reverse complement strand
TCCCCCCCCCCCCCCCCCCCCCCCCTCTCCCCCCCCCCCCCCTTCCCCCTCCCCCCCCCCCCCCCCCCCCCCCCCCCCCCCCCCCCCCCCCGGCGCCGTCAGCCGCACGGTGCCGCCCACCGTCCTCAACGGCAGAGGCGGCCGGCCCTCAACGGCAGAGGCGGCCGGCCCTCAGCGGCGGTGACGGCCAGCCCTCAGCGGCGGTGGCGGCCGGCGCTGCGGCCGGGCGCCGGGACCACGCCCGGGGCGGGGAGGAACAGCCGGGCGACCTCGCGGCCCAGGTTCACGCCGATCGCCACCGCCATCGCCGTGGCCGTGGCACGCCCGACGCCGACGAGCCCGATCTCGGGCTCGCCCCGGACGAAGGCGAGCAGCCCGAAGTACAGCAACGAGCCGGGCAGCAGCGGCCCCAGTGCCGCGGTGACGTACGGCAGCGAGGAGCTTCCCCGGTAGCGGGCCATGAGCTGGCCGGACAGGCCCACCAGCCCGGCGGCGAGGCCGGTGGCCATGATGGGCTCGCCGCCGGCGTTGACCAGCACGCCGTACGTCGTCCAGCCGACCCCGCTGTTGAGCAGGACGGCCGGCAGCGTGCCCGGCTCGGTGTTGAGCAGCACCGCGAAGGTCAGGGTGAGCAGGAGCGCCGCCACCAGTTGGAGCGGCGGGTTCGACGCCGCGACCGGGACGGGCCGGGCCGCCAGGTCGGCGCCGTTGTTGACGCCGATGTAGAGCACGGTCATCACCCCGACCACCACGCCGGCCATCATGTACAGCGTTTCCATCAGACGTGCGGCCGCGGTGAGGTAGAAGCCCGCGAGGCCGTCCTGCGCCGCCGCCACCATGGGCCATCCGGGCAGGAGCGTGTAGAGCCCTCCGGTGATCACCACCGATCCGCCCAGGTTCAACCCGTTGAAGGACAGCAGGATGCCGATCGCCGCCGCCGGGGTCGCGGCCGTCGCGATCCGGTAGAACTCCGGGAGGTCGTGGCGTCCGACCAGCGCCGCGAGCCGGTCGCCGGCCAGTGCCGCGGCGACGGCGCTGACGAACACCAGCCAGGCCCGGGCGTCGGCCCGGCCGCCGACCAGCAGCGTCGCGGCGCCGGCCAGCAGGCCGGAGGACAGGACCAGGAGCCAGGCGGGGTAGCGGCGGCAGTGCCGGCGCACGGCCCTCAGCCGGTGGTGGGCGTCGTCGACGACGAGTCCGCCGGTCGTGATCTCGGTGACCAGCCGGAAGAGCACGGCCAGCCGCGCGTAGTCCCCGGCCGGGTGGCGCACGGACCGCTCGACCGTCACGGGTGGCTCCGAGGGGCCCGGCTGGTACGAGATCGCCACCCGGGTGAAGGTGACCTGGGGGTCGCAGGGCTGGGCCCGGTAGGCCTGCGCGACGGCGAGCATGGCGGCCTCGACGTCCTCAGCGGCCTCGCCGCAGGCCAGCATCAGCTCGCCCACCAGCAGCGCGAGGTCCAGGACGGCGGCCACCGCGGCCGGCCCCGGGTCGTCCGCGCCGGGTTCGCCGGTCACCAGCGGACGGTCGGTGGTCGGGGTGCGCAGCAGCGGCAGCATCAGGTCCGGCCAGGCCGCCGTGCCGTCGGCATCGGCGGATCCGCTCTCCGCCCCGGGCGGCGCCGGCCGGCCGGGAGCTCGGCCCTCCCCCGGAACTCGACCTTCCCCGGGGGCGGGGGCGGCCCCGGGGGCCCCCTCCGGACTCGACTGGGGCGGGACTCTTCCGGTCCGGCTCGCCGGCCCGTCCGCCTCGGCCCGCACGCCGAACTGCTCGTGTTCCGGCATCGTCGCTCCCTGCAACACCCCCCACCTGATGACCTTTCGCACCCATTCGACTACCCGCAGCCATCATTTCGTGAACGTCTCGACCGGAGCGCGGGGGTCCGTTCACGCCCGCCGTTCGTGGGCCGACCCGCCGCGTCCAGGCCGGGGTCCGGGGAGATTCCGCAGTTCAGCGGCCTGACACCGGGGCCTGAGAGGGCGAACGGCCATCGAACCGGGGCCGTCCGGGTGAAGCCCGGGACGGAGGGCGAGCCCCGTCCGGCCGTCCCGCCGCCACGGGATATGGCTATCGGGACACACGATCGGAGCGGACGGGAGGAGCGGCGTGCGGCTGTCGAGGTGGAGGGCGCGGGCCGGGCGGCGGGCGGAGCGGGCCGCCCGGAACACGGCGGTCGCGCTGGACCGGCGGCTGCCGCTGTTCGACGGGGCCAAGGGCCTGCTCCGGAAGGTCTTTCCCGACCACTGGTCCTTCCTGCTCGGCGAGTTGGCGCTCTACACCTTCGTGCTGCTGCTGTTGACCGGCGTCTTCCTGACGTTGTTCTTCACACCGTCCATGGCCGAGATCGTGTACGCCGGAACGTACCCGCCGCTTCGCGGGGTGCGGATGTCCCAGGCGTACGCCTCGACGCTGTCGATCAGTTTCGACGTGCGCGGCGGCCTGCTGATCCGCCAGATCCACCACTGGGCGGCGCTGGTGTTCACCGCCGCGATCTGTGCGCACCTGCTGCGCATCTTCCTCACCGGCGCGTTCCGCCGCCCCAGGGAGGTCAACTGGCTGGTGGGACTGACGCTGTTCCAGCTCGCCCTGCTGGAGGGTTTCGCGGGCTACTCGCTGCCCGACGACCTGCTCTCCGGCACCGGCCTGCGCACGGCCCAGGGCTTCATCCTGTCGGTCCCGCTGGTCGGCACCTACCTGAGCTTCTTCCTCTTCGGCGGGGAGCTTCCCGGGCACGACATCATCCCCCGCCTGTACAGCGCGCACATCCTGCTGCTGCCCGGTCTCCTGCTCGGCCTGATCACCGCGCACCTGATCCTGGTCTTCCACCTCAAGCACACCCAGTGGGCCGGGCCCGGACGCACCGACCGCAACGTCGTCGGGAAGCCCCTCTTCCCGCACTTCAGCGTCCAGACGGCGGGCCTGATGGCGATGGTCTTCGGGGTGCTGGCGCTGGCCGCCGCCCTCGCCCAGGTGAACCCGATCTGGCTGTACGGGCCCTACCGCCCCGACCAGGACTCCACCGACGCGCAGCCGGACTGGTACATGGGGTTCATCGAGGGCGCGCTGCGGCTGATGCCCGGGGCCGAGACGCGGCTGTGGGGCCACACCGTCGCCTGGAACCCGCTGATCCCGGCCGTGCTGTTCCCGCTGCTGTTCTTCGCCGCCCTGTACGGCTATCCGTTCTTCGAGCGCTGGATCACCCCGGGCAGCGGCGAGCAGCACCTGTGCGACCGCCCCCGCAACCGGCAGACCCGGACGGCGCTGGGTGTCGCCGGGACGTGCTTCTACGTCGTCCTGCTGGTCGCCGGCGGCCAGGACGTCGTCGCCCGGGCACTGGACGTGCCGGTGGAGGGCCTGAACCGGTTCCTGCGGGTGGGTCTGTTCGTCGGGCCGGTGGCGGCCTTCTGGATCACCCGGCGCCTGTGCCTGGCCTTGCAGGAGCGGGACCTCGAACGGGTGACGGAGGGCGACGAGACCGGGTTCGTGCACGAGGCCGTCGAGGGCGCCTTCCACGGCGAGCACCGGCCGCTTCCCACCGGCCTGCGCTACACGCTGGCCCTGCGCGACGCCCCGCTTCCCCTGCCGGCGCCGGGCGAGGGCGCCTCGCGGCGCGCACGGCTGCGGGCCGCCCTGAGCTCCTGGTACTACCGGGACAACGTGGAGACGGCGGTGGACGAGCCGCGGCCGGGGCCGCTCGCGTCCACCGACGCGGGACGCTCCGAGCGGTGACGACCGACCGCTCACCACTCAGCGCTCACCGCCAACCGGCCGGACTCACTGCGCGCGCTGGGCGTGCTGGAAGACGAAGCCCAGGACGCCGGCGCCCGTCACACCCGCTCCGATGAGGAAGAGCCACAAGGCGTACACCAGCCCCAGCCCGGTGACCGCGACGCCGGCCGCGGTGAGCAGCGGGTAGTAGCTGCGCGGTGCGAAGAACTCCAGCGGCCCGGCGCCGGTGACGATCTCGGCGTCGGTGCGGTCCTGCGGCCGACGGCCGCGGCGGGAGTACTGGGTCCGGAAGAAGAACGCGATCAGCGTGGACATCATGAAGGCCACGACCAGCGCCGCCTTGCCGGCCGGCTCCCGGGCGAACCAGCCGTAGATCGAAGCGGCGACGGCGAAGAACAGCGCGACGCCCGCGAACAGGTAGGACTCGGTCTTCACCGCGCGTTCTCCTCGCCTTCGAGCGCCGTGCGCGAATACTCCGGGTGGTGCAGGTCGAAGGCCGGGCCTTCGGAGCGGATGCGGGGCAGGGCGTGGAAGTTGTGGCGCGGCGGCGGGCAGGAGGTCGCCCATTCCAGGGAGCGCCCGTAACCCCACGGGTCGTCCTCGGTGACCCGGACCCCGTACCTGGCGGTGCGCCACACGTTGTACAGGAAGGGCAGGGTCGACGCGCCCAGCAGGAACGCACCGACCGAGGAGACGGTGTTCAGGGTGGTGAAGCCGTCCGAGGGCAGGTAGTCGGCGTAGCGGCGCGGCATGCCCTGGGCCCCGAGCCAGTGCTGCACGAGGAAGGTGATCTGGAACGCGGGCAGCAGCATCCAAAAGTGGATCCTTCCGAGGCGTTCGTCCAGCAGCCGGCCGGTGATCTTGGGCCACCAGAAGTAGAAGCCGGCGAACATCGCGAACACGACCGTCCCGAAGAGGACGTAGTGCAGGTGGGCGACCACGAAGTAGCTGTCGGTGACGTGGAAGTCGATCGGGGGCGCGGCCAGCAGGACGCCGGTCAGCCCGCCGAGGAGGAAGGTCACCAGGAAGCCGAGGGAGAACAGCATGGGTGTCTCGAAGGAGAGCGAGCCGTTCCACAGGGTGCCGATCCAGTTGAAGAACTTCACCCCGGTCGGCACCGCGATGAGCAGCGAGGCCAGGGAGAAGAACGGCAGCAGCACCTGGCCGGTGGCGAACATGTGGTGGGCCCAGACGACCGCGGACAGCGCGGTGATCGCGATCGTGGCACCGATCAGTCCGTAGTAGCCGAAGACCGGCTTGCGGCTGAACACCGGGATGACCTCGGAGATGATGCCGAAGAACGGCAGCGCCACGATGTACACCTCGGGGTGGCCGAAGAACCAGAACAGGTGCTGCCACAGCATCGCCCCGCCGTTGGCCGGGTCGAAGACGTGGGCGCCCAGCTTGCGGTCCGCCTCCAGCGCGAACAGCGCCGCGGTCAGCGGGGTGAAGGCGAGCAGCGCGAGGATCGAGGTGAACAGCACGTTCCAGGTGAAGACCGGCATCCGGAACAGCGTCATGCCCGGTGCCCGCAGGCAGACGATGGTGGTGATGAAGTTGACGGCTCCCAGGATCGTGCTCAGACCCGCCACGATCAGCCCCACGGCCCACAGGTCGGCGCCCGTTCCCGGGCTGTGGAGCGGCCCGTTCAGCGGGGCGTAGGCGAACCAGCCGAACGACGCGGCGCCGTCGGTGGTCAGGAAGCCCCCGACCACCATCAGGCCGCCGAACAGGTACACCCAGTACGTGAACGCGTTCAGCCGGGGGAACGCCACGTCCGGGGAACCGATCTGCAGCGGCATCACGGCGTTCGCGAAACCGGCGAACGTCGGTGTGGCGAACAGCAGCATCATGATCGTCCCGTGGATGGTGAACAACTGGTTGTACTGCTCGTTGCTCACCACCTGCAGTCCCGGCCGCATGAGCTCCGCGCGCATGAGCATCGCCAGCAGCCCGGCGAACAGGAAGAACCCGAACGCCGTCGTCAGGTACAGGTTGCCGATGGCCTTGTGGTCGGTCGTGCTCAACCACCGCAGCACCGCCGAGCCTTGACGCCGGCGGGCCACGCCGGGCGCCGGGCGGGCGGCGGCCCGCCGCCGGGTCTGCGCCATCCGCTTCCTCCTCCTGCCGGGGCCCGCCCGTACCCGCAGGGGAAAGACGCGGAGACGCTCGCCGGGACACACGCTGTGTCGCCATGCAATCACCCGCCGTCGCGCGGGCCCCTGAACCGGAGTCGGCGTGGCGGCCCCGACCGGGCGCGGATGACGAAGTCGGCGCACTGGTGCGATCCGGTGGGGCGCCGTCCCAGGTCAGCCACGAGTCAGCCGCAGGTCTGCGGCGGATCAGCCGCGGGTCAGCCGCGGGTCTGCGGCGGATCAGCCGCGGGTCAGCCGCGAGGCGTCGAACTCGGCCCAGATCGTCTTCCCGTGGCTGTGCGGTTCGGCGCCCCACCGGTCGGCGGTCCGCTCCACGATGAACAGGCCGTGGCCGCCGGGGAGGGCCGGGTTGTGCGGGCGGCGCGGGGTGGGCAGGGTCGGGCTACGGTCGCTGACCTCGGCCCGCAGGCGGATCCCGGTGGCGTCCAGGACCAGTTCCAGCGGGCCGTCGCCGTGGAGCATGGCGTTGGCGACGAGTTCCGCCACCAGCAGGACGACGTCCGCGAGGGCGCCTTCGCCGGCGCCGGGCCCGGCGGCGGACGCGTACCAGTCGTCGAGGGCGCGGGCGGTGAAGGTCCTGGCGTGGGCGACCGGTTTGGGGATGCCGGACAGGGTCAGCCGCCTGCGCTGGCCGCCGACGGGCAGCACCGGGCCCGGCTGGTGCGGGTCGCCGTCCAGGGTTCCCCGGCTCATCGTCATGTGAGGACACCCTTTCGGATCGACGGCGGTCTCGCACGGTCGGTTTCCCGGCAGTTCTCGGATTATGCCCCGTGCCGGCGTCGAACCGGGGCCGGGGCGGCCGGCCCCGGGCCGAGGCCCTGGCGGCCCGAGCCGGGGCGGTCAGGCCGCCAGGGCCTCGTCGACCGAGTCGTGGATGGAGAACACCGCCTGCGCGCCCGTCAGTTCGAGGACCCGCATGACGGTGGGCGCCACGGCGGCCAAGTGCAGGTCCAGCCCCTCCTCCGCCGCCGCGAGGCGGGTCTTGAGCAGGAGGTTCAGGCCGGAGGAGTCGCAGAAGCCCACCCCGGCGAGGTCGATCACCACCGCGCCGCGGCGCTGCGCGATCACGCTGGTGAGCAGGTTGGCGGCCGAGGCGAGCGTCTCGATGTCGAGGTCGCCCACGAGGGCGCACACCACCGCGCCGGAGGCCGTGGCACGGGTCTCGACCACCAGTTCCGCGGGCCGCGGGGACGCTGCCGGCGCGGCGGCCGCCCGAATGTCGTCGATTGGCATCATCGTCGTCTCCTCCATGTCCATGCCTTCCGACCATACGGAGGTTGTGCCGGACTGCCAAACACGGGGGTGTGCGCCCGGTTTGGTCCTCCCCGGGGCTCGTGTGGCCATGCATGCTCAGTCGTCCTCCAGCCCGTCGCGCAGGTGCCGCAGGGTGCGGCTGAGCAGTCGGGAGACGTGCATCTGGGACAGCCCGAGGCGGGCGCCGATCTGCGACTGCGTCATGTCCTCGCAGAAGCGCATGGACAGGATGAGCCGTTGCCGCTCCGGCAGGTCGGCGATGAGCGGCTTGAGCGTCACCAGGTCCTCGACGAGGGCGAGGTCCCGGTCGTCCTCGCCGAGCCGGTCGCCCAGGGGGCCGGGGGCGTCGTCGTCGTTGCTGCCGCCGAGGTCCAGGGAGCCGGCGGTGTGCGCGTTCGCGGCGGTCAGCCCTTCGACGACCTCCTCGGGGGAGAGCGCGAGGTGCTCGGCGAGTTCGGCGACCGTGGGGGCCCGGTCCAGGTCCTGCGACAGGCGTTCCTGCGCCTTGGCCAGGAGGATGCGCAGTTCCTGGAGGCGCCGCGGCACGTGGACGGCCCACGTGGTGTCGCGGAAGTGGCGCCGGATCTCGCCGAGGACGGTCGGTATGGCGAAGGTGGTGAACTCGACGCCGAGGTCGGGGTCGAAGCGGTCGATGGCCTTGATCAGGCCGACCGCGCCGACCTGGAGCAGGTCCTCCTGCGGCTCGCGGTGCGAGTTGAAGCGGCGGACCGCGAACCTCACCAGGGACAGGTTCGTCTCGACCAGGGTGGCGCGGACGTAGGAGTACTCCTTCGTCCCCTCCTCCAGCGTGCGGAGCCGGCGCAGCAGCACCTTGTTGAGCTCGCGCGCGTCGGCCGGCGCGATCTCCCGCAGGTCACCGGCGTCGGCGAGCTCCGGCGGGAGCAGGTCCCGAAGCCCTCCGGCGTCGGCGGGTTCCGGCAACGGCAGGTCCCGGGGCTCTCCGGCAGGAGCGGCCGTGCGGGACGGACCTCCCGTCGACGGGTGGGCGGAGGCGGGCAGTTCCCCAGTGGTCGTGGCCATCGGACTCCCTCTCTCGTGCTCTCTCGTGTCGGCGCGGTCTGCCCCCCGGTACCCCGTGTCGGCGGATCGATGCAGCCGCCCCCCGTGGAGGTTTCGTGAAGCCCGCACCGGCGCCGGGGCGCGGACGCGCGTCCGGGCGACGGGCGGGGCGTACGACCGGGTGGCGACCGTTGTCCGGCGGTGTGCGGGCTGGGGTAGCCTCCGAGGGCGGTACAACACCTGGAACGACGGCCAGGTCCCCCGACCCGTCCTTCGGGGTGCCCACGACCGGATTCGGGCCAGTCGGCCCGGCGTTCCACGGAGGCGACGTTCGATGGCTGGCCCGACCACGTCCCGCGACTCACAGCACCACCCGGACGAGGGGGCGGGCGCCGCGCAGGTGGGCGAGCCGGAACTGCGGCTGCTGCTGGCCGGGTTGACGGCGGTGCGCGACGGCGATTTCAGCACCAAGCTGCCGGGCGACGCGGACGGGCTGCTGGGCGAGATCGCCACGGTGTTCAACGGCATGGTCGACCAACTGTCGCGGTTCACCTCGGAGGTGACCAGGGTCGCCCGGGAGGTCGGCACCGAGGGCCGGCTCGGCGGCCAGGCCCAGGTGCCCGGGGTGTCGGGCACCTGGGAGGACCTGACCGACTCGGTCAACGCGATGGCGGGCAATCTCACCACCCAGGTGCGGGACATCGCCCAGGTCGCCACCGCGGTGGCCAAGGGGGACCTGTCGCAGAAGATCACCGTCGACGCCCGGGGCGAGATCCTGGAGCTGAAGAACACCGTCAACACGATGGTCGACCAGCTGTCCTCGTTCGCCGGTGAGGTGACCCGGGTGGCGCGGGAGGTCGGTACCGAGGGCATCCTGGGCGGCCAGGCCGACGTCAAGGGCGTCTCGGGGACGTGGCGCGACCTCACGGACTCGGTGAACTTCATGGCCGGCAACCTCACCGGCCAGGTCCGCGCGATCGCCCAGGTGGCCACGGCGGTCGCGCGCGGGGACCTGTCGCAGAAGATCACCGTCACCGCGCGCGGCGAGATCCTGGAACTGAAGGAGACCATCAACACGATGGTCGACCAGCTGTCCTCCTTCGCCGACGAGGTGACCAGGGTCGCCCGGGAGGTCGGCACCGAGGGCCGGCTCGGCGGCCAGGCCGAGGTGGAGGGCGTCTCCGGCACCTGGAAGCGCCTCACCGAGAACGTCAACGAGCTGGCCGGCAACCTCACCCGGCAGGTCCGCGCGATCGCCGAGGTCACCAGCGCCGTCGCCGCCGGCGACCTCACGCGCTCGATCAGCGTGGACGCCTCCGGCGAGGTCGCCGACCTCAAGGACAACATCAACGCCATGGTCGGGTCCCTGCGCGAGACCACCCGCGCCAACGAGGAGCAGGACTGGCTCAAGACCAACCTCGCCAGCTTCTCGGCCCTGATGCAGGGCCGGCGCGACCTCGGGGTCGTCGCCGAGTCCGTCATGGACGAACTCGCCCCCCTCGTCGGCGCGCAGTGCGGCGTCTTCTACCTCGCCGAGGACAGCCCCGTCGGGACGGTGCTCCAGCTGGTCGGCTCCTACGCCTTCCCCGACGGCGAGCGCCCCACCCGCTTCCGCCTCGGCGAGTCGTTCGTCGGCCAGGCCGCCCGCAGCCGGCGCGCCATCACCGTCGACGCCCTGCCGCCGGACTACCTGGCCGCCGCCTCCGGCCTCGGCCGCACCGGGGCGCTGTCCCTGGTGGTGCTGCCCATCGTGGTCGAGGACCAGGTCCTCGGCGTCATCGAACTGGCCTCCGTCCGGCCGTTCACCCAGGTCCACCTGGACTTCCTCGACCAGCTCATGGAGACCATCGGCGTCAACGTCAACACCATCATCGCCAACGCCCGCACCGACGAGCTGCTCGACGAGTCCCAGCGGCTCACCGCCGAACTCCAGGTCCGCTCACAGGAGTTGCAGTCACGCCGGGACGAGTTGCAGGCCTCCAACGCCGAGCTGGAGGAGAAGGCCGACCTGCTGGCGGCGCAGAACCGCGACATCGAGACCAAGAACCTGGAGATCGAACAGGCCCGCCAGGAACTGGAGGAGCGCGCCCACCAGCTGTCCCTCGCCTCGAAGTACAAGTCGGAGTTCCTGGCCAACATGAGCCACGAACTGCGCACGCCGCTCAACAGCCTGCTCATCCTCGCCCAGCTGCTCGCCCAGAACCCCACCCGCAACCTGACCGCCAAGCAGGTCGAGTACGCCGGGATCATCCACTCCGCCGGCTCCGACCTGCTCCAGTTGATCAACGACATCCTCGACCTGTCCAAGGTCGAGGCCGGAAAGATGGACCTCAACGTCGAGGCGGTGCCGCTGCGCGCGCTGCTCGACTACGTCGAAGCCACCTTCCGCCCGCTGACCAGCCAGAAGAACCTCGCCTTCACGGTGCGGACGGTCCAGCAGATCCCCGCCGAACTCCTCACCGACGACTACCGGTTGCGCCAGGTGCTGCGCAACCTGCTGTCCAACGCCGTCAAGTTCACCGAGCAGGGCCGGGTCGAACTGCGCATCGAGCCCGCCGACGAGACCGACCTGCCCGACGCCGTCCGGCGCGGCGGCCCGGTGCTCGCCTTCCACGTGAGCGACACCGGAGTCGGCATCGCCCCCCAGCACGTGGAGAGCGTCTTCGGCGCCTTCCAGCAGGCCGACGGCACCACCAGCCGCAAGTACGGCGGCACCGGCCTCGGGCTGTCCATCAGCCGCGAGATCGCCTACCTGCTCGGCGGCGCGATCACGGTGGAGAGCACCCTGGGGCGGGGCAGCACCTTCACCCTCTACGTCCCCGCGACCCGCCCCGACCTGGCCGAGACCGGCGCCGACGGGGCCCGCAGGACGCTGGGCACCGGTGGCACCGGCCCGTCCGAGGCCCCGGAGCGCGCCCCCTCGCCTCCCGCCGCCGGTCAGCCGCGGCGCCTGCTCGTGGTCGAAGGCCGCCCCAACGGCCTGCTGTCCCTGGTGGCGGAGAACGCCGTCGCCGACGTCGCCCGCTCCGCCGGCGCGCAGCGCCGGGTCGAGATAGTCACCACGGTCGGTGCCCCGGAGGCCGCCACTGCGCTCGCCACCGCCCCGTACCACTGCGTCGTCCTGGAACTCGACCTGCCGGACAGCGCGGCGGCCACGCTCCTGGCGGAGATGGAACGCGACCCGGCCCTGCACACCGTCCCGGTGCTGGCCCACAACAGCCGGGGCGTCACCACCGACGACGAGCACGCCGTCCGCCCGGAGGGGGAGCGGCCGCTGGAGCTCATCTCCAGCCTCGACGAGCTGCGCGAACGCATCGCCCTCCACATGAGCGCCGACGGGCCCGGGCGCGCCCTGCCCCCGGTGCGCCGCACGGACGGGAACCCCGCCCGGGGCCGCGGGGCCGACCCGGTGCTCTCCGGCCGCACCGCGCTGGTGGTCGACGACGACGACCGCAACCTCTTCGCGATCACCAGCATCCTGGAGCTGCGCGGCATGCGGGTCCTCCAGGCCGAGAACGGGCTCGCCGCGCTCCAAGCCCTCCGCGCGCACCCCGGGATCGACGTGATCCTGATGGACGTGATGATGCCCGAGATGGACGGCTACACCGCCACCGCGGCGATCCGCGCCATGCCCGAGCACGAGGGGCTGCCGATCATCGCGGTCACCGCCAAGGCCATGATCGGCGACCGGGAGAAGAGCCTGGCCTCGGGAGCCAGCGACTACATCACCAAGCCGGTCGACGCCGACGAGGTGATCGGCAGGATCAGGGACCACCTCAGCCGGTAGTCGCCCTGTCCCATGCCCCCGTGTCCCCCCGCGCCCACCCCGACAGTCCAGACTTCAGGAGCCGACAGCCGTGCACCATCCGCAGGAGCCGCGCGCCACGGACCGTCCCGCAGCGGTCGGACCGGCCGACACGCCGAGGGTCGGAGCGCAGCGGAGCGCTGCCGAGGCGCAGGCAGCGGCCCGGGCCCGCTCCGAAGGCGAGTCCGCGGCGGTCGACCGGCTCGCCACCACGGTGGAGCGGCTCAGGCTGGAACTGGAACAGGCCCAGGCCCAGGCGGCGGGCCGCGCCGTCGTCGAGATGGGCGTCGGAGTGCTGGTGGAGCGCCTGCGGTGCGGGCCCACCGAGGCCGCCAGGCAGCTGGAGAGCCTCGCGGAGCAGGCCGGGGTGACGGTCCTGGCGCTCGCCGCCGACCTGGTCAACCAGGCCGCGGCGGACGAGATCTCCGCCCTCGCCCGCGAGTTCGTCGCGGACGCCTCGGCTCCCCCGGCCGAAGCGGTGGCCGTGCGGCTGCGCAGTGCCGAGGCGGACGTGCTCGCGAGCGGTGACGCGGCGGCGGCGGCGCGTTCCATGCTGGAGCACGCGCTGCGACCGCTCGGCGTGGCCGCCGTCGCCATCTGGGCCGCCCACCCGGACCTCTCCCTGTCGCTGGCGGGCAGCGCCGGTTTCCCCGAGGAGGAGGCACGCCGCTGGCGCCACGTCCCGCCGGGCGTGCCGACCCCCGCCCGCCGGGCCCTGGACGAGCGGGCGGCGGTCGGCTACCCGACGCTCGCCGGCGCCTCGCTGCCCTCGATCGGCCAGCACGAGATCCACGGCGGTCGGCTCGCCGTCCCGGCCGGCGTCGGCGGGCGACTCATCGGCGTCCTGGAGATCTGCTGGCCCGACCCGCTGCCCGAGCGCTCCCAGCCGCTCCAACGCCAGTTCGAGGCGCTCGCCGAGCTGGCCGCCACCACGCTGGAGTCCTGGAGCGGGCAGGAGCCCTCCGCCTGCGACCCGGCCGACGCGCAGTTCGGCGAACTGCGGCAGCTCACCGACGGCCTGCTCGACCCGTGCATGATCCTGCGGGCGGCGCCGGACGGCGACGAGTTCCCGCCCCGGTTCGTGATCCGGCACCTCAACCCGGCCTTCGTCGACTTCGCCGGCCGGCCCACCGGCGTGATCACCGGCACCCGCCTGCTGGAGGCGTACCCGCTGGCGGGCGAACCGGGCGGCCTGGCCGACAAGGTCGAACACGTCTTCGCCACCGGAGAACCCTTCCGCGCCCAGGACATGCGCCTCGCCGCCCTGGTCGACGGAGTACCGCTGACCACCCGGGCGCAGGTGAGCATCAGCCGGCACGGCAGCCACCTCGCGGTCGTCTGGCGCCTCGACGACGGCACCCCGCGCGTCGCCCGCCTGCTGCAGCACGCCCAGCGGCTCGGCCGGATCGGCGGGTTCGAGGAGAACCTGCGGACCCGGCAGATCGCCTGGAACGAGACGGTGTTCGAACTGCACGGGCTGCCGCCCACCGCCGCGCCCCTGGCCCTCGACCAGCTCCCCGACCACGCCCACCCGGACGACCGCCACGCCATCGACCGGTTCCTGCGCACCCTCCTGCACCACCAGCGCCCGGCCTCCACCGCCTTCCGCCTCCAGCGGCCGGACGGCGTCACCCGCCACATCCGCGTCGTCGCGGAGCCCGTCCGCGATCCCGGCAGCGGTCTCGACGGCGATCCCGGCAGCGCTCCGGACAGCGGTCTCGGCACCGTCCGCGGCGCCTACCAGGACATCTCCGCCCAGCACTGGACGGAGGTCGCACTCGCCGCCACCCGCGACCAGCTCGCGCAGAGCGAACAGCAGGCGGCCGAACGCAGCCGCCTCGCCCTCCAGCTCCAGCACGCCATCATGCCGCCCACCCGGGGCCCGCTGGACCTGCACGACCTGAGCGTCGCCGTGCGCTACCGCCCGGCGGAGAAGGACCACCTGGTCGGCGGGGACTGGTACGACACCCTCGCCCTGCCCTCGGGAGACGTCCTGCTGTGCGTGGGCGACGTCTCCGGGCACGGCATCGAGGCCGCCACCGGCATGGTCGCGCTGCGCAACGCCCTGCGCGGCCTGGCCGCCACCGGCGCCGGGCCGGCCCAGTTGCTGAGCTGGCTCAACAGCGTCACCCACCACCTGACCGACAACGTCACGGCCACCGCGGTGTGCGGCCTCTACGAACCCGCGACCCGCCGGTTGCGGTGGGCCCGCGCCGGGCACCCGCCGCCGGTCCTGCTGCGTGGCGGGCGGGCGGACATCCTGCCCCAGCTGGGCGGCATCCTCCTCGGCGCGATCGGCCACGCCGACTACGAGCAGGGCGAGCTCGTCCTGGAGGCCGGTGACACGCTGGTGATGTACACCGACGGGCTCATCGAGCGCCGCGACGAATCCCTCCAGGCGTCGCTGACCAGCCTGACGGCCCTCGCCGAGGACTCCCGTACCGGGTCGGCCACCGGGTCCGCCACCAGGTCCGCCGCCGGGTCGGCCACCGGCTCGGACACCGGTTCGGCCAACCTCGAAGAGCTCCTGGACCACCTGCTGCGCTACAGCAACGCCGACACCGACGACGACACCTGCCTGGTCGGAGTGATGGTGCGGTAGCGGTCGGACGGGCAGGGCAGGGCAGGGCAGGCGCATGTCCGCGGCGAATCGGGGCAGCCGAGGGACGAATCGACGCGTCCCCTGATCGAGGAGGTCCCCGTGCTCGCCCTGGTCCTGGTCCTGCTGCTCGCCCTGCTCCTGTTCGGCTTCGGCTTCGCCCTGAAGGTGCTGTGGTGGGTCGCCCTCGCGGTCCTCGTCGTCTGGCTCCTGGGCTTCCTCGCCCGCGGCACCACCTCCTCCGGCGGACGGGGCCGCTGGTACCGCTGGTAGCCCGCCGTACGCACGGCCCCGTCGCCGGCCGCCGGGGCGCCCGAGCCGCCGCGCAGCCCCTGCGCGGCGGCTCGCGCGTGCGCGCCTCCCGCACCGCCCCCGGGGGGGCGGAACCGGGCGGGTGTCGCGGGCGCGGGCCGGGGCAGACGCCGGGGCATGAACCCGATCGAACGGGCCTTGCGGGCCGTGGACCGCTTCCAGCAGCGCCGCCGGGTGCCCGCCGTGGTCATCGGCGTCGTGCGCAAGTACGGGGACGACCGGGGCGGGCTGCTGTCCGCCCTGATCACGTACTACGGCTTCGTCGCCCTGATCCCGCTGCTGCTCCTGCTCAGCACCGTTCTCGGCTTCGTCCTGCACGGCCGCCCCGGGGCCCAGCAGTCGGTGCTGAACTCGGCGCTCGCCGACTTCCCGATCATCGGCGACCAACTGCGCCAGAACGTCCACTCCCTCCAGGGCAGCGGTCTGGCACTGGCCATCGGCGCGCTCGGCCTGCTGTACGGGGCGCTCGGCATCACGCAGGTCCTCCAGCACGCCATGGCCGAGGTCTGGAACGTGCCCGGGGTGCAGCGGCCCGGTTACTGGCCCCGGCTGGGGCGCGGCCTGCTGCTGTTCACGGTCCTGGGCGCCGGCCTGGTGCTGGGTACGGCGGCCGCCTCGCTGGTCGGCAGCGCCCTGGGCGGGGTGCCCGCCCGGGTGGGGGGCCTGCTGGTCTCGGCGCTGCTGAACACCGCCCTGTGCCTGGCCTGCTTCCGCGTGCTCACCCCGCGCGAGATCCCGACCCGGGCCCTGCTGCCCGGCTGCGCCGTCGCCGGGCCGCTGTTCACCGTCCTCCAGGCGTTCGGTTCGCTCCTGGTGACCCACGAGCTGCGCCACGCGGGCCAGGTCTACGGCTTCTTCGCGACCGTGATCGGCCTGCTCTCCTGGCTCTACCTGGCCGCGCAGATCACCGTGTACGCCGCCGAGGCCAATGCGGTGCTCGCCCGTCGGCTGTGGCCCCGCAGCCTCCTGCAACCACCGCTCACCGCCGCCGACGAGAAGGTGCTGTCCTCCGTCGCCCGCCAGGAGGAGCGCCGCCCCGAACAGCACGTCGAGGTCTCCTTCCACGACGGGGAGCGGCCCGGCGGGGCCGGTGACGACGGGCCGCGCGGCCCGTCGTCCCCCGACGCCCGGTGACACCGCCTGCGGCTACCGCCGGCCCCCGCTTCGCCCGTCCCGGCCCGGGCGGCGCGGCTCGCTCGCCGGGGCGGCGGTCGCGGGCCGGTACACGGTGAGCCCGGCCGGGACCTTGGACAGTCGCAGGGCGCCGCGCGCGGGGACGCTCTCGCCGTCGACGGCGATGCGGGCGGCGTCGCCGAGGGAGTCCAGGTCCAGGGCGCGCAGCCGGACGGCCCGGTAGACCCGGGACCGGTCCAGGGTGCCGGACAGGAAGGCGGCGGCCAGGCGGGTGCGGGCGAAGGGCCGGCCGCCGTCGACGACCCGGACGTCGAGCTGTCCGTCGGCCAGGGCGGCGCGGTGGGTGGGGGCGAAGCCCGCCGGTTCGTACGCCCCGTTGCCGGCGAACAGCAGCCACAGCCGGTGCGGGCGGCCGTCGGCGTGGACGGTGACGGGTTCGGCGGTCGGCAACAGCTTGGCGACGGCCACCGCGAGGGCCGGCCACTTGCCGATGCGCTTCTCCAACTTCTCCCGCTGGTAGACGAGTTCGGGGTAGATGCCGAGGCTGAAGGTGTTCACGAAGGTCCGGGCGCCGGCGTCGTCGGCGGCCAGGCCCAGGTCCACGCCGACGGCGGTGCCCGCCTGGACGGCCTCGGCGGTGGCCTCGTGGGTGGTGGCGCCGAGGTCGAGGGCGAAGTGGTTGAGGGTGCCGCCGGGGAAGACCGCCAACGGCAGCGCGCGCTCGACGGCCAGCGCCGCGGCCAGGTTGACGCTGCCGTCACCGCCGCACACCCCGAGCGCGCCACCGGCCCTGGCGGCCCGGTCGGCGGCTTCCGTCAGTATCTTCGCCAGGTCGTCCTGCGGCCCGCACACCCGGACGTCCGCCTCGGGCAGCAGGGCGCGCAGCGTCCCGGCCACGTCCTCGGCGGTGGGGGCGAGCGGAGAGCCGCTGCCGGAGCCCGAGTTGACCACCACCGACAGCCCCCTCCCCTGCGGCAGGGCCGGGGCCGGACAGGGGGCCGGGGCGGCGGGCGGCGGCACGTCGGACGAGCGCGGCCACCAGTGCAGGGTCGCGGCGGCGGCCGCCGTACCCAGTGCCGCACCGGCCAGGACGTCGCCCGGGTAGTGCACGCCGGTGTAGACGCGCGAGAGGGCCACCGCCGCCGCGACCGGCGCGACGGCCGCGCCCAGCAGCGGGGACTCGATCGCCACACCGGCGGCGAAGGCGGCCGCGGACGCGGAGTGACCGGAGGGGAAGGAGGTGGTGACGGGCTGGCGCAGCAGCCGGCGCACGGCCGGGACGGCGTCCAGCACCGGGCGGGGCCGGCGGGTGGCGTGCTTGGCGACGGTGTTGGCGGTGGCCGAGGCGATGGCGAGCGAGCCGAGGCCGCGCAGGGCCGCGCGTCGCCCGCGGCGTCCGCCGACCGCGCCGAGGACGGCGGCGGTGCCCATCCACAGCACCCCGTGGTCGGCAGCCCGGCTCAGCGCCCGCAGCCAGGGGCGGGTGCCGTGCAGCGGCGCGGCGGCGACGCGGTCGAAGAGGGCTCGGTCTATGGCGTCCAGTCGGGTGGTCTTCAGTCGCTTCATCCGACGAACCTACGGCGCGCGGGTGACAACGCCGGGGAGGAGGCCGGGGGTGTGTCGCGACGGCCGGCCGTGACGGCCCGCGTACAGGGCCCGGAACTCCCCCAGCAGGGGAGTTCGGTGCGACCGCCGTCCCTTCCCCGCTATCCCGCGTCGCGCGGCGGCAGCCCCCGGGTGATCCGGTCGAACAGCTCGGCCAGCGGCTCGCCGAGGTCCTGGCCGAACTCGGTCAGCCCGTAGGTGACCTGGGGCGGCGTCGTCGGCTCGACCCTCCGCCAGACCAGGCCGTCCTGCACCAGCGCGCGCAGGGTCTGGGCGAGCATCTTCTCGCTGATGCCGCGGATGCTCTCGCGCAGCTCGTAGAACCGCAGGTCGTTGCTCCGCAAGGAGATCAGCACCCAGATGCCCCACCTGCTGGTCACGTGGTCGACCACCTCGCGCGCGGGGCAGTCGGTGTGAAACACCTCATACCGCTTCCCGGCCTCGCCCTGCCTGTCCTGCACACCTACCACCATGCCCCGAGCTTACGTCAAGGTATGTCCTTACCAAGGGTTAGCCCTGGCTCCTAGCGTGAGGACCACCGAGGCCGCAACGGCCACGGCGGACGTCGAACGAGGAGCTGACCATGATCGTGGTGACCGGGGCCACCGGCAATGTGGGCCGACCGCTGACGCGGGCACTGGCCGAGGCGGGCCGACAGGTGACGGCGGTGTCGCGGCACGCGGCGGCGGTGCCGGACGGTGTCCGCCACGTGGCGGCCGACCTGGCCGGGCCGGCCGGCCTCGAACCCGCGCTGGCCGGGGCGGAGGCGCTCTTCCTGCTGCTGTCCGGCGACCTGCACGCCGCCGGGGCCAACCCGGCCGACCTCATCGGCCAGGCCGTGGCCGGCGGGGTCCGCCGGATCGTCCTGCTCTCCTCGCAGGGCGTGGCGACCAGGCCCTTCGGCCCGACGCGGATCGCGATGAGCGAACTGGAGGACGTCCTGCGGGGGTCCGGTGTGGACTGGAGCATCCTGCGGCCGGGCGGCTTCGCCTCCAACGCCCTGTGGTGGGCCGAGTCCGTCCGCGCGCAGCGGGTCGTCGCCGCGCCCTTCGGCGACGTCGGGGTGCCGATCATCGACCCGGCGGACATCGCCGACGTCGCGGCGGCCTGCCTGCTGGAGGACCGGCACAGCGGCGGCGTGTACGAGCTGACCGGCCCGGAGGTGATCACCCCGCGCCGGCAGGCGCAGGCCATCGCGGCCGCCCTGGGCTCGCCGGTGCGGTTCCACGACCTCACCCGCGAGGAGGCCTCCGCCGCCATGGCCCACAGCATGCCGGTGGAGCTCGCCGAGGACACCCTGGACATCCTCGGCTCCCCGAACCCGGCCGAGCTGCGCGTCAGCCCGGACGTGCAACGGGTCCTCGGCACCGCCCCGCGCCCCTTCGCCGACTGGGCCGCCCGCAACGTCGCCGCCTTCCGCTGAGCCTGCCCGAGTGGCCCCGTCGACACCGCGCCGGCTCACGGCTGACGGCCGACTCCGGATGTTCCGGGTGTGGAACCGCCGATCCCGGGCAGACGCCGTCCGGGGCGGACCGAGCCCCCACTACCGAGAGGAGTGATCCGATGAGTGCCAAGGACAAGCTGCACAACGCGGCCGAGAAGGTCCACGGCAAGGCCAAGGAAGCCGCCGGACGGGCCACCGGCGACCGGGTCGTCGAGGCCGAGGGCCGGGGCAAACAGATCAAGAGCGACCTGAAGCAGGCCGGCGAGAAGATCAAGGACGTCGGAAAGGACTGACCCGGAGCACGGCGGCCGCGCCCGCGCGGCCGCCCCGCCCCGCCCCAGCCAGCTCAACCGTCCCTGCCCGGCCCGTGGGACTCAGGAACCCGTGGAGACGCCGCCGTCCCGCGTGACCGGCGAGGGCTCCCGGCCACCCCGCGCCAAGGCCCGAACCCTCTCGGGGTTCGGGCCTTGGCGCGTGGCGGCCTGCGCACGCGGTCGGTCTGCAGCTGGGGTGTGATCAGCCGATCTGGCCCCAGGGAGAGAAAGGACCGCCGGGGGTGGACTGGCTGCTGCCGGCGACGTTGCCGCTGGCGGAGGTCACATAGATGGCGATGGTGTTGAACCGGCTGAACACCGCGCTCGGATCGCTGGCCACACCCGTCGGATCACCCGCGTCCGCGACCGTGCCCCACGACCCGAACGGACCGCCCGGAGTGTTCTGGTTGGTGCCCTGAATGGTCCCGGCAGTGGTGCGGGCGTAGACCACCATGAGGCCGCTCGGTGTCTGGAGCGCGGCCGGCTTGCCGACGAACCCACCACCCGTCGAAAGCTGCTGCCAGGGAGAGAAAGGACCACCAGGCGTGCCCTGACCGGCACCGGCGACGTTGCCGCTGGCAGACGTCACATAGACCGCGATGGTGCCGGACTGAGTGAACACCACACTCGGATCACTCGCCACACCCGTCGGATCACCCGCATCAGCAACCGTGCCCCACGACCCGAACGGACCACCCGGAGTGTTCTGGTTGGTGCCCTGAATGGTCCCGGCGGTGGTGCGGGCGTAGACCACCATGAGGCCGCTCGGTGTCTGGAGCGCAGCGGGCGTGCCGACGAACCCACCACCCGTCGAAAGCTGCTGCCAGGGAGAGAAAGGACCACCAGGCGTGCCCTGACTGGCACCGGCGACGTTGCCGCTGGCAGACGTCACATAGACCGCGATGGTGCCGGACTGAGTGAACACCACACTCGGATCACTCGCCACACCCGTCGGATCACCCGCATCAGCAACCGTGCCCCACGACCCGAACGGACCACCCGGAGTGTTCTGGTTGGTGCCCTGAATGGTCCCGGCAGTGGTGCGGGCGTAGACCACCATGAGGCCGCTCGGTGTCTGGAGCGCGGCCGGCTTGCCGACGAACCCACCACCCGTCGAAAGTTGCGCCCACGGAACGAACGGACCGCCGGGGGTGTTCTGGTTGGTGCCGTACACGTTGCCGTCCGCACCGACCCGGTACAGGGCGATGGTGCCGTTGCTGGTGAGCACCGTCGAGTCGGCGGAGCCCCGGGCGGTGGAGGCCTGCGGCGCGATGGTGAAGACGCCGCCCTGGTAGGTGTGCTCCTGGCCGTCGATCTCGTTGGCGATCATCGAGATGTTGAACGTGCCTGCCGCCAAGGGGGCGTTGTCGAAGGGGACTTGGTAGTTGGTGGCGCCGCCGCTGGTGGCGCGGAAGCGGTTGTAGTAGCCGTTCGGGCCGGTGACCACGTAGTCGAGCCAGTTGATGACGCCGCTCTGCGTCGGGTGTGCCGTAAGGTTCAGCGTGCCGGACACGGTCTGGCCCGAGTTGAAGCCCCACAGCAGGACGTTGAAGTCGGCGGGGATGGCGGGAGCGAGGTTCTTGGAGCGCAGCAGCTCGAAGGAGGAGGTGGGGTAGCCGTCGATGGATGACCAGTGGGTGTTGGCCGAGTACTCCTTGGTCGGGACGCTGCTGTTGTCCTCGGCGATGTACGTGAAGTCGCCGGCGGCCTGGTTGGTCCAGCCTGCGAAGAGGTTGATGTGCTTGCCGGCGACGGCGAGGGCGTCGCCGGGCTGGAGCTGGGACCAACTGCTGAGCTTGGTGCTGTACTTCGGGTCGTCGATACCGGGTGCGGGGTACGTGACCGGCGGGCTGCCGGGGAGTTGCCAGGCCATGTCGACGAGACCGCCGCAGTCGGTGCGGTACGGGCCGCCGACCGCGCTGTCCGAGAACGACTGCCCCTGGTTGTAGGTGACCCCGTGGGCGACCCAGTCCCGGGCGCGCCGGACCATCTGGGCGCCGGTGAGCTTGTTCCCGACACCGGTGCCGAGGGTGCCGGTGGAGGTCGGCGTCCTGTTGCCGTCCGGGTAGTAGGTGCCGTCCGCCGAGGCGGGGGAGGCGGTGAGAAGACCGGCGGCCACGGCGGTCGCGGCGAGCACGCAGACGCGGCGCAGGGCACGGGCAGGACGGGGCGTGCTGGGCATGGGGGTCCCCTTGGATGTGGGCGGGCGAGCGAGGGTCGGTGCGGGTCAGCGAGGGTCAGTGCGGGTGGACGGCGGCGGCGTACCGGCCGGCCGTTGCTGCGGTGAGGGCCCGGGCCAGCAGGTTCTCGGCCAGGGCGTGCGCGGTGGTCGGGCCGTCCGCGCGGACGAAGAGCACCAGGGCGATGCGGCCCCGGTCCGGTACGGCGCGGACGTGTTCGAGCCCGTGCTCCGGGGTGGCGTGCGCCCACAGGACGTCCTCGACGATCCGCGCCGCGGCGGTCGTGGTGGGCGCACCGCTGGTGTCCACGACGGTGGCCCGGACGGGGAGCACGGCGATCAGTCCCAGCCGATGCCGCTGGCGGACGGGCCGGCCACGACCGGCGGCACGGTGGTGGTGGAGCCGTCCCAGCCGATACCGTCCGCCGCCCCACCGTCCGCCGCCACGACCGCCACGACCCCCGGCACGGTGGTGGGACCGTCCCAGCCGATGCCCGCCGGCGCCGTGGTCGCGGCGGTGGCCGAGGCCGCGGGCGCCAGGATCCCCGACAGGGCGACGGTGACGGCGGCGGTGGCGAGCAGGCGGACGGTCTTGGACATGGCGGCACCCCAGGCGGCTTGTGTGGTGGGAGATCTGATCGAGGACCAGAACTTCGGGGAGGCTGTTCGGCGGTTGCCCCGCCGCTCTCCCGGTGACCACCATCCTGCTGGCACCGCCCGCGCCCCGGAAGGTGAGAACCCCGTCAGCAACCGGCCTGGCCGCTTCAGGACCCGGCGCCCCGGCGCCCGTCGCGTTGTTCGTGAGATCCCCGTGCCCACCACCGGCTCACAGCGGTCATGGTCACGGACTCCTTCGACAACCGCTTCCACTACGGACTGTCACGGCTGCTGCCCCCGAGAGCCTGAACCCGAGACCGGGAGGCGAGCGCGGGAGGCGAGCGCATCGAATCGGCCGGACCCCGCCCGGGGCAGGACTGCTTGTGGAGTCGAAGCCGGACTGGGATGATCCCGATGTGTCGCACGGCGGCACGGCACGTTCGACATCGCACCGGGGGGCTGCGCGCATGCTGGACATGCTGGGGTTGGACCGTGTCTCGGAGGCCGTCTACCGGGCCATGCTCGCCGATCCGCAGGGCGGCGTCAGGGAGTTGTGCGACCAGCTGGGCCTGCCCGAGCCCGCCGTACGGGAGGCCCTCGACCGGCTGGCCGATCTGCAACTGCTCCGGGCCTCCCGGGAGGCACCCGGGGTTCTGCTGCCGGTGAGCCCCGCGCTCGGCCTGGAGCTGATCCTGCGCCGCCAGGAGCAGGAACTGCTGCGCCGCCAGCAGGATCTGGAGATCGGCAAGGCCGCGGCCGCCCGGGCGATCGCCGAGTACGCCGACCTGCGGCCGAACACCCCGGTCGAGACCGCCGAGCGCCTGGTGGGCCTGGACGCGATCCAGGCCAAGCTGGAGATCCTCGCCCAGGCGGTCACCGGGGAGTGCCTGTCCGTGATGCCCGGCGGAGCACAGTCCCGGGCCAGCCTGGACGCCTCCCGGCCGCTGGACGAGGCGGCCATGCGGCGCGGGGTGGCACTGCTGACGCTCTACCAGGACAGCGTGCGGCACGATCCGGCGACGCTCGCCTACGCCCGCTGGATGACCGAGGAGAGCGGCCTGGTCCGCACCTGCCCGACGCTGCCGCCCCGGATGCTCATCTTCGACCGCCAGGTCGCCGTGGTCCCGATCGACCCGGCCCACACCCGGCTCGGCGCCCTGTGCACGCGCGAGCCCGGGATCGTCGCCTCCCTGGTCGCCCTCTTCGAGCGGACCTGGCAGGCCGCCGTCCCGCTCGGCGCCGACCGGCGCAAGGACACCGAGACCGGCCTCAGCGCCACCGAGCAGGAACTCCTGCGGCTGCTCGCGTCCGGCCTCACCGACGAGGCCGCCGGCCGGAACCTGGGCCTGTCGGCACGCAGCGTCCGCCGCCAGATGGCCGGGCTGATGGAGCGCCTCGACGCGTCGAGCCGCTTCGAGGCCGGCCTCAAGGCGGCGCAGCGCGGCTGGCTCTGAGCGGCCGCTCCCCCGGCACCCGGCCGGCTACGGTCGCCGGGCGGCTACGGTTGCAGGCCGGCTACGGTCGCCGGGCGAGCAGGTCCTTGATCACGGTGTCGAACCCCCGTGGGGGGCGACCGAGAAGCTCAGCGACGTCGTTCGTCGCCCGGTCGTACCGGTTCTCGCCGTGCAGCCTGGCCATCGTGGCGATGTGGTCGAACACGTGGTCCGGCAGGCCTTGGCTCTTGAGGTCGTGCTCCAGCCACTCCTGGTAGGGCACGTCGACGTAGGTCACCTCGCGGCCCAGGGCGGCGGAGAACTCGGCCGCGATGGCCGTCATGTCGCGGGATCGAGCCCCGGTCAGTTCGTGGACGCGGCCGGTCCGGGGGGCAGGATCGAGCAGGAGTGCGGTGACGACCTCGGCCACGTCGGCGGCCGCGACCGGTGAGGTCCGGGCCGAGCCGAAGGGGAGGCGGATCGTGCCGTCCCGCCGGATCGAAGCCGCCGCCACCTTGGTGAAGAGCGGATTCTCCATGAACACGGTGGGCCGGACGTGGACGACCGGCGCCCCGGACCAGTCGAGGACGTGTTCGGCGAGGTAGTGCAGTCGCTGCTGCCGGGACTCGGCGTCGCTGGTGAGGTCCATCTGCGAGACGGTCATCTGCGAGATGCTGACCAGCAGTTCCAGGCTGACGCTCTCCCGGGCGGCGACCGCCACCGTCGCCGCGGCCTCCAGGTAGGCGGACGACACGCTCATCCCGAAGTAGGCCCGGTGGCAGCCGGCCAGCGCCTCGACCACGTCCGCACCACGGGTGAGGTCACCGACCATCACCTCCACGCCGCCCATCGTCCTCAGGTCCGAGGCCCGTTCGTCGTCGTGGTGTACGAGAGCCCTGACGGGCACGTTGTGCGCCCGCAACCCCTCCAGGACCCTTCGCCCGACTCCGCCGACCCCACCGCCGGCGCCGGTGACAAGGACAGGTTCTACGAGCACGACGATTGCCTCCCACCTACCTGACCGGGACATCCGGTGCACTGCCAACGCTCCCGCGCCGGGAAGGTTCCGCGGGTCCTTGACGCCAGGGCGGGCGCGTCGGCGGCCGTGAGGGCAGGGCGGGCGCATCAGCCTCCGATCCGGTCCGGATCGCGGGCCTGGCGAGCGGAGGCGGCGAGCCGGTCGGCGAGCGCGATGACGAGGCCGCGGAGTTCGTCCGGCCGCTCGATGACGAACGGCCGGTCGAGCGAGGCGAGGACGGGGGGCAGCCAGTCGAGCCGCTCCGCCCGCAGTTCGACGTGCAGCCACCGCTCGGTGTGCGGATCCGTTCCTTCCTCGGGTACGGGTTCCTCGATGCTCGCGACACTGGCGGGGAGCCGGGCGCGGATCTGCTCGACCGTCCCGTGGATCCGCAGGGTCACTTCGTACCGGTACGCGGCCTTGGCGAACCCGGACAGGACGCGCTGGGCCGGATCGAGCCCGGCGGGCGGCTCGAACGAGCCCGGCAGGGGCCTCGCGTCCGCGATGCGATCGAGCCGGAAGGTCCGGTCCTGGCCGGTCCCGGGATCGATCTCGGGATCGGCGCCCGTGACGTACCACCGGCCCGCGTGGGTGACGATCCCGTACGGGTGCAGCGTGCGTTCGCTCCGCCGGCCGTCCCGGGCGGTGTACCTGATCGAGATCGGGCGGCGATGGCGCACCGCGTCGGCGACGGCGAGCAGGACGCCCGTCTCCGGGGTGGCCGCCTCGCCGGGCTCAGCCGTGAAGGCGAGGGATTCCAGGACGGCGTCGAGCCGACGGGCGAGGCGCTCGGGCAGTGCCCGGCGGATCTTGGCCGCCGCCGTCTCGCCCGCGGTCTCGGTCGCGGTCCCGGTCGCCGTCAGCAGCCCCGCCCTGCGGCCCGCGACGAGGCCGAGCAGCACGGCGAGCGCCTCGTCGTCGTTGAGCATGAGCGGAGGCAGGCGGTACCCGGGGGCGAGCCGGTACCCGCCGTAGCGGCCGCGGACCGCCTCGACGGGGATGTCGAGGTCGACCAGGTGGTCCACGTACCGCCGCACGGTGCGCCCGTCGACGCCGAGCCGGTCGGCGAGTTCGGCCACCGTCCTGATGCCGCCCGACTGCAGGAGTTCCAGGAGGGTGAGCACACGGCTGGTAGGTCGGCCCATGTCCACGAGCCTAGCGCTGATACCGGACCGATTCTGTCCACTATTTCCTCTACCGTCCGGGGTGCAACGGCTTCACCGACCCGAGGAGAGAGCACCATGGACTTCGTTTCGATCCGGATCATCACGGACGACATCGCACGCCTCGTCGGCTTCTACGAGCGGGCCACGGGGGTACAGGCGCACTGGTCCACCGAGGACTTCGCCGAACTGCGGACCGCCGGCGGGACCCTCGCGATCGGCAGCACCCGGACCGTGGCGCTGTTCGCGCCCGGCTCTGCCCGTCCGGCCGACAACAACAGCGTGATCTTCGAATTCCTCGTCGCCGACGTGGACGGCGTGTACCGGAACCTGACCGGCTTCGTCACCGACTTCGTGACCGAGCCCACCACGATGCCCTGGGGCAACCGGTCGCTCCTGCTCCGTGACCCCGACGGCAACCTGGTCAACTTCTTCACACCCGTCACGCCGGCGGCCGTCGAGAGGTTCGCCCGCTGACGACAGCACGGCCGCCCGGGCGGGAGCCAGTCCCCGCGGCACGCTCCGCACCGGCTCGCGGGCCCGGGCCGCCGCCGGGGGTGGTCGCGGGCGGAGGGCGGGTGCGGCAACCTGGTACCACCGCCCCGCCCGACCGCGACACCATGGGGCCCGCCCCACCGCCGATCCCCTGAGGAGCACGTCATGAACGACCGCACCCGCGAGCACCTGCTCGCGGCCATCGAGATCGCGGCCGACGCCCGGGCGCACGGCAACCACCCCTTCGGAGCGCTGCTGACCGACTCCGCCGGGAACGTCCTGCTCACGGCCGAGAACTCGGTGCTGACCGACCGCGACGTCACCGCCCACGCGGAGACCAATCTGGTGCGGCAGGCCTCGCGCACCCTGGCCCCGACGCAGCTCGTCGACGCCGTCCTGTACACGAGTACCGAACCGTGCGCGATGTGCGCCGGGGCGATCTACTGGAGCGGCATCCGCAAGGTCGTCTACGCGCTCGCAGGGGCGGAGCTGAACGCCATCGCGGGAGTGGACCCGGAGGAGCCGGTGCTCGACCTGCCGTGCCGCCAGGTCTTCGCCGCCGGCGGCAGCACCGTGGAGGCGTCCGGCCCGCACCTCTTCGAGGAGGCCTCCGCGGTGCACACGGGGTACTGGGGGTAACGCTCTGGCCCACCCCGGGACTCCTCTGTCCGGCTCCTCTGTCCGGCCCGTCAGTCCGGCGGCTCGGGCGGGCGGGGCAGGCCCGGCTCGGGCTCGAGCTCAGGCCCGGGCGGCGCGGGTGACGGCGTAGCGGGGCCCGGGAGCACCGGATCCGGCGGCGGCTCGGGCACGCCGGGCGGCAGCGGAGGATCCGGCACCACCGGCGGACTGACAGGTCCGACGGACTGGGACTGCGGCTGGGGCTGGAGCTGCGTGGAACCGTACGGCATGACTGCTGCTCCCTTTCGTCAGAAGATCCGACCGCCGTAGAACGGGTCGTAGTAGAGCCCGTAGCGGTCGCGGACGTCGGCCGACACGTCGGCCGCGCCGTCGTCGAGGCCGGGACCGTTCCTGATGTCGTCCTTGGACCGGTCGACGTACACCTTCTGCTCGCCGATCTCGATCCGGATCACGGTGCCGGCGGGCAGGAGCACCCGCCTGCCGAGGATCCACGGACCGGTGTCGACGACCAGGTGCTGGGCGCCGACCGCCTCGGACAGCTTGTCGATCTTGCCGATCGCTCCGTCGGTGGCCTCGACGTGGAAGCCGATGAGATCGGTGCCCGCCGTGTGACCGGCGGTGTCCCGGAACTCCCAGATGTTGACGCGATCACTCACGACCGTCTCCTTCCGTCGTCGGGTCTGGCTGTCAGGTCCGGCTGTCAGGTCTGACTGCCTGATCGGGCTGCCTGATCGGGCTGCCGGTACGCTTCGGCTGCCCCCGATCCGGAGGTTCATGCCACCGTGTCGTCGACCGTGGCCCCGACCGGTCCGCCGCCCTCCTCGACGTGGCGCTTGAAGTCGGTCAGGTCGTCGATCACCCTGCGGTCGACGAACCCGAGCGCCTCGGCGAGGTGCTCCCAGAGCCCGTGCGGTTCGACCTCCAGCTGGAACATCACCCGGGTGGCGGCGTCGCCCACGGCGTGGAAGGTGACCACGCCCTGGTGCCGCACCGGGCCAGGGCCGCTGTCCCACGCCACGCGGTCGTTCTCCACCAGCTCCGTGGTCACGGCCGTGAACTCGCGCGGGCCGGCGGCGGTCCGGACCACCCAGCTGGTGTCCTGGCCCGACCGGTCGACCCTGACCACACCCCGCATGAACTGCGGGAACTCCTCACACCTGACCCAGCTCTCGTAGACCGTGCCGAGCGGCGCCGCCACCTCGACGGACTCCTCGATCCGGTGCATCGCTCCTCCTGACATGTCGGTGCCCGCCCGGGCCGGCGGGCCTTCAGGCTCCGGCTGCCCCGTTCCCGGCCCGGTATGCACCCCGGCTGAACCCTCGACGCGGCCCCTCGGCTCGCCCCCCTCACCCGTCTCCCCCGTCTCCCCCGCCTCGTCCCCCTCGCCCCCCTCACCCCCCTCACCCGAACGGCCCATCGCCGTGGTCGGGCCCCCACCTCACCTCCGGCAGGTGTGAATCCCGCCGAACGGGAAAACGGGCTCCGGGAAGCGGGCCCGGGGAAAGCCCGCCCACAGCGCCGGCCCGGGGAAGGCCGGCCCACAGCGCCGCGCTGCGGCCGTCGCGGAGGGAGAGCGAGCGTGTGGTGGAGCCTGTTCCGTCTGCTCCTGGCAGGTGCGGGGGTGGCCCTGACCACCTACGTCCTGGACCGGACCGCCGAACGGCTGGTCCGCAGATTCGCCCCGCACCGGCCGGGCAGCGTCATGCCGGGGATGCTGCGCAGTTGCCGGCGACCCCTGGTCACCGTGCTCGCCGCCTCGCTGTCCCTCGCCGTCCAGCCGTGGGTCGGCGGTTCGCCGGAGACCCGGGAGCAGCTGCACCACCTCCTGGTCCTGCTGGCGATCGCCTCCGGCGGATGGCTCGGCGCCCGGGTGGTCGGGCTCGTCGTCGAAGGCGCCGTCCGCCTCGCCGTCCACCGCCGCGACCCCTCCTCGGCCGGCCGCGCCCGCACCCAGGCGGGCCTGCTCGGCCGGATCTGCCAGGCGATCATCGCGATCGCCGCCCTGGGCGCGATGCTGATGACCTTCCCCTCCGTGCGCGGCATCGGGACCAGTCTGCTCGCGTCCGCGGGCCTGGTCGGCGTGGTCGCGGGCATCGCCGCTCAGAGCGTGCTGGCCAACCTCTTCGCCGGGGTGCAGCTGGCCTTCGGCGACCTGGTCCGGATCGGCGACGTGGTCGTGGTGTCCGGCGAGTGGGGCACCGTGGAGGAAATCACCCTCACCGCGGTGGTGATCGCGACCTGGGACCAGCGCCGCCTGGTGATGCCGATGTCCTACTTCGCCGGCCGCCCGTTCGAGAACTGGTCGCGCCGCTCCAGCCGGATCACCGGCACCGCCTTCCTCCACCTCGACCACCGGGCCCCGGTCCCCCTGCTGCGCAAGGAGTTCGACGCGTTCCTCGCCGACAGCCCCCTCTGGGACGGCCAGGGCAGCGCCCTACAGGTCGTCGACACCACGCCCACCACCATCGTGGTCCGGCTCCTGGCGACCGCCGCCAACGCCGACGACGCGTTCTCCCTCCGCTGCCAGCTCCGCGAACACCTGGTGACGCACATCTGCGAACACCACCCCGAAGCGCTCCCCCGGGTGTCCGTCACCCCGGCGCCCCGGACCCAGCCTGACACCCCGCGCGCCCCCTTCCCCCCACCCGCTCAGTAGTCACTCAGTAGCCGCTCAGCAGGGCACGCACCCGTCGCAGCTCCTCCGGACCGACCGTGCTGTGCCAGCGGCCCGGGTCCGCCGGACGCCGCCCCCACAACAGCAGGACGCGCACCGCGGCGTCGCTCTCGATGGTGGCCGGGCCCTCGGGCGGGGCCAGGGCGATGGACGCGCCGCCGGCGTCCGCGGTCACCAGGACGTCGTCGGTCCCGGGGACGCGCAGGCGGGCCTCGACGCGCCCCCCGGGCCCGAGGTCGAGTCCGGCCACGCCCCGGGCCAACAGCGGCCGGCCGACCAGCCGCACGCTGTGCGACGTCATCCACGGTTCGGCGAGCGCCTCCCGGGCCGTACGGTCGTCGCCGGTGAGGTCCCACCGGTGGAGGATCAGTTCCTCGCGCAGGTGCTCGGCGAAGAACGGCACCGTCACGGTCCGGCCGGTCCACCGCACCTCGGTGTCCGGGGGCAGGTCGCTCTCCGCGGCCGCGGCGACCTCGGCCAGTTCGGCGCAGCGGGCGGCGAAGGCCTCCCACAGCTGCGCGTCGGACATCCGCCGGTACGGCTCCTCCCGATCGAAGCCGCGGGTCTCCACGGGCTCGCCCGCGTGGAAGGCGCGCAGGACGCGGGCGAGTTCCTCGGCGTTGCCGGTCTGGTGGGCGAGGACGTCCCGCACCGTCCACGCCTCGCACCACGTCCCGTCGTCGGGCCTGCGTTCCTGGACCGCCCGTACGAACGGGACGAGTTCCGGCAGGACGTCACTGACCTCAGCGGGAATCATGCGCCATGGGTATCCCGGCCGCCGCGCCGGGCAAACCTGCCGCCGGACTGTTCGGCCGCCGGACGTTCACCTGGCGCCCCAGCCTGTGTCCGTCGGCCCTCGTGGTGACCAGACGACAAATGTTGATTCTTAAACTATAGTAGCGGTGCCGCGCCACCCCGCCACCGGCCCTCCCGGGCCGCCCCCCATCTTGCGGAGGAAACCATGGACGAGCTCGTCACCGACAACACCGAGAAGTCGCGCTTCGAGATCCAGGACGGCGGAGAACTCGCCGGCTTCGCCGAGTACCACCGCTCCGACGACGAGATCGCCTTCATCCACACCGAGATCGACCCCCGCTTCGAGGGCCGCGGCCTGGCCGGCCGACTGGCACGCGCGGCACTGGACACGGCCCGCGAGCAGACACTCGCCGTCCTCCCCTACTGCCCCTTCATCCGCGGCTGGATCACCAAGCACCCCGAGTACACCGACCTGGTCCCCGCCTCCCACCGTGCCCGCTTCGGCCTCTGAGCCGCCCGCCGGCCGGCGCCCCGGCGAGAAGCGGGAGGCCCCCCGGCCCCGGATTGCCAACTCCCCCGCCGGGGAGGCGGCTTGCCGGACGCGATGACGCCTCGCACAATCACTGTTATGTCCACAACCAACTCGGGAAGTCACTCCGCGCCGCCCCCAGCCCCGGCCCCTGGCAGGCGCGTGCTCCTGATCGGCGCGTCCCGGGGCCTCGGGCTCGCCCTCGCCCAGGAATGGGCGAGAGCCGGCTGGCAGGTCGTGGCCACCGTACGCGGCTCGGGCCGGACCGGGCTGCACGAGCTCGCCGACGCCCACGCCGGGCAGGTCGAGGTCGAGACCGTCGACATCACCGAGCCCGAGCAGGTCGCGACGCTGAGCGCTCGCCTGGCCGGCCGGACGTTCGACCTGCTCTTCGTGAACGCCGGCGTCACGAACCAGCCCGAGGGCACGGTGGCGCAGACCTCCACCGAGGAGTTCGTCCGGGTCATGGTCACCAACGCCCTGAGCCCGCTGCGCGTCATCGAGGCCCTTCAGGACCTCGTCGAGCCCGCGGGCACGATCGCGGTGATGTCCTCGGGCCAGGGCAGCGTGGCCAACAACGAGCGCGGCGGCCACGAGGTGTACCGCGGCAGCAAGGCCGCGCTCAACACGTTCATGCGCAGCTACGCGGCGCGGCACAGCGGCGAACCCCGGCCCCTGGTCCTCATGGCCCCCGGCTGGGTGCGCACCGACCTGGGCGGCTCGGACGCCCTGCTCGGCATCGACGAGAGCATCCCGAACGTGGTCAGGACGCTCGACGCCCTCCGGAGCAGCCCGGGCCTGCACTACGTCGACTACCTCGGCCGAACCGTGGCCTGGTGAGCGCGGCGCTCCGGAGCACCACGGCGCGGATGGGCCGCGAGTTCGACCCGACCGTCGAGCCCGCGCAGCACCCTGCTCCCCTCGCTCAGGAGGGAAGGGACGCGAGCCAGTCGGTCAGGATCCGGTTGACCTCGGTGGGGCGTTCCTGCTGGACCCAGTGCCCGCAGCCGTCGAGGATGTGGCAGGAGAGCAGGCCGGGCAGGGTCGCGGGGTAGGCCGCGATCGCATCGGCCAGCCAGGTGGTGGAGGCGTCCCGGCTCCCGCCGATGAACAGGGACGGCTGGGTGACGGGGGCGCCGTCGAAGTCGGCGAGGTCCTCCCAGTCCCGGTCCATGTTCCGGTAGCGGCCCAGCGCACCGCTCATGCCGGTTCGCTCGAACTCTCCGGCGTAGACGTCGAGTTCCTCCGCGCTGAGCCAGCCGGGCCGCCGTCCGACGGGGAACCGGTCACGAAGTGTCCCGCCACGGCTGACGAAGTGCGGGTCGGGCGCGCCGGGCGCCGGCATGGTGTCGGCGGACAGCGCGGCGTAGAAGCCCGCGAGCCAGCCGCGCACGTCCGGTTCGATCTCGGCCTCGGCCCGACCCGGCTCCTGGAAGTAGGAGACGTAGAACTCCTCGTCGCCGCCCAGTTGGGCGAAGACCTCGCCGGGCCTCGGTCCGCCCCGCGGGAGGTAGGGAACGCTCAGCAGCCCCACGGCGCGGAAGACGTCCGGTCGGATCAGGGCGGAGTCGGCGGCGATGGTCGATCCCCAGTCGTGGCCGACGATCACCGCGGACCGTTCACCCAGGGCGTGCACCACCGCGACGTTGTCCTCGACCAGGTCGAACATCCGGTACGCGGCCACCTCCTCGGGCCTGGAGGAGCGCCCGTACCCGCGGACATCGATGGCGACCGCGCGGTATCCGGCAGCGGCCAGCACCGGCAACTGGTGGCGCCAGGAGTACCAGGACTCCGGGAACCCGTGCAGCAGCAGGACCAGCGGCCCGGTGCCCTGCTCCACCAGGTGGATCCGGCCGGCGGGCGAGGGGACCAGCCGGTGAGTGGGGCCCGTGGTCCGCGACGGTGACATGTGTCCTCCTGGTATCTCGATCCGACGTACACCAAGTTCGGTTCGGCAAGCTGATGTTCGGCGGCACGATGCCGATGCGGTGCCGATTCAGGTGCCGACGCAGTGCCGATCATGCTGCGCGCGCACCGAGGAGGGCGAGGCCTGTTGCCATTTCGGCAAAGCGGCCCGCGCCCCGCCCGTGGCGATGCTCCGATCGGTCACCCCGATGGCCCGCACAGCTACGCCCTCGCGAGCAACGCGCTCAGCCGGCCACCGCGGTCTCCCCCGCACCCGCACCCGCACCCGCACGCACCGCCCAGACCGACGCGGTGTGCCGCTGTTTCTCTCCACCCGGGCACTGTCAGGGCATGGGGTTCTCCCGTGACATCGCCGCCGGTTCGTCGACGCCCCCAACCGGCCGGGTCGTCGTGGACGACCACCCGATCATGGGTGCAATCGTTCTCCGAGCCCCTACACCCTGGAGAAGACCCGCTGCGCGCTCCCCCGCGGCTGACCGCCCAGGCCGGCCACCGCGCCCTTTCGTTCCTCCTGCAGATAGATCTCGCAGTCACCACCGGGGTAGTAGTCCCGCAGCACCACAAAAACTCCCGACCCCGCGTCGTCCACACTCCCGGTCCGCCAACTCCCCTGGTACTCCCCCAATGCCACGCCCTGCCCGACGGGATCCTTCGCACAGAAGTACCCGTCGAGCCGCACCTCGCCGAGCCGCCCCCCCTCCCGCAGTTCGATCACCTCGTCCCGCGACGCCCAACGCCCCACGTAGTCCTTCGGATCCGGCCCTCCCGACCGGGCCTTCAGATACCCCGCCAGACCGGCGATCAGCAGGACACCCGCGAGCAGGACGGCACCCTCCCGGGACTTCAGGTACTTCCATCGACCAGCCACAGCTCCCCCTCGCTCGATGCCGCCGTACTCGAAATCACCGCGGCATCTCAGCCCTTCTCCATGACGAACCCCTTGGTCGCCAGAAGCCACAGGTCCTTCCCGTTGTCCATGGCCGTCAGCCAGATCCTGCAGTTGCCTCCCCCGTCCTTACGGGTCGCCGTCACATACACCCCACGACCGGCGTCATCGAGGTAGGACTCCTTCCAACTCCCCTCCAGTTCCGTCGGCTGCGCCGGATCGGCCGCCGCGCTGTTGCACACGTAGGCCGGCACCTTCGCGGACCCGACCCGTCCGTCCGGGAGGAACTCGAACACCGCCGTTCCACCGCTCCACCGTCCGACCGGGTCGGGCACCTCAGGCCAGGAAGGCCGGAACGTCAGCCACACGACCACGCCCACGCCGAGAACACCGAGAGCCCCACCCAGCACGCCGAAGAAGACGCGCCGTCCCCTCGCCACACGATCCTCCATCGAATACCTGATCGATCACTCTGCATGACATCAAACACCGAGGACAGTAGTGACCGGTGCCCCGTCGCAGCGAACCTTGAGCGCGTCTCACCGATGTTTGACGGACCGCGGGGGCCCAGTAGTTCTCGCGACTGGGCCTACCCGTGTGCTTCTGTCGCGCACCTGCCCATTCTTGACGCTTCGGACACTATCCCTCCCATTGGCATGTACGCGAGAATCACTCGGGTGAACATCATCAGCGAACACTCAACGCCCCGCGGACGAGCCCGCCGACGGGGAGCGAAGATCTCGCTCCTGCTCACCGCCCTTCTCGCCGGCTCCGCCCTCTGCCCGGCGACGGCCTCCGCCGCCGGGCAGGACCCGGAACAGATCTGTGGCCACACGGTCCAGGGCCGCATCCTGGAAAAGTACCGGGAGTACCGAACCACGCTCGGCTGCCCCCGGACCGACGAACAGACCGCTCCCGACGGGGTGGGCCGGTTCAGTGTCTTCGACGGCGGCTCGATCTACTGGAGCCCCTCCACCGACGCCCACGCCATCTGGGGCCTCATCCGCGACAAGTGGGCCGCCATAGGCTGGGAGAAGGGCTCCCTCGGCTACCCCACCAGCGACGAAATCTCCCTCCCCGACGGCGCCGGGAAGCGCCAGGTGTTCCAGGGCGGCTCGCTCTACTGGCATCCCACGCGCTCCAACGGCGTCCACCCCGTCTGGGGCCTCATCGGCCAGCGCTGGGGACAGGCGGGCTGGGAAGGCGGGGTGTACGGCTACCCCGTCACCGACGAACTCCAGCAGGAGGGCGTCACCCAGATGTTCGAGCACGGCCCCATCCGGTGGTCGCCGAACGAGACCGCGAACCCGCTGATCCCCCGCGCGAACGCCCAGTTCTTCCAGGGCAGCCCGGCCCCGGGCGATCTGAAGGAGAGCGCCACGCTGCTGCCCAAGGGCCCCGACCGGGGCGTCGTCGTGGTGCGCGGCTACATCGGCGACGACGGCAACCCGGTCAACCACGCCCTGGGCAACCACCGTCTGTGGAGCACCGAACCCGAAGCCAGCTCCAAGGTGGCCATCGCCTGGGACACCGCCACGGGCCAGGTCGGGATCTACGTCGACCAGTCCTGTGTCGGGGATCTGACGTGCCGCAATGCCAAGCCTCTGGTGCGTACCGAGCACGCCAAGGTGGTCCAGGACGACCGGACCCCGCAGAACGAGTACTGGGCGGAGCCCTACGGTGACGGCGGCATCCGGGTGGACGTGTCAGCGGTCAACTCGTTCGTGGACGTCCCGGGCTCGCAGTACGCGGATCTCGGCCGGATCAACGCGACGTTCCACATCTACCCGCACGGCTACGACGACAAGAACAAGAACTTCACCGGCTTCGACGTCGACACGAACAAGGACAAGTACCCGTCCTGGGAGGTCCTGCGCTACCCGCGCCTGCTGGAGAACTCCGGTTCCCCGCAGGCTCTGTGGCAGGGCGCCGTGTGGCAGGGTTCCATCACGGACCTGAAGGCCCCGCAGCACCTGTGCTACCGGAACGACCCGGACCACGCACCCGTCAACATGACCTGCAACTGATCAACGCGGGAGGCCGGTCCGTCCGGTCTCCCGCTCGGTCCGCCGGCACGATGTACGCCCTGGCGCAGTGGGCGCCGATTCCGGCGCTGCGGAGGTGGCCGAGCGGGGGCCGGCAAGCCTCGGTCAGCGCACGGCGAAGGCCTCGGTGACGTGCACCGCGGTGCGCCTCCCTCCCCGACGGGAAGGAAGGGGCACCGCGCGTCACGGCCGGCCGCTCAGCACCGCATGGCTTCGGCCTTCTCCAGGGCGAGTACTTGGAGGCTCCGCGGTACGGCGACCGTGTGGACGGGGTGGCGCACGCCGTCGCCCGCGAGAACAGCACCGGGTCTCGCAGGGAAGCACGTCATGCGACTCATTCTCCTCCTACCGTCCAACTCATCGCTGCCAGCGCTGGATTCACGATGGCTGTGACCCTACGGTTCGTCGATGTCCTCGACCGCCCCGGGGTTGTCGTAGAGCGGCCGGCCCCCACTCGTAGGCGGTGACCGTGGTGGCGGAGCCGGCGACGAGGTCGGGGTTCGGGCGGACGGTCACCATGGCGACCGGGTACCGCAGGAACCAGCCGGCCACCAGCGCGGCCACACCCGGGTGTTGCCGTCTGCCGAGGACGGCATCTTGCCCGTGGTGTGCCAGGTGTGCGAGGAGTTCAGAAGTCTGAACGCCCAGAGCGCCGCCCCGCTCACTGGCGGGCAGGCCGGGGCAGTTCGTCGAGCCAGGCGCCGATGAGGCCCTGGACGGTCTCGGCGCACTCGACCTGCGGGTTGTGGCCGACGCCGTCGAGCACCGTCGCCGCCATCCGGGGGTAGTGGTCGAGCAGGGCGAGTTGGTCGCGCCAGCCCACCAAAGCGTCCTGCCGGGTGGTGACCAGCAGGTGCCGGCCCTGGTGCTCCGGCGCGCGGTGTTCGGGCCAGTGCGGCAGCAGGAAGTCGGCTTCGAGTTCGGCGGCGGCCGCCGGGTCGTGCGCGCGCCATCCCGGCCGGACGTACTGTTCGAAGAGCTTCCAGTTGCGCGCGGTGTGACGGGCCATGACGAGGCCGAAGAGTTCGCGGTCGGCGGGCGGGAGCCGGTCGAGGAGCTCGCCGTTGCGCTCGGACACGGTCACGCCGGGCAGGGTCCGGTCGGGGCCCCAGTGCACGACCGGTACGAGCAGCGCCGAGCCCAGGACCTGCGCCCCGAACCTCGCCGTCACCGCCCGGGCCAGCTGTCCACCGAACGACTGCCCGAGCACGGCGAAGGGCTGCTCACCCAGTTCGGCGTGGATCCAGTCGAGGACGGCGTCGGCCAGGGTGGCCGCCGAGGTCGTCCCCGGCAGCCGGGGGCTGGTGCCGTGGCCGGGGAGGTCGAGGTAGAGCCGCCGCCACCCGGGGCGGTCGGCGAAGGCGGGTTCGACGGGGAGCAGGACCCGGTGGTCGACGGTGTAGCCGTGGATCATGACGAGCGGTGTGCCGTCGCCGAATTCGAGGTGCCGGATGGCGGAGTCGGTCATGACGGAAGGGTCCAACCATCACACCAGTGGCAAGGTCAAGCCGACCGCCCGGCAGGCCGACAGACCGCCCGCGGCGCGTCCCGACGTCGGCTCACACCTCGGACGCACCCCTCAGGCTCACACCAACAGACACACACCTCGGGCTCACGCCTCAGGCCCGGCTCTTGACCTCGGTGAGGTACTCCCGGATGGCATCACGGTTACGGGTCAGGCACTGGATCCGACGGGTCATCCGCTCCGTCTCGGACTCCAGGGTGCCGATCATCTCCGGTGTGGCGTCGGCGAAGTGGATCGTCCGCGGGCTGTCCAGGCAGGGCAGGATCTGCCTGATGATCCGCGTGGGCAGTCCGGCGTCCAGGAGTCCGCGGATTTGCAGGACCCGGTCGACGAGGTAGTCGTCGTAGGCCCGGTAGCCGTTCGCCTCGCGGTGCGCGGTGATCAGGCCCTGCTGCTCGTAGTACCGCAGCAGGCGCGGAGGAGTGTCCGTCAACCGGGCGAGTTCGCCGATACGCATGTGACCACCCTCACGCCCGACCGGTGCCGTTCCGGGCTGGACCTTGACATGGATGTCAAGGATAGACGATCGGGCCCATGCCCGAACTTCACTCCCCCAGCCCCTCGAACCCGCCCGCCACCCGGCTTCCCCAACCCTCGGACCCGCCCGCCGCCCGGCTGCCCTGGCCCAGCCTGCTGGCCCTGAGCACCGCCGGATTCGTCACCATCATGACCGAGGCCCTGCCCGCCGGCGTGCTGCCCGCGATGAGTGCGGACCTCGGCGTCAGCCAGTCCGGCGCCGGGCAGTCCGTCACGCTCTACGCGGCCGGTTCCATCGCGGCCGCCATACCGCTGACCGCCGCTACCGCCGGCTGGCCGCGCAAGCGCCTGCTGCTGCTGTCCGTCGGCGGCTTCGCCGCGGCCAACGCCGTCACCGCGGTCTCGACGAACTACCCCCTCACCATGGCGGCGCGCTTCGCCGCGGGCCTGGTCGCAGGCCTGCTCTGGGCCCTGCTGGCCGGGTACGCCCGCAGTGTCGTCGCGCCGGAGCAGCGCGGCAGGGCGATGGCCGTCGCCATGGGCGGCTCGACGGTCGCCCTGTCGGTGGGCGTGCCCGCCGGCACCCTGGTCGCCGCGCTGGTGGGCTGGCGCACCACCTTCGGACTGATGAGCGCCGTCGCCGTGGCGCTCGCCGCCTGGATGCTCGTCGCGCTCCCGGCCGTCCCGGGGCGGCCCGGCCACGCCCGCACCCCCGTCCGGCAGGTGCTGCGCATCCCGGGGGTGGCGGCCGTCCTCACCGTCACGGTGGCCTTCGTCCTCGCCCACAACCTGCTCTACACGTACGTCGCGGCGCTGCTCGCGCCCCTGGGCCTCGGCGGCCGGACCGACACCGTCCTGCTCGTCCTCGGGCTGTCCTCCCTGGTGAGCATCATCGGTACCGGGGCGCTGATCGACCGCCACCTGCGCACCCTGACGATCGCCGCCTGCGCCCTCCTCTCCGCCGCGGCCCTGTCCGTCGCCGCCGCCCTGCTCACCGGCACCTCCTGGCCCGTCTACGGCAGCGCCGCGGTCTGGGGTCTCGCCTTCGGTGGCGCCGCCACCCTCCTGCAGACGGCGGTGGCCGACGCGGCCGGCCCGGCCGGGGACATCGCCCAGTCCCTGCTCGTCACGTGCTGGAACCTCGGCATCGCCGGCGCCGCGCTCGCCGGCGGTCTCCTCCTCGACCACGGAGGCCCGAGCACGCTGCCCTGGTCCGCCCTGGCCCTGCTCGCCACCGCCCTGACCGTCACCGTCGCCGCCCACCGCCACGGCTTCCCCCGCCCCACCGGCCACCCGACCGGCTGAACGGTCCGGGCGTCCGGTCGACTCTGCTGCGGCAATCCCCGAGGCCGTGGTGACGGGAGTGCTGCTGGTTGCGCACGCATGTCCGCCGGACTCGACCTCCGGACGCATCGTCAGCTGCCGCAGGCACAGTCTGCGGCAACCGTCTCCTCGGTACCGGTGCGGCAGCCCCGCGGTGCGGCGTCGATCGCCCCCTTGCCCTGCGGTGCGGCGTCGACACTCTTGCCCAGGGTGTCGGCGTCGGCCTTGACGACGTAGACCTCCCAGGGCTCCTTGCCGGGGCCGGTGACCCAGACCTTGTTCTGGAGGGCGTAGCAGCAGGAGGTGTCGTTCTCCTCATCGAGGTGCCCGTCCTCATCGGCCTCGTCCACGTCGCCCTCGCCGCCCGCCGCCTCTTCCCCCAGCCCGCCAGTCCCGGAGGTTCCGCCCGTGCCTGAGCCCAAGCCGTCCGTACTCTTCGTCTGCGTCCACAACGCCGGACGCTCCCAGATGGCCGCCGCATTCCTCAGCCACCTCGGAGGCCGCCGGGTCGAGGTCCGCTCCGCCGGCTCCGCCCCCGCCGACACCGTCAACCCCGCCGTGGTCGAGGCCATGGCCGAGGTCGGCATCGACCTCTCCGCCGAGGTTCCGAAGATCCTCACCACCGAGGCCGTACAGGCCTCCGACGTGGTGATCACCATGGGCTGCGGCGACACCTGCCCGTACTTCCCCGGCACCCGCTACCTCGACTGGAAGCTCGACGACCCGGCCGGGCAGGGCCTCGACGCCGTACGCCCGATCCGCGACCAGATCGAGACCCGGATCCGCGGCCTGCTCACCGACCTCGGCATCCAGCCCAGCGTGTGAGAGCCCACCGGTAGCCCGGGGCAGTCCTCCAGGCCGGGCACACCCCGGCGGTGGCGTCCCGACACCGGGCCTTCGGCTGCCGGGCCTTCGGCTGCCGGGTGTTCGGCCGCCGGGTGTTCGGCCGCCGGCCGCCGAGATCCGGACAACTCGGGCCCGCAACCGTCCGAATTCGCCGGGATCGTCGGCGGCCGGGCGGCGGCTGCTTCTACGCTCGCGTCCACACCGTGGTCCGAGGGGGGACGCTGTGGCCCGAAGGCCCGTACGACGACGCCGGTCCACTGCCGCCCGCCGCGCGCAACAGGCCCGGGACAACGCGCTGACGCTGGGCATCGCGGCTCTGGTCGCGGTCGCCGTGGTGTCGTTCGTGCTGACGTGGCTGGCCCGCCACCTGCTCCTGGTCGCCGCGCTGCTGGCCACCGGCGTGGTGGTGGGCGCCGTCGTGCTGCGTCTGCGGCAGCTGGCCCGGCGGCGGGAGCTGGCTGCGCGCACGGCGCAGCTGCGGCACATCGGCCCGTTCCTGAGCATGACTCCGAAGGCGTTCGAGCACGCGCTGGCGGACCTGTGCAGGCGGGACGGCTGCACAAAGGTGACGGTGGTCGGCGGGGCCGGCGACCTCGCGGCGGACGTCCTGGCCACCACTCCGTCCGGGCAGCGGCTCCTCATCCAGGCCAAACGGTACGGGCCACGGACCTCCGTCGGCTCCCAGGACGTCCAGAAGGTCAACGGCACCTACCGCGACGTCCACCGCTGCGACCTGGCGGCCGTGGTGACGACCAGCTCGTTCACCAAGGCCGCCGCCGCGTTCTGCGCGAACGTCGGCATCCACGCCATCGACCGGCGGGCACTGGCCCTGTGGGCCGAGGGAACCGGCAAACCCCCCTGGGCCTGACACCTGACCGCCCGGGCCCGCACCGTCGTGGGGCTCGGGCGGCCTCGTCGCGCGCCTGCGCCGTCCTGGTGCGTGTGACGGGGTCAGGTGGTGCAGGTGGGGACGTTGTCGAGCCAGGCCGGGCCCTGGACGTAGATGTTGCTGATCCAGCCGCGGTAGTCCGGCAGGTAGGACCAGGCGTCGTTGACGTAGCCCTCGGCCTCGACCTTCTCGGCGTGCTGCTGGCACTGGATGCGGACCGTCGTGGGGCCGGGCAGGACGGCGACGGGCGGGTTGGCGGTCGACGGGGTGGGGCGGATGTTCACCCCGCTGCTCCAGGTCCGGCGGTCGGCGCCCGCGGGGACGTCCGGCGTGTAGCGCAGGGCGCCGGCGTAGTCGGCGGCCGTGTGGCTGGAGAAGTCGGAGACCATGAGGCGGGTGTCCGATTCGCGGGCCTCGACGATCTTTCCGCCGCCGAGGTAGATCGCCACGTGGTGGACGTGGGACAGGCCCCAGAAGACCAGGTCGCCGGGGCGCAGCACACCCTGGTCGCGGCCGAGTTGCTGTCCGGGCAGGCGGGAGATCTCGGCGGCGTCCTGCTGCCCGACGATGTCGCTGCCGACGGCCTGGGACCAGGCCCAGCGGACGAAGCCGGAGCAGTCGAAACCGACCCGGAAGGGGTCGTTCCCGGAGCGCTCGGGGTCGCTGGGGTCGACTTGGCCGTACGTCGCGCCGGGGGTGGTGCCGTGCCCGCCGCCCCAGGTGTACCAGGTACCGGCGGCGACCTGGCCGCAGGCGGCGGCGATGGCCCGGCCGGCGGCCTCCGATATCGGGGCGCCCTGCGCGGCACACGCGGCGTCGGCCGGCCCGGCCGGGGCGTCGGCGCGGGCCGGGGGCGTCACCGCCGCCAGCAGGGCGACCACCAGGCAGACCAGCAGACTGGCCAGAGCGATACCACGAGTGTTCGTTCTCAACGGAGGTCCTCTTTCACCGAGCCGGGACGAAGCTGAACGGAACGGAACGGGTTACGGGACTGACCATCCTCCTGCGGAAGCCCGGCATCAACGCCCCTGCCGAATCGGACAGTTGAAGAAACACCGTCGCCCCGCCCCCAGACGGGCCCCTCGCTTGTCGGGGCAGAGGGCGTCCTGTACGCCACCTGTGAACGTTCGCCGCGCGCCGGTACCGTCCTTGTAACAGCGCGGTCCTGCGGGGCCGGTGTGGCCGCGATCTCGGGAGAGCAGCCGCGCTTGAGGAACACCACACACATGTTGAGGACCTTCACCAAGACGTTCGCGGACCCCCACACCCAGCAGCGCTCCCTGGCCCACCACCGCTGGATCGCCCGCACCAACCCCGACGTACGCATCCCCCACGTCGTCCACGTCCACCCCACCGCGATCGACTACGAGCACCTCGACGGCCACCACGGCACCCCCGACGACCTACTGACCCTGGCCGACCTCCTCGGCCACCAGCACACCACCGCCCACACCCACGACCTGCACGCCGCCCGCCTGAACGCACCCCACACCAGCGCCGACGACACCAGCGCCGACGACACCAGCCATGACCACACCAGCGGCGCCGTCACGACCGCCGACGTCACGACCGCCGACGTCACGACCGCCGACGTCACGATCGACGACTTCGCCGACAGCCGCCGCGAGCGCCTCCACCGGCTTCTGGCCACCGGCACCGTACCGTCCCCGCTCCTGACCCCCGGCGCGATCGACGACTGGCTGGAGCAGGCCGCCACCATGCCCGCCGCCTTCTACAAGGACGCCAACCCGCGCAACTTCCTCATCACCGACACCACCGTCGCCGTCGTCGACTTCGACTCCCTCACCCTCGCTCCCTTCGGCTACGACCTCGCCAAGATCATCGTCACCATCTCCATGACCACCGGCCCCCTGCCCGAGGACACCATCCGTCGGGCCGTAGCCGCCTACAACCGCCATCCCGAGCAGCGCGGTCTTCCCGGATGCTCCTGGCTCGAGTTCGCCGCATGGTGCGAGTTCCACCACATCCTCACCACGCCCCACCACGGCACCAACGGCTACCGGTACAGCTGGCACGCGATCAGGCCGGCCTGGACCACCGACATCCTTCGGAACTCCGACAACAAGTGAACACCGTGACGAACATCAGCATAACGCTCCATTCGGTCTATCAACCGACAATGTGACACATCTGCGTGGTGATCCGATTTCAGACGGTGATCGACACGTTCTCGACAGTCCCACCGATCCACTCATCGCGCACGGGCCCTTGCCGCCACGCTGTACCCGCCGCCACCCCTACGGGTGCGCGAGATCAGGAGGGGACATGGCGAGGGGCACCACCCACCAGGTCGAACTGCTACGCGCAGAAGTCGGGACGGCCCTTCAGGCCGGCCTGGAGGAGATCCGCAACCACACCGACAACCTGCGAGCCGAACTCACCGCGACGCTGGCGGCCGGCCTGAGCGAACACCGCGACGAGTTCCTCGAAGCGATCGCCAAAGAACAGCAGGAGGCCAGCCGCGCCCACCAGGACAACCGCAGCCTCCACCGCCAGTTGGGCAATCTGCGCAACGAACTCAGCACTCGGCAGAACAGCGGCCGCGCTCCCCTGGACGGCGGCCCCACCGAGGCGCCTCGGCCCGCCGTCGACTCCCCCGAGGCCGTGGGCCAGCCGGTGGAAGTTGCTCCGGAGATCGAGGGCCCGGACGAAGCCGCTCACCTGCCCGGCGGTGATGCCGGCAGCAGCAACTCCCCCGGTACCAACGAGCTCCCCGACGCCGAGCCCCCGGCATCCGGGCAGGCCGCACAGCACGCCACAGAGCAGGCCTCCCCCTCCGTGACCGGCGAGGCCGCGGAATCCGACAGCGAGGAGACAACCGTGTCCGAGACCACCCCTGCCGACGACGCGCCGACCGCCCCGCACGTCCTCGCCGAGGACCAGCTCAGCCAGATCGCGGCCGAGGTCGCCGCCCGACTCGCAGACCTGTTCCGCCCCTCCGGCCCCACGGAGCACGACACGAAGGTCGATCTGGAGGGCACGGAAGCAGTCGCGCCGGACCAAGCCGTCATCGACGACCTCCCGAGCGGCCGCGCCGACGACGTGTCCGGTCTCATCCCGGAGCCCTTCGTCTGGGAAAACCACGTCAACACCCTTCTCAAGGCCGCAGCCGTGAAGACCGTCGCGATCTCCTGCCACCCCGAGACCTGGGACTTCCTGGCCGCCCAGGCCGAGGGCGCCGACCACTTCTCGAAGCCGGTCAACGACGGCAACGAGGACACGATCCTGTCCGGCCCCAGCACCATCGCCCTCCTCAACGCCCTCCGGGAAACCGCCTACAGCGGAGTCGGCAACGGCAACGGCACCAGCATCGGAACGTGGGCCCTCGCCGTCACCAGCTACGAGCGCATCGCCGCCGTCATCAACAGCACCCGCCCCGCCGACGAACAGGCCGGCAACGACCGCCTGCACCAGCCGCACATCGTCCTCGACGACCGCAGCACCGACAACTCACCCCCCACCGGCTGACCCGCCGACACAGCCGGGGCCTCGACCTCAGCGGACGGCACCCAAGATCGATTCCGCTGGCCGACGACGCTCGGCAACAAGACAACAGGTCACGGGCTCACCGGGATCAACAGCTACACGAACGACAGAACGTCACCAACCGCCTGCCCGACGCCTGGCACCGGCCGCACCGATAGCCTGCACGAATGAAGCGGATTCAGCGGACTGCTGGCGTGGTCGTCGGCTCGGCTGTGGGTGACGCGCTTGGAGCCCCTTTTGAGTTCGGCCCCCAAGGAGCGTTCTCCGCGCGGTTCCCCCTCCCCGGTGCCGGTGCTGAGATGTGCGGAGGTGGCGGCTGGGATCCGGGCGAGGCCACGGACGACACGCAGATGGCCGTGATGGTGGCGGAGTCACTGGTCCAGCGGGGAGGGCTGGACCTGTCGGACATCTTCGACCGCTTCCAGCGGTGGGCGGCATCCGAACCCAAGGACATCGGCTTGCAGACCGAGGACGTCCTCACCAACGGCATGCCCTGGGATCTGGCCGCCGCGATCCACTTCCAGGTCAACCTGCGGGCAGCAGGTACTGACATTTGCTCTTTGGGGTGATGGATCTGCCGTTTTACTGACGGACGGTCACCTGTCGGCGTAGACCGTCTCGCATGCGATATGCGGATGG
>NZ_JBWKEQ010000034.1:94244-96717 GCF_056435365.1 Kitasatospora sp. NPDC043949 | reverse complement strand
ACGCCAACAACAGGCCCGGACCAGCCACTACAAAAGACGAGGCCACAGCCCAAGAGCTGAAGCCTCGACATGGTAAGCACCGTTGCAGTACTAGGTTCTGTCCGCGCGATCATGAGCGGAGCCAGATGGCCAGTGCGGCGACCGTGACTGTGCCGAGAAAGACGTACACGCGTTTGTCGTACCTGGTCGCGACGGCGCGGTAGTTCTTCAGCTTATTGATCGCACGCTCGACGACGTTGCGCTTCTTGTACCGCTCTTTGTCGAATCCGGGTGGCCGGCCGCCCGCGCTTCCCCTATTGCGGCGGTTGGCCGCCTGGTCTGCCTTCTCCGGGATGACGTGTCGGATCGCTCGTCGTCGCAGGTAGTGGCGGGTCCGGCGGTTGCTGTAGGCCTTGTCGGCACTGACGCTGTCGGGCGTGGTGCGGGGGCGTCCGGTTGTGAGACGCGGAACCCGGATCTTGTCCATGACGGGCTCGAACTGGGTGCAGTCGGCGCGTTGTCCCGGCGTGATGACCAGGGACAACGCCCGGCAGTGTCCCTCCGCGCTCAGGTGGATCTTGGTGGTGTGGCCGCCCCGGGACCGTCCGAGGGCCTCGCCGGCCGCGCCACCGCCGCCAGGCAGTTGAACAGTTCCGTCCACATCTGGGCATTCCTGACCGCCTGCGCGGCGCCCCCTTTGAAGACCGGCGGCGCGTGACGGGCTCCGGCCGCATGATGGTGCGCGCGGATGGAGGTGGAGTCGACGGAGATGTCCCAGTCGATCCCGCCGGCGGCATCCGCCTCCGCCTGGATCCGCTGGAGCAGGCGCTCCCACGTCCCGTCCGCCGACCAGCGGCGATGCCGCTCATGGACGGTCTTCCACGAACCGTAGCGCTCCGGAAGATCGCGCCACGGCACGCCTGTCCGGGTCCGGTACAGGATGCCGTCAATAACCTGCCGGTGGTCCCGCCACCTGCCACAACGCCCGTTGCTCACCGGCAGGAGCGGCCGAAGCCGCTCCCACTGGCCGTCAGTCAGATCACCCCTACTCCCCATAGTCGTATCAACGACTCAAGTGATCGGCAGGACACGGCCTAGTCGGTGCGCGGGGGCAGCCGCCGGCCGACGACGAGTTCCGGGCGGATGCGGATCCGGACGGCCCCGGGGGCGCGGCCAGCGGCGGGGCCGACCTGGGCGCGGCCGAGGACGGTCACGTACCAGCCGGAGCCGTCCACGCCGTCCACCTCGTCGGCCTCGAAGGCGATCACGGCGTCGTCCACGGCCCGGGCGAGTTCGGAGCCGGCCGGGGCCGAGAGCAGCACTCCGCCGCCGTCCGACAGGTCGAGCCGGAAGGACACCGGCAGCACCGCCGGGAGGGCGCGGATGGTGTAGACCACCCGGCCGACCGCGGCCCTGGCCAGCAGTTCCAGCGCCCGCTCCCGGTCCAGTTCGAGCAGGTCGTGATCACCGTTCATGCTCTCGATGCTCGCCCCGGCGGTGGCGGCGCCGCGAGGGCCGATGGTCCCGCCGGGGGTCCCGGGCCCGGACGTCGCGTCAGCCCCGCAGGGAGCGCAGGTGCGCCGGCTGCGCGGCGGCGGCCGCCTGGCGCAGCTCGGTGGAGATCAGCGCGGCCTGCACCCGCCGCTCCACACCCAGCTTGGCGAGCAGCCGCGACACGTGGTTCTTCACCGTCTTCTCGGCGAGGTAGAGCCGTTCGCCGATCTGCCGGTTGGTCAGGCCCTCCCCGATCAGCGCCAGCACCTCCTGCTCGCGCACGGTCAGCGCGGGCCCGGTGGTGACGGGCTGCGCGGGCTCGGCGTCGCTGCGCAGGCGGTTGAGCAGCCGGGTGGCGGCGCCCGGGTCCAGCATCGAGCGGCCGGAGGCGACGGTCCGCACCGCGGCCACCAGGTCGGTGCCGCTGATCTGCTTGAGCACGTACCCGGCGGCACCCGCCATCACGGCGTCCAGCAGCGCCTCCTCGTCATCGAAGGAGGTCAGCATCAGGCAGGCCAGGCCGGGCATCCGGGAGCGCAGTTCACGGCAGACCGACACCCCGTCGCCGTCGCCCAGCCGGACGTCCAGCACCGCCACGTCGGGCCGCAGCGCGGGCACCCGGACGAGCGCCTGCTCGGCGGTGGCGGCCTCGCCGACCACCTCCAGATCGGGCTCGCCGTCCAGCAGGTCGTGCACCCCGCGGCGCACCACCTCGTGGTCGTCCAGCAGGAACACCCGCACCGGCGCCGGTGCCCCGGCGCCCGCCGTCTTGGTCGCCATCACGCGGCTCCACCTTCGTCACCCCCGCACACTCCCGGCAGGGCCCAGGGCATCATCGCCCACCGACCGCCGCAGGACCCAGGGCCCAACGACCCCATTCGGGCGAGCACACGGGCGGGGGGGGCCCCAGGGGAGGAACGCCGCTCCCCCCCGGGGGGGCACTCTCACTCGCCCTCCTTTTTCCACGCCCCCACCCAGAAAACCCCCCCCACACCCCCCC
>NZ_JBWKEQ010000034.1:85161-94234 GCF_056435365.1 Kitasatospora sp. NPDC043949 | reverse complement strand
CACCCCAGCCAACACACGGGAGAAGAGAGACGAGCACGGTAGTCAAAACCCCCCCCCCAACCCCCCCTTCCCCCCCCCCACCCCACCCCCCCCCCCCCCCCCGCCCCCCCCCCCCCCGTACCGGAGGGGCCGTCAGCGCCGCCGCGCGCTGCCGAGGCCCGCCAGCAGGAAGGCCAGCGCCACCCCGGCCCCGCTGACCGCCGCGAGCACCACCCGGGAGCCGACGGCGCCCTCGTCCGACAGCAGGATCGCCACCGCCCCCAGCGAGGCGACGGCGGCGCCGACGACCAGCCACCCCGCGAGGGTGACGGCGGCGGGGCGGCCGGAGCGCGGCGCCGGCCGGGCGCCCGGGGCCGCCCAGCGGGCGGCGGCCTCGTGCTGCTCCCCGCGCCGGTCCCACCGGGCGCGGACCCGCAGCGCCACGCCGCCGACCAGCCCGGCGAGGGCGATCTGCGCGGCGGGCCGCCAGTCGGGCACGGCGAGCAGCAGCCCGCCGGCCATGGCGAGGGCGGCCCACCACAGGACGCAGGCCGCCGCGGCCGTGCGGGTGGAGCGGGGCCGGTCGGCGCCGGCCTGGAGGTCGGCGATGGCGGGCAGGTACCAGACGCAGCCGCTCGCGGTGAGCGCGGCGGTGCCGATGGCGAGGACGGTGTGGGTCATGGGGCCGGCCTTCCAGGTCGCGAGGGGAGGGAGCCGTCCCCGCCCGTGACGGGGGCGCGGGCGGAGACGGCGGTCGGAGGGTTCGGAGCGGGTGGCCGGGGCGCGCCCGGCCTCGGGTCAGCTGTCCACGGCGGACCGCGCCCGCTCCGCCCTGGTCTGTGGCAGGTCGTACTTGGCCGGGCTCACGTCGCCCAGGTGGGTGGCGGGCTTGCCGGTGTTCTCCAGGACGTCCAGGGCCGCGATGTCGGGGTGGTGGAGGTCGAAGGCCGGGGATTCGGAGCGGATCCTCGGCAGCCGGACGAAGTTGTGCCGGGGCGGCGGGCAGGAGGTGGCCCACTCCAGCGAGCGGCCGTAGCCCCACGGGTCGTCGGCTTCGACCTTCTCGCCGTACTTGGCCGTCTTCCAGATGTTGTAGAGGAACGGCAGGATCGACAGTCCGAGCAGGAAGGAGAAGATGGTGGACAGGGTGTTGAGCGTGGTGAAGCCGTCCGAGGCCAGGTAGTCGGCGTAGCGGCGGGGCATGCCCTCGGCGCCGAGCCAGTGCTGGACCAGGAAGGTGCCGTGGAAGCCGACGGTGAGCGTCCAGAAGGTGATCCGGCCGAGCCGTTCGTCGAGCTTCTTGCCGGTCATCTTGGGCCACCAGAAGTGGAAGCCGGCGAACATCGCGTAGACCACGGTGCCGAACAGCGTGTAGTGGAAGTGGGCGACGACGAAGTACGAGTCGGAGACGTGGAAGTCGATCGGCGGGGCGGCGAGCAGCACGCCGGTGAGGCCGCCGAAGAGGAAGGTGACCAGGAAGCCGACCGTCCACAGCATCGGTGTCTCGAAGCTGAGCGAGCCCTTCCACATGGTGCCGACCCAGTTGAAGAACTTGACCCCGGTCGGGACGGCGATGAGGAAGGTCATGAAGGAGAAGAACGGCAGCAGCACCTGCCCGGTGACGTACATGTGGTGCGCCCACACCGTCACCGACAGGCCGGCGATGGCGACGGTGGCGGCGATCAGCCCCGCGTAGCCGAACATCGGCTTGCGGCTGAAGACCGGGATGATCTCGGAGATGATCCCGAAGAACGGCAGCGCCAGGATGTACACCTCGGGGTGGCCGAAGAACCAGAACAGGTGTTGCCAGAGCATCGCCCCGCCGTTGGCCGGGTCGAAGACGTGCGAGCCGAACTTGCGGTCGCATTCGAGGGCGAGCAGGGCGGCGGCGAGGACGGGGAAGACCAGCAGCACCAGCACCGAGGTGAGCAGCACGTTCCAGCAGAAGATGGACATCCGGAACATGGTCAGCCCGGGTGCGCGCATGCAGATGATCGTGGTGATGAAGTTGACGGCGCCGAGGATGCTGCCGAAGCCGGAGAGCGTCACGCCCATGATCCACATGTCGGCGCCGACGCTGGGCGAGTGGACGGCGTCGGACAGCGGCGCGTAGAGGAACCAGCCGAAGTCGGCGGCGCCCTGCGGGGTCGCGAAGCCGGCGGCGGCGATCAGCGAGCCGAACATGAACAGCCAGAAGGACAGCATGTTCAGGCGCGGGAAGGCGACGTCCGGGGCGCCGATCTGCAGCGGCATGATCCAGTTGGCGAAGCCGGTGAACAGCGGCATCGCGAAGAGCAGCAGCATCACCGAGCCGTGCATGGTGAAGGCCTGGTTGAACTGTTCGTTGGAGAGGATCTGCGTTCCGGGCCGGGCGAGTTCGGCGCGCATGACCAGCGCCAGGACACCGCCGATCAGGAAGAACCCGAACGCCGACACCAGGTACATGGAGCCGATCGTCTTGTGGTCGGTGGTGGTCAGCAGTCTGACCACGGCCGAACCGGGCCGTTTCGGCCGAACCGACGGCTGCGGTACGGAGGTTGGCGGTGGCGTGGGGTCGCCCTGTGCCGGGGTGGCGCTCAAGGACGCACTCCTTAGGAACGTCGTGCGAATGGCTGGCGATCCATGATCCGAACGCACCGCCCCCGCCCCCTAGGGCCGTTCGGCCCGCGCCCCCGGGGCCGCACGGCCCGCGTTCCGGCACCCGGACCGGGACCTCCGGTGGCCGTCGGTCCCTCCCCGGCCCCTCGGGCGGCGCTCACCGCGCCGACGAGCACCGCTGGAGGAACGCCGGAACCGCCCCGGCGCCCGCGCCCCGGACCTCGCCCGCCCGTCCCCGTCCGCCCCGGGGCCCGCACCCCCGGCCCCGGCCCTCCGCCGCACCCCGCCGGCCTCTCCCACCCCACCCCACCGGCCACGACACCGCGCCCGCCGGCCGCCACCGCCCCCGGCCGCCCCCTCCCCCGGATGCCCCCTCCCCCAGGTGCCCGAAGTGTGAGGGTCGCGTGACCGAAACAGGCCGATTCCGTGCCCTACAGATCGGATCGGCCGTCAAGTAGCCTGCGCCCACGCCCGCACCGCACCGGTCACGCACCCCCGCTCGGACACGCCCTGGCCCCCACCCACGCCCCGGAGGTACGCCGATGCCCCTGGCCCAGCCCGCCGCCCCCACCCGGCCGCGCTTCTCCGTCCTCGGCCCGCTGACCGGCGAAGCGGACGGCCGCCCGCTCGCCCTCGGTCCGCTGAAGCAGCGGCTGGTGCTGGCCGTCCTGCTGAGCCGCGCCAACACGGCCGTCCCGGTCGACCTGCTCACCGACGCGGTCTGGCCCGAGGAGCCGCCGCGCACCGCCCGCAAGAACCTCCAGGTCTACATCTGCACCCTGCGCACCCTGCTCGGCCGCGACCCCGGGCCCGAACGGCTGGTCCACACCGCCGGCGGCTACCTGCTGCGGGTCGCCGAACCCGAGCTCGACGTCCTGCAGTTCCGCGCCCTCGCCCGGGCCGGCCGGGCCGCCGCCGACAGCGGCGCGCTCGCCCCCGCCGCCCGGCTGCTGCGCCAGGCCCTCGACCTGTGGCAGGGCCCGCCGCTCGCCGACCTGCGCTGCTCGCCCGCCGTCCAGGCCGAGGCCGATCGGCTGGAGGCCCGCTGCCTGGGCGTCCACGAGGACTGGGCGGAGACCGAGTTGGAGCTCGGCAACGCCACCGCCGTCGCCGAGGAACTCGCCGACCCGGCCGAGCGCCACCCGCTGCGCGAACGCCTCCAGGCCGCCCGGATGAACGCCCTGCACCTGTCCGGCCGGCAGGCCGAGGCGCTCGCCGTCTACGACACCCACCGCCAGCTGCTCGCCCGCGAGTTGGGCCTCGAACCCAGCCCCGCCCTGACCGCCCGCTACCGGCAGCTGCTCGCCCACGGCCCGGCCCGCCCCGCCACCGCCCGGCCGGCGCAGCACCCCGGCCCGAGCGGCGCACTGCTGCCCGCCGACACCACCGACTTCACCGGCCGAAGCCACGAACTGCGGGATCTGATCGACGCGTTGGCGGAGGGCGGCGAGCGCGTCGCGGTCCTCTCCGGCCCGGCCGGCGTCGGCAAGACCGCCCTCGCCGTGCACGCCGGACACCTGCTCGCCGACCGCTTCCCCGACGGCCGGCTGCTGCTCCGGCTGCGCACCGAGGACGGCACCCCACGCCCGCTCGCCGACATCCTCGCCGAACTCGCCGCCCTCACCGGCCGATCCGGCCCGAGACCGGCCGACCCGGCCCAGGCCGCCGCCCTCTGGCGCGCCTCCCTGGCCGGACGCCGGATGCTGCTGATCCTCGACGACGCCCCCGGCGAGGCCGTAGTCCGCGAACTGCTGCCGGGCTTCGGCCCGAGCGCCACCCTCGTCACCTCGCGCAGCCAGCTCGCCGGACTGGCCTCGGTGCACCGGGTCACCGTGCCGCCCTTCGCCCCCGCCGAGGCGCTCGACCTGCTCGGCCGGATCGTCGGCACCGGCCGGACCGGCACCGACCGCGCGGCCGCCGCCCGGATCGTCGAGGCCTGCGGGCTGCTGCCGCTCGCCGTCCGGGTCGCCGGCACCCGGCTCGCCGTCCTGCGCCACCTGCCGCTCGCCGAGTACGCGGCCCGCCTCGCCGATCCGGCCGGCGCCCTGGACGAACTCGTCGCCGGGGACGTCACCGTCCGCGCCCGCCTCGACTCCGGCTGGCGCGACCTCACCGACCAGGGCCGCCTCGCCCTCGGCCGGCTCGCCGCCCTCCCGCTCTCCCTGCTGTTCACCCTCCCCGAGGCCGCCGCCGCCCTCGGCCGCCCCGAACGCCTCGCCCTGCGCACCCTGGAGGCCCTCACCGACACCGGCGCCGTCACCTCCCCCACCGGCGAGGTCACCGCCCACGCCGCCCTCTACGCTCTCCCCCGCCTCACCCACCTGCACGCCCGCGAGCACGCCACTGCTTTGGCCGACAACCTCAGCTGAGCCCGCCGCGCCGGCCGGCACCCCTCGGGCCGAGCGTCAGCACGTCCAGCAACTCCCCGCCCTCCGAGCCCTGTTCGACGGCCCGCAGGGCCAGCAGGACGCCCGCCGCCCCGGTGTGCAGGTCCGCCGAGAACCGCCGCAGCCGCATCCCGGGGACGAGCAGGCCCTCCGGCCGCGCGACCAGGTGCCACTGGAGCTTGCGGACCTGCTCGCGGACGGCGTCCCGGACCGCCGCCCCGCCCAGCCGGTCCAGCGCCAGCAGCAGCCCGGCGCGGCCCCGGAACAGCCCGGGCTCGCGCACGAATCCGGGTGCGCACACCCTCCGCACGTCGGCGAGGAACTCCCCGAACCCGCCGAACTCCCCGAACCCGCTGCCGCCGAGCGCCTGGTACTCCTGGGCGACGAGCGCGATCCCGCTGCTGCCACGGTCGAGGTAGGCGAGCCGCCGCCCCCGGTCGAGGACCTGGACCGACCCGTCGGGCACCCGCACGCACTGCGCCACGGCCCGCCCCAGCGCCTCGCGCCCGGAGGCCAGCAGCCAGTCCTCACCGGTCCGCTGGTACAGCCGCAGCTGGACGAGGGCGATCCCGGCCAGGCCGTACAGCAGTCCGGCCGCCGTCGGCGCGCCGAGCCCCGGGACGGTCTGCCCGCGCAGCACCGCGTCGAGCGCCCGCGCGTCGGCGAGGGCGTCCGCGAGTTCGCGCCAACTGCCGAGGGCGTCGGCGAGCCGCAGCCGGGCGAGCGCGGCGCCGGCCCGGCCGCCGTGGAGGGCGACGGTGGGCGCGGGCCGGGCCTGCCGGGCCTGGGCGGCCAGTTCGGCGGCCTCGTCGCCGCGGCCGACCCGGGCGAGCACGGCCGCCACGCCGAGCGGCCCGTCGAAGAGCCCTCCGGCGCCCGGTCTCGGGCCGCGCCGCCGCATCGCCGCGATCAGCCAGTCCGCGTACTCGTCGGGGCAGGGCGCCCCGGCGCGGTGCAGCGCGTACAGCACGCCGGCGGCGCCGTGGGCGACGCCGGTGCCGCCGTCGGCGAATCCGGCCGGGTCGCCGGGGAAGAGCCGGTCCGGCCGGTCGGGGGTGGCCCCGGCGTGGATGCCGGCGACGAGTTCGTTCCTGGCGGCGTCGAGGGTGGGCCCGGCGAGGAGTTCACGGACCCGCCGTTCGCCGACCGGTTCCACCCGCGCCACCGGTGCCACGGCGCCCGGCCGCACCGGCCCCTCCTCCGGCCCGAGGCCGAACCAGTGCCGTGCCCGCCGTTCCAGCGCGGGCAGTTTGCCGGGATCGCGTTCGGCCAGCTCCATCACGGGCATCAGCAGCATCAGCCAGGTGGCCCAGAGCATGTGGCGGTCGGCGTCGGCCCCGTCGAGCCCGGGCGGGGGCTGCAGCGCGCCCGCGCCGGCGAGCGGGACACGGCGGCCGGTGAGTTCCTCCGCGTACTCGAAGTCGACGAGCACCACCGAACCGTCCGGACGGACGATCACATTGGCCGGGTGCAGGTCGCCGAACCGGACGCCCCGCTCGTGCAGGGCACCGAGCGCCTTCTCCAGTCCGGCCACGACCCCGGCTACCCAGTGCGCGTACTCGGCGCGCTGTCCGGCGGTGCAGTTCTGGTGCACCAGCGGGTAACGGCGGATCGCCTCGGCGAACAGCTGGACGCCCTCGATGTGCTCCTGGACCAGGAAGGTGTGCTCCCAGACCGTCCGGACCTCGTGCAGCCGGGGCACGCAGTCCAGGCCGGCGAGCCGTTCCAGCGCCCACTGCTCGCGCCGCAGCCGGGTGACGGCGTCGTCCCCGGCGGCGTCCAGCCCGGCGTGCGGGCGGGCCTCGCGCAGCACCACCCGCTCCCCGGTGGTCCGGTGCTCGGCGAGGTAGATCCCGCCGGCGTTGGAGAACTGCAGCACCTCGACGATCCGGTACGGCAGGTCGCCGCCGGCCGCCTCCCGGGCGGCCAGGTGCGGGCGCAGTTCCTCGGGCGGTTCGACCCAGGCCGGCAGCTGGAACACCGGGTCGCGCCGGTCGGGGACCAGCTCGCCGGACGGGTCGCGCAGCGCGGGCACGGGCCGCCCGTCCTCGTCCTGGCACCACAGCTCGACGAACGCGCCGTAGCGCACGTACACGGGGGCCGTCCCGATCCGCAGGTCGGTGAGCACGTACGGCCCCCGGCGGCCCGCCAGCACCTCGGCCAACTCCGCCGCCACGGCCAGGAACTCCGCCTCCGACCCCGGGTAGACGGTGACGAACTTGCCGCTGCTGCCGCGCCCCATGTACTTGCCGTTCGCGACCCGCAGCGCCTCGTCGCTGCGCAGGAACTTGAACGTCGTGCGGCGCGCCATGCAGACCCGCGCGACGGCCCGCAGAGTCGCCTCGGCCTCCTCCGGCACGGTCGAGACGTGGATCTTCCAGCCCTGCTCCGGCAGCCGGGCGCCGTCCGGCCGCAGCGCCGTCCACAGCCCGCGCCGCTCGCGCCGCCACCCGGCGGGCGGTGCGCCGAGCCCCAGCTGGTACCGGCCGGCCCGGTCGCGGAGCCGGCCGGGGGTGTCGTAGTACGTCGGATCGGCGAGGCAGTACAGCTGGGTCTCCTGGGCGCCGGCCATGGCGCGCCTCCTCTTCCGGGTCGTCTTCCGGGTCGTCTTCCGGGCTCTTCCGGGTCGCTCGTCTCCCGGGCCGCCGAACGGTTCAGCCTGCGGGTGCGGGTAGCGGTGCGGGGGCCGGGGCAGGCGCCGGACCGCGCCGGACCGGCGGCGCCCAGGTGACGACGGCCGCGCAGAGCGAGATGGCGAGCGCCAGCAGGGCGAAGGTCCGGGTGCCGCCGAGAGCGCCGAGCAGCGCGCCGCCCACCAGCGGGCCGAACGGCTGGACCAGGGTGGACAGGAAACCGGCGGCGCTCTGCACCCGGCCGATCCGGTCGGGCGGCGCGGCGAGCAGCATGCCGGAGACGAAGCCGATGCTGGCGACCGTGGACAGGCACATGCACACCGCGCACAGCAGCCCGATCAGCAGCGGGATCCGAGTGAGCACCAGCACCCCGGCAGTGGCCGCGGCCGCCCAGCAGCTGAGCGCCACCAGCCTGCCGTCGCGCACCCCGGGGCGCGCCTCAGGGCGTGTCTGACAATTCCCGTCGGGCGCGTGAATTGTCAGACGCGCCCTGGCCTCCAGCCTCGGGGCGAGCAGCGCGCCGGCCAGGGCGCCGGCCGCGGTGCAGGAGACCACGGTGCCGCCGCCGATCCCGGAGTGGCCGCCGTCGGAGGCCACGGCCAGGGTGGTGAACATCAGCGCGCTGAACGCGAAGTTCATCCCGAGCCCGAAGATCAGCAGCAGGGTGCGCAGGTAGGGCTGGCGCCAGATGAAGCTGAGCCCGGCGGTCAGTTCGCCGCGGCTGAACGCCGCGCCGCTCCTGGCGGCGGGCACCGAGCGGGTCCGCATCAGCGCGACGCAGACGGTGGAGAGCAGCAGCCCGACGCCCTCCGCGAGGAACGGCAGCACCGGGTGCCAGGCGAACAGCGCGCCGCCGGCGATCGGCCCGACCAGCCGGGCGGCGGCGCCGCGTGCCTGCATCCGGGACGAGGCCGCGCGGACCTGCTCGCGCGGCACCACCGCGCGCAGCAGGCCGCCGGCGGCGGGCCCGTAGGCGCTGGTGATGAGCGCCCCGGCGGCGGCCACCAGCAGCACCAGCGGCAGCGGGGTGTGGCCGCGCAGGACGGCGATCACCAGCGCGGTGACGGCGAGCAGGCTGCCGACGTCGCACACCCGCATCAGCCGGCGCCGCTCGATCCGGTCGGCGATGACGCCGCCGGGCAGCATGGTGAGCAGCAGCGCGCCGATCGAGACGGTGCCGATGGCGCCCGCCTGGGCGGCCGATCCGGTCTCCCGCAGGACGAGCAACGGCAGGGCGATCGAGGCGAGTTGGGAGCCGAGCGAGGCCATCAGGCCGCCGACCCAGAGCAGCCGGAAGTCCCGGTTGCGGGAGAGCGAGGTGGGCTCCATGGCCGTCCTCCGGGGTGGGGGGTGGAATCGGGCCGGGGGGGGGGGGGGGGGGGGGGGGGGGGGCGGGGGGGGGAGGGGGGGGGGGGGGGGGGGGGGGGGGGGGGGGGGGGGGCGGAGAGGGAGGGGAGGGACCCCCCCTTCGTGCGG
>NZ_JBWKEQ010000034.1:22094-85151 GCF_056435365.1 Kitasatospora sp. NPDC043949 | reverse complement strand
AGGCCCTCAGCCCCCCAACCAAGAGAGGCCGGACTTTCTGGGGGGGGGAGGGTGGGGGGGTCTCCGGGTCCTTCTGTGGGGGGGGGGGGGGGAGTCGGGCGGGGGCGCCCCCCCCCCGCCGGGACCGCCCCGGAAGCCAATCACTGCCCGGCGGCCGGGGGCGGTGGTGCGCCCGCCCCCGCGCCGGACACCGCTGACCTGCCGCCGGTCAGGCGGAGGTCTCGGCGGAGCTGACGTAGCTGATCAGGCTGAAGCAGCTGCCGTCGGAGGCCTCCTGAAGGACCTTCATCGCCTGGAGGTCCAGGACGTTGGCGGCGTGCGCCTCGACCTCGGGGGCCTCCTCGCTGTCCTCGCCGACGATCGGGTCGATGTTCTCGGCCATGGCTGAACTCCCTTCACTGGGTTGATCGGTGGGGGTTCGACGGGTGGTGGCCCGCCGTGGTGAAGACGGTAGGCAGGCGGGGCTTCGCACGGCCTGCGAACCGGTACGGCACCGGTATGGCCGCAGGTCGGGGCGCCGGCGGCGGCGCCTCCCGGCCCGCCGAGCCCGCCCGGCGGCGCTGCGCACCCGCTCCGGGCTGCGGCCATACCGCCGGCAAGGCGGCCGCGAACCGGGCCCGAAGCCGGGCCGGGGAGCCTGGCCCGGCACGCCCGCACGCCCGGCTCCGACCACGCCCACCCCGGCTCCATGCGCACCCCGACCCCGCGCACTCTCCAGCCTCATGCACTCCCCGACCCCACGCACTCCCCCGACTCCACGCACACCCCGATGCACTCCCCGCACCGCGAAGGACTAGCGAAGGACTGCCACCATGCCCTGCCCGCTCTGCGCCCAACTCGCCAGCACGAACGACCAGTTCTGCCCCGCCTGCGGCACCCCCCGGGCCGCCGCCCTCGACCTGGCCGCCGAGGAGCGCAAGCTGGTGACGGTGGTCTTCTGCGACCTGGTCGACTCCACCGCCCTGTCCGGCACGCTCGACCCGGAGACGCTGCGCGAGGTGATCCTGCGCTACTTCGAACGGATGCACCGTCAGATCGAGGCGCACGGCGGCACCTTGGAGAAGTTCATCGGGGACGCGGTGATGGCGGTGTTCGGCGTCCCGGTGATCCGCGAGGACGACGCCCACCGGGCGCTGGCCGCCGCGCTCGCCATGCTGGAGGACCTGGAGGACCTCAACACCGAGCTGGACGCCACCCTCGGGGTCCGCCTGGACGTCCGGATCGGTGTCAACACCGGCCAGGTGGTGGCGGGTTCGGACGCCTCCGCGCGCCAGGCCCTGATCTCCGGCGAGACCGTGAACATCGCCGCCCGGCTCCAGACCCAGGCCGCCCCCGGCCAGGTGCTGATCGGCCCGCAGACCCTGCGCGCGGCGGGGCCGGCCGCCCAGGTGCACGAGGTCGGCCCGCTGCGGCTCAAGGGCAAGGCCGAGCCCGTCACCGCGTACCGCCTGGTCGGGCTGGACGAGGACGACCCCGAGCTGCTGCGCCGCTTCGACGTCCCGCTGGTCGGGCGGGAGCGCGAACTCGCCCAGCTGGACGCCGCACTGGCCCGGGTGGCCGGCGGTCAGGGCGCCGAACTGCTGCTGGTCGTCGGCGAGGCCGGGATCGGCAAGACCCGGCTGGTGCGCGAGTGGCAGGAGCGGACGGGCCGGCACACCGCGCGCTGCGGCACCGGCCGCTGCCGCAGCTACGGCGAGCAGGGCGTCCTGACCCCGCTCGCGGAGGCCGTCGGGGCCCTGCTCGGCGGCCCGGGGACGCCCGCGCCCGCCGAGGCGCTGGACCGGCTGGCGCAGGCCACCGCGCCCGGGGTGAGCGCCGAACAGTCCCTGGACCGGCTGGCCGCGATCCTGCGCGGGCGGACCGTCGAGCGCCCGGCCGTGCTGGTCCTGGACGACTGCCAGTGGGCCGGCCCGGTGCTGCTGGACGCCGTCGAGCGGCTGGTCGCCGCCCTCGGCCAGGCCCCGGTGCTGCTGCTGTGCCTGGCCCGGCCGGAGCTGCCGGCCTCCCGCCCGGAGCTGCCGGGGCTGCCGGTCGGCGGCCTGTCCTGGGACGAATCGGCGCTTCTGGCCGCTCAGTTGACGGAGCTGAGTGCCCACCAGGACGCGGTGCCGACCCGGCTGCTGGAGCGCGCCGAGGGCAACCCGCTGCACCTGGAGGAGCTGCTGGCCGCCCTCACCGAGGCGGACGGCCCCGCGCTCGCCGACGAACTCCCGCCCACGGGCCGGGCGCTGCTCAGCGCGCGGATCGACGACCTGGAGCGCGACGAGCGCACCACCCTGGACCTGGCCGCCGTGCTCGGCCGTGCCTTCTCCGCCGCCGAACTCGCCCAGCTCGCCCACGGCGGCGCCGACCACGACGCCTTCGCCGACCCGGAGGACGACGTCTTCACCGGCCCGTTCGACGGCCTCCCCGGCCTGCCCGCGGGCGACGACACCCCGCCTCGGCTGCACGCCGCGCTGGCCCGGCTGACCGAGCGCCGCCTGGTCGAACCGGCCGGCACCAGCTTCCGGTTCAGCAGCGGCCTGGTCCAGGAGTCGGTCTACCAGTCGATGTCCAAGCGGGCCCGCGCCGAGCGCCACGAACGCGCCGCCGACCTGCCGGCCGTCCGCGCCGCCGGGGACGCCGCCGTCGGCGGCCACCTGGAGCGCGCCCACCGCTACCGGCTCGAACTCGGCCTGCTGGACGCCCGGACGGACGCCCTGCGCACCCGCGCGGCCGCCGCCCTCGGCGTGGCCGGCGCCCAGGCGCTCGCCCACGCCGACCTGCCCGCCGCCACCGACCTGCTGGAGCGCGCCGTCCGGCTGCACTACCCGAACGAGCGCACCGCCGGCCCGGCGCTGCGCCGCCTCGGCGAGGCCCGGCTGGCGCTCGGCCGGGCCGACGAGGCCCTGCCCGTCCTGGCGCAGGTCCGCGACTCGGCCGCCGATCCGCTGGACGCCGCGCACGCCCGGCTCGCGCTGGCCGCGCGCGGTCTACCGCCCGGCCCGGAGCAACCTGCCGCCACCGCCCGCGCCGTCCTCCCGCTCTTCATCGACCTGCGGGACGACCTCGGCCAGGCCCGGGCCGGGCTGCGCCTGGCCGAGGAGCACCTGCTGGCGGGCCGGCACACCGAGGCGGAACGGCTGCTGGACGACGCCCTCGACCACGCCGCCCGCACCGACGCCGAGCTGGACCGGGCCGCCGTGCTGGCCGCGCTGGCCGCCTCGCTGCTGGCGGGCCCCGAGCCCGTCCCGAACGCCGTCTTCCGGCTGCGGGCCCTGCTGGCCGGGCACGGCGCCGGCCACCGGACGGTGCGGGTCGCGCTCAACGGCCCGCTGGCCGTCCTGCTCGCCCTGCGCGACCGGCCCGGCGAGGCCGAACTGCTGCTGGCCGAGGCCAACGGCCTGGCGGGCGAGCTGTCGCTGGCCGACGCGATGATCTCGCTGCCGGCCCTGACCGCCCAGGCCGCGGCGGCCACCGGCCAGACCGCGCAGGCGCTGGACCTGCTCGCCGACGCCGCCGAGGTCGCCCGTCGGCTGGGCAACTCCGCCCCGCTGCCCCGGCTCGCCCTCACCACCGCCCGCGCCCTGCTGGACGCCGACCGCCCGGGGCCGGCCGCCCGCCACCTGGACGGCGTCGACGCCACGGCCGCGCTGCCGCCGGTGCTGGCGATCGAGCTGGACGCGCTGCGCGGCCGGCTCGCCGCCTCCCGGGGCGAGGCCGACCCGGCGCTGGAGCTGACCGCGGCCGCCGCACAGGCCGCCGAGGCCACCGAGTCGCTGCTGCTCCAGGCGCTCACCGCGCTGGACCGCGCCCATGCGCTGCTGCTGCTCGACCGGCGGGCCGAGGCCGCCGTGGCGGCCGGCACCGCCCGGGACCGCTTCGCCGCCAAGGGCCACCTGCCGGGCGTGCGCCGGGCCGAGCGGCTCGGGGGCGCCCGGTGAGCGGCCCGGCCGGCCTCACCTGGAGCCTGCGCGGCCGGACCGCCGCGGACCTGCCGGTGCTCGCCGACACCACCGCCCACGACACCACCGCCCACGGCAGCGCCGGCCCCGACGGCGCCCTCGACGGCGGGGGCACCGGCGGCGGGGGCACCGGCAAGGGCGTGCGGGTGTGCGTCGTGGACTCCGGCATCGAGCCGGACCACCCGCTGGTCGGCCCGCTGAACGGCTCCTGGGTGGTCGTCAAGGACCCGACGACCCGGGAGCTGGTGGTCCGCCCCGACCGCACCGGCGACACCTGCGGCCACGGCACCGCCTGCGCGGGCATCATCCGCCGTACCGCCCCGGACTGCGAGCTGTACAGCGTCCGGGTGCTCGGCGAACGCTTCACCGGCACCGGCGACATGCTGATCACCGGGCTGCGCTGGGCCGTCGAGCAGGGCTTCGACGTCGTCAACCTCAGCCTCTCCACCACCCGGACCCGCTTCCTGGAGGAGCTGCACGCGATCGCCGACGACGCCTTCTTCGCCCGCACCGCGATCGTCGCCTCCGCCCACAACACCCCGGTGGAGAGCTACCCCTGGCGGTTCTCCTCGGTCATCTCGGTCGGCAGCCACCAGGAGGACGACCCGGCCCTGCACCTGTACAACCCGGCGCCGCCGGTCGAGTTCTTCGCCCCCGGCCAGAACGTCCGGGTCCCCTGGCTCGGCGGCTCCACCATCCGCACCACCGGCAACAGCTTCGCCACCCCGTACGTCGCCGGGCTGTGCGCCCGCATCCTGTCCGGCCACCCGAGGCTGACGACCTTCCAGCTGAAGAGCGCGCTCTACCTCACCGCAGCCAACGTCCAGGTCGGCCCCGGTGCCGGTCCTCACCGTCCCCCAGGCGGGAGTTCGACGACCGAGCCCACCCCGTCCACCCCCATCACGGAGGCGCCCGATGACCCTCAGCACTGATCCCGCCGTCGACCCGCTGGCCCGCGAGCTGCTGCAGTCCGTGGTGGACGTGGCCCGAGCGATCTTCGGCGCCGAGGCCGGCTCGGTCTGCCTGCTCGACGAGGCGGCCGGGGAACTGGTGTTCCAGGCCGTCTCGGGGCGCGGCGAGGAGTCCCTGGTGGGCCGCCGCTTCCCGGCGGGCAGCGGCATCGCGGGCTGGGTCGCCGCCTCGGGCGAGCCGATGGTGGTCGACGACCTGGGTGCGAACCGCACTTTCGACCGGGCCTTCGCCGAGTCCACCGCGTACGTCCCGAACGCGCTGATGGCGGCGCCGCTGACGCACGGCAGCCGGGTGCTGGGCGTCCTGGAGGTACTGGACCCGGCCCCGCAGGCCCGGTCCAGCCTGCCCGAGCTGGACCTGCTCGCCCTGTTCGCCCGCCAGGCCGCCGCCGCCCTGCGGGTCATCGCCGAGCGTTCCCCGGCCCCGGCGGCGGTGCCCGACCGCGCCGCCGCCCTCGACCTGCTGGCCGACCTGGAGGAGCTGCTGCGCCGTCAGCCCTGACGCGGCGCCAACCTCGCGATCGATCCACGCTCCAGCGCCGCGTACACCGCGCCGTCCGGGCCGACGGCGATGCCGTGCGGCTCGGCGGCCGGGCCGGGCAGTTGGTAGCCGTCGAGCAGCCCGTCCGGGCCGAGCACCCCGATCCGGCCGGCGCCCCACTCGGTGAACCAGAGCCGGCCGTCCGGGCCGCAGGTGATCGCGTGCGGCCGGGCCGCCCGGTCGGCCAGCGGGTACTCGGTGACCTCGCCGTCCACGGTGATCCGGCCGACCAGCCCGCCGCCGATGCCGACGTACCAGAGCGCGCCGTCCGCCCCGGCGGTGATCCCGACCGGGGCGGTGCCCCCGGTCGGCAGCGGGTGGACGGCCACCTCGCCCCCGACGGTGATCCGGGCGACGGCGTCCGCCTGGTTGAGCGTGCACCAGAGCGCGCCGTCCGGGCCGGCCGTGATGAGCGACGGGAAGGCCCCGGCCCGCGGCAGCGGGTACTCCGTCACCTCGCCCTCGACGGTGATCCGCCCGATCCGGTCGGCGTTCAGCTCGGTGAACCAGAGCGCCCCGTCGGGCCCCGCCGCGATCCCGTACGGCCCGGCGCCCGCCGTCGGGACGGCGAAGGAGCACGCCTTCCCGTCGGTGTCGATCCGCCCGATCCGGTGGTCGCGCATCCGGGTGAACCAGAGCGCGCCGTCCGGGCCGACGGTGAGCACCGCGGGCCCGCACTCCGGCGCCCCGAGGCCGTACCGCTCGACCGTGCCGTCCGCCGCCAGCCGTCCGATCTCCCCGGCGTGCACCAGCGTGAACCACACGCCCCCGTCCGGCCCCACGGCAACCCCGTACGGTCCGGCCCCCTCCTCGGCGACCTCGATCAGCTCCGCGATCCGTGCCATGCGAACCCCCGTCCTCGCTATTGCGACTTCCGTCGCATTAGCGATCCTCGCACGCCCTCCCCTCCCCCGGCAACCGGGTTACACCCCGTTCCCCGCGCGGCGGGCGGCCCGCGGGGCGGGGACGCCGCGCAGGACGGAGACGATGCCCACGCCGGCGGCGCACACCGGGACGGCGAGCAGGGCCCCGAGGATGCCGGCGATCCCGGAGCCGGCCACCACCGCGACCATGATGGTGGCCGGGTGCAGCTCCACCGTCCGGCTCTGGATGAGGGGTTGGAGGACGTTGCCCTCGAACAGCTGGACCGCCATCACCACGCCGAGCGCCCACAGCGCCGTCCCGATCCCGCCGTCGGCGAGCGCGACCAGCACGGACACCGCCCCGGACAGGAAGGCCCCGACGAACGGGATGTAGGCGCCCATGAACACCAGCGCGCCCAGCCCCGGCGCGCCGGGCACGCCGAGCGCCACCAGGCCGATGGTGATGAAGGTCGCGTCGATCAGCGCGATCAGCGAGGTGCCGCGCATGAAGCCGGCCATCGCGTCGAAGGCCCGCTCGGCGCAGGCGATCACGGTCTCGGCGCTGCGCTCGGGCAGGTAGGAGCGGATCGTGTCGCCGGTGCGGTGGCCGTCGCGGAGGAAGAAGAACACCAGGGCGAGCGCCAGCACGCCGCCGGCGATCAGCTGGGTGGCCAGGCCCAGCCCGGACAGCACGCCGTTGGTGACGGTCGAGACCAGCGAGTTGGTCTCCCCCTTGGCGTTGTCCAGCGCGTGCCGGATCTTCTCCCCGGTCGGGCCGAGCCACGCGGCGAGCTGGTTGCCCGCCTGCTGGAGGGACTCGGCGATCTGCGGGGCGCTGTGCACCAGCGCGTTGACCAGCAGCGCGATCACCCCGCAGACGGCCGCGACCAGCAGCACGCAGGTGAGCCCGGCGGCCAGCCCCCGACTCACGCCCCGCCGGACCATCCACGGCACCGCCGGGTAGAGCAGCGAGGCCCCCAGCAGCGCCAGCACCACCGGCACGGTCGCGGCCCGCAGCTCGACCAGCGCGAAGACCAGCAGCGAGGCGAGGGCGAGCAGCAGGATCACCGCCGCCGACCAGGCGGCCGCCTGCCGGACCACCGGCGGCAGCATCAGGTACGGCCTGCGGGGGTCCGGCGCGGCCCCGCCCACGAACCGGGGTTCCACCGCCGGGCCCTCCCCGGCCGGGTGCTCCTCGGGCACGGCCACCTCCGCCTGGCTCGTCGACGAGTCCGAATCGCCCCGTCCCGGCGGACGATCCGTCAGCGTGCCCGTGCCGCCGGGCTGCCCGGCGAACCCGCCACGCCGCCGTCCGGCCGATCAAGGGTGGAGCCGATTCAATCCGCCCCCGTCCGTCGCGTACAGAGCAGCCGGTGGAGCTCACCTCATCGGACGAAGCGCCCTGGCGGACACATTCGAGTGCCGGACCTCAGTTCGCCTCGAAGCGGCCGCCCCGTCCACCCGGAGCGGTCGCCCCCGTCCAGCCGGTCGGCACGCTCAGCGGCGGCCGTCCAGGACGGCGCGCAGCACGCCGATCCGGTTGCTGGTGATGGAGGCGACCCCGCTGTCGCGCAGCCGGCGCATGGTGCGGCGCAGGTCGGCGGTCCAGGTGGAGACGGCGAGCCCGGCGTCCGCGGCGGCGGCGGTGAACTCGGGGGTGACCAGGCCGAACGGCGGGTTGAGGTAGCGCGGGCGCAGGTCGTCGAGCAGGGCGCGGACGGGCAGCCGGGGCTCCTTCCAGGTGAGGGCGATCTCGGCGCCGGGCGCCAGCGCGCGGACGGCGAGCATGGCGGTGGCGGGGCCGCAGAAGGAGACCAGCCCTTCGGCGTCGAGGTCGCTGACGACGGACCAGGTGGCGGCGACGGGGCCGGGGTCGTCGAGGTCGATGAGCAGCCGGGGACCTCCGGCGGCAGCGACGACCTTGATCGTCTCGGCGAGGGTCGGGACGGCGAGCGGCCCTCGGCGCAGTTCGTCGAGCTGCGCGGTGGTGACCCGGCCGATCGACCGCGGGTCGCCCCAGAGGCGCTCCAGGGTGCGGTCGTGCAGCAGGACGGGCACCCGGTCGCGGGTGAGCTGGACGTCCACCTCGACGGCGTCGGCGCCGGCGGCGAGCGCTGACTCGACGGAGGGCAGGGTGTTCTCGCGGTGGCGGTACGGGTCGCCGCGGTGCGCGACGGCGAGCACCCGGCGGCGGTCGGTGGCCGGTTCCCCGACCGCGCGGACGGCGCTCTGGGTGGTCGGCAGATGCGGGTGGGACATCCCGGGCGGGGCCTCTCGTTCGGAACCGGTTCGGGCGGGGCTCGACGCGCCGTCGGCGCGCGGCACCCGGTGGAGCGTGCCGTGGGGCGTGCCGTGCGGGTCAGGCCGGACCTAACGCCGCTCGATCATCACATTGGTGGACTTGATGACCGCGGTGGCGGGGGCGCCGGGGACGAGGTTCAGCTCCTCCGCCGACTCCCGGCTGATCAGCGACACCACCCGGAAGGGCCCTGCCTGGACCTCCACCTGGGCCGCGACGTCGCCGAGCACCACGTGGGTGACGATCCCGGGGAAGCGGTTGCGGGCCGAGGACGGACGGCCCTCGGCCTCGGCGTTCTCCGGGCGGGCCAGCTCACGGGCGAAGGCGGCGAGGTCGACGCCGGGGATGATCCGGTGGCCGTGCTCGTCCCGCTCGGCCGCGACCCGCCCCGCGTCCACCCAGCGCCGCATGGTGTCGGCACTGACCCCGAGCAGCGCCGCGGCTTCGCCGATGCGGTACGGGTTGACCGGCGCCTCGGACTGGCCCATGTGCGACTCCTGACACTGACTCGGGGACTGCCCCGGGGACTGGCTCGGGGAACGTGGGACGGGAACGGGGACGCCGCACGCGCGGCGGGCCGTCGCCGTCATCCTGCCGTACCGGCGGCCGGGGCCGCCAAGCGAGGCGGGTCAGGACTCGCCGAAGAGGTCGCGGCGCACCGCGTCCCCGGCGGTGAGGACGGCCCCGGCCAGCACCGCGCCGCCGCCCGCCGTGCCGGGCCGGACCTCGGTGCGCAGCGGGGACAGCTCGGCCAGCCGCCGTTCGACCCGGCCGGCCAGTTCGGCGCCGCCGGCCCGGCCGAGCTCGCCGCCGAGCACCACGCAGCCCGGGTCGAGGACGACGCAGATGCTGGCGGCGCCGACCGCGATCCGCGCGGCCAGCTCGTCCAGGAACGGCCCGCCGGGCCCGTCCGGGCCGAGTGCGTCCAGCGCGGCGCGGACGGCCGCCTCGGCGGCGGGGGCGTCCCCGGCCGCGCCGGCGGGCAGTCCGTGGGCGCGGGCGAGCTCGCAGACGGCGGCGCTGCCGGCCAGGCTGTGGAAGCCGCCGTCGCAGCCGGTGGCGCTGGGCAGGCCGCCGGTGCCGGGGACGGGCAGGAAGCCGATCTCGCCGGTGCCGCCGGAGAAGCCCCGGCGCAGCCGGCCGTCCAGGACGACGGCGGCGCCGACGCCGTGGCCGAGCCAGAGCAGCACGAAGGTGTCGCGGTCGCGGGCGGCGCCGATCCGGTACTCGGCCCGGCCGGCCAGGTTGACCTCGTTCTCCAGGATCACCTCGGTGCCGGGCAGTCCGCGCAGCTCGGCGAGCAGTTCGGCGTGCCAGGCGGGGAGCTTCCCGGTGCTGTTGAGGCGCCCGGTGGCGGGGTCGACCAGTCCGGGGGCGCCGACGGCGACGGTGTGCAGCCGGTCGACGCCGACGCCGCGCGCGGTGTCCAGCAGGGTGCGCACCAGGTGCCCGGCGGTGTCGGGCGTTCCGTCGCCGTGGACCGGGATCTCGGCGCTGGCGAGGGTGCGCCCGGTGAGGTCGGCGACGACCAGGCTGACGCCGCCGGAGCGCACGTCGAAGGCGGCGAGGTGGGCGCGGGAGGCGACCAGTGCGTAGAGCCGGGCGTTGGGGCCGCGCCGCTGTTCGCCCCGTTCGCCGACGACGGCGACCAGGCCGGTGCGCTGGAGGCGGTCGAGCAGGTCGGCGACGGTCGGCCGGGAGAGGCCGGTGAGGTCGCGCAGCTCGGTCGCGGTCAGGGGGCCCTGTTCGAGGAGCAGGTTGAGGGCCAGCCGGTCGTTGATCGCCCGGGCGGTGCTCGGCGTGGCCGTGCGCGCGGTGGTCATGGCGGCTCATCCTTCCAGAGTGTTTCTATCAGGGTCCCTTCCTGATAATTTTATCGAACCATCCGCCGGACGGCCGTCGCCGCCGCGCGGACCGAACGGCCTGCACGTAGACCACCCTCAGGCACGTCAGAACCACCGCCGGGCACGTCAGACCACCCACCAGCACGTCAACCACCCACACAGGGCACCGTCGCGCCGCCCCACCTGCGCGACCCGGGAGGGAACGCCGGATGAGCACGACCGCACACTCACTGGAGCCGCTGGCCTCCCCACGCCGGGCCAGGGCCGGCATCGCCCTGGTCTTCGGCGTGCACGGCGCCGTCAGCGGCAGTTTCGTCACCCGCATCCCGTGGATCCAGGACCGCCTCGACCTCTCCCCCGGCCAGCTCGGCCTGGCCCTGGTGATGCCCGCCATCGGCTCCTCCCTCGCGATGCCGCTGGCCGGCCGGTTCGTCCACCGCTACGGCGGGCGGGCGGCGGTCCGCGGACTGATCTCGCTCTGGTGCCTGGCCCTCGCCCTGCCCGCGCTCGCCCCCTCGCTGCCGGTGCTGTGCGTGGCGCTGCTCGCGTACGGCGCCTCGGCCGGGATGGCGGACGTCGCGATGAACGCGCAGGGCGTGGAGATCGAACAGCGGCTCGGCCGCTCGATCATGTCCGGACTGCACGGGATGTGGAGCGCGGGCGGGCTGCTGGCCTCCGGCTTCGGCATCCTGGCCGCCCACCTCGACCTCGACGCCCGGCTCCAGCTGGCCGTCACCGCGCTCGTGCTGCTCGTCCTCGCGCAGCCCGTCTGCCGGAACCTGCCCGACCTGCGGGCGCCGGAGGGGGCGGAGGAGCCGCCGCGGTTCGCACTGCCGCCGCGCAGTTCGCTGGTGATCGGACTGGTCGGCTTCTGCGCCGTCTTCGCCGAAGGCGCCTCGATGGACTGGAGCGGCGTCTACCTGCGGGACGTCACCGGCGCCTCTGCCACCGTCGCGGCCGCCTCCTACACCGCCTTCTCGCTCACCATGGCCGTCAGCCGCCTGTGCGGGGACGCGGTGGTCCGCCGGCTCGGCGCCGTGCGCACCACCCGTCTCGGCGGCGCCGTCGCCACCGTCGGCGGCCTGCTGGTGGTGGCCGCCGACAGTCCGGCGCTCGCCATCCCGGGCTTCGCCCTGATCGGCATCGGCATCGCGGTCACCGTCCCGCTGGCCTTCGCGGCGGCCGGGCGGATCGGCAGCAACCCCAGCCAGGCCATCGCGGGCGTCGCCACCGTCACCTACACCTCCGGCCTGGTCGCGCCCGCGATCATCGGCGCCCTCGCCCAGGCGACCTCGCTGACCGTCTCCTTCGGCCTGGTCACCGCGCTCGCCTTCGCGCTGCTGCTGAGCGCCGGGGCGCTGCGCCGGGCCGAACGGAATTCCCCCGGATCCGGCGCCGAAAATGTGACCGCAACGTCACCGGAAAGCACTTCGAAAAAAGATCTCTCTGCGATATGATCTAGAAAATTCCGGGGAATTCCTCGCTAATATCGCCGACCGCCGGGCGCATTCCGCGCCCGGCGGTTTCGCGATCCGTGAGGTGGACCCCGTGTGCTACGACCCCGACGCCGCCCCGCCCGCCGTCACCCCCGCGCTCTGGCCCCTGGCCGAGGCTGCGGCGCTCACCCTGACCTCGGCGGACGGCACCGAGTTCGCCGCCTTCCTGGCCCGCCCCGAGGTGGCCACCGGCGTCGGCGTCCTCGTCCTGCCGGACAACAAGGGCCTTTCCGGCTTCTACCGGCAGACCGCCGCCCGGCTCGCCGAACAGGGCCACCCCGCGCTCGTCGTCGACTATTACGGCCGCACCGCCGGAGCCGATCCGGAAAGCCGCCCGAAGGAATTCGGCGACCTGCCCGGCCTGCTCCGCCACCTGCTCGCCCTCACCCCCGAAGGCCTGGACGCCGACCTCGCCGCCGGCCTCGCCCGGCTGCGCGCAAGCGGGCCGGCCGAGGTGGTCGCGCTCGGCTTCTGCTTCGGCGGCCGGCAGGCCTTCCGCGCCGCCGCGCCCCGGTTCGGGCTGGCCGGCGCGGTCGGCTTCTACGGATACCCCGACGCGATCAACGGCTCCCCGGGGCCCACTCAGCTCGCGGCCGACCTCAGCGCGCCGATCCTCGCCTTCTGGGGCGGCGCGGACGAGCACATCCCGCCCACCGCCGTCGACGCCTTCGACGCGGCCCTGACCGCCGCCGGCAACCCGCACGAGTTCGTCACCTACCCGGGCGCGCCGCACAACTTCTTCGAGCTCTCCGCCGTCGAATATTCGGACGCGGCCCGGGACTCCTGGCGACGTCTGCTGGGATTCCTCGCCGACCGCTCCGCATCCGCGACCCCCCGGAGGACGCTCTGATGTCCCGCCTGTCCCACCCGTCCCGCATTTCCCGGCTGGCCCGCCTGTCCCGTCGTGCGCGGCTCGCCGCCGCCACGGCCGCCCTCGCCGCCGCCGCGGTGGCGCTCACCGCCCCGCCGGCCCCCGCGGCCACCCCCACAACCACCCCTGCGGCCACCCCCGCCGCCGACTTCGGGCCCGCCGAGATCCGCACCGGCATGTACGCGGGCCCGGACGACCTGTGCCTGGAGGTCGCCGACTGGCGCACCGACGACGGCGCCCCGGTCCGGATCTGGACCTGTACCGGCGGCGCCAACCAGCAGTGGACCCAGAGCGCCCGCGGCTGGGTGAACCTGAACAGCGGCAAGTGCCTGGACATCCCGGCCTTCAGCACCACCTGGGGCACCCAGGCCGACCAGTGGACCTGCGACGGCGGCGCCAACCAGAGCTGGAGCGACCCCCCGGCCAGCCACCCCGGAACGCCCCGCCGGATCGTGAACGGCTACAGCGGCCTCGTCCTGGACGTCTCGGGCGGCGCGCTGACCGACGGCACCCCGGTGATCCAGTGGGAGTTCCACAGCGGCGACAACCAGTTCTGGCACTACAACCCGGAAAAGCCCCCGTACAGCTGACCGCGACCGCCCTCGACGGTCGCGACCGGGCACCGGTTAGGCTCGGCCGGTGCCCGCACCCGTCTCACCCCTGCCCGCACCCGCAACGCCCCTGCCCGCCGTCGAGCTGCCGCCGTCCGGCCCCGTGCCGCGTTCGCCGTGGTGGCGGTTCACGCTGCTGGTGGTGCTGCTCGGCGCCGCGGCCGGATCGCTGCTGCTGTGGAGCCCGACGGCGCTGCTGAACGGCGGCCTCGCCGACCGGATGCCCGGGTACTGGTTCGCGCCGCTGTTCGCCACCGTGTACGCGGTCGGCACGCTCGCCTTCGTCCCCCGGCCGGCGCTGAACGCCGCCGCCGGGCTGCTGCTGGGCATCCAGCAGGGCGTGCTGCTGTCGGTGCTCGGCACCACGCTGGGCGCGGCCATGGCCTTCGGGCTCGGCCGGGGCCTCGGGCGCGAAGCGCTGCGGCCGTACCTGCGCGGGCGGGTGCTCGGCACGCTGGACCGGCGCTTCACCGAGCAGGGCTTCCGCAGCGTGCTGGTGCTGCGGCTGCTGCCGGGCATGCCGTTCCAGGCGGCCAACTACGGCGCCGCCTTCTCCGGGGTCCGCTTCGCGCCCTTCCTGTTGGCCACCGCGATCGGCGTGGTGCCGACCACCGCGGTGTACGTGACGGCGGCGGCCAGCGCGGGCGAGCCGGGCTCGGCGGCCTTCCTGGTGTCGGCCGGGATGATCGCGCTGCTCGTGCTGGGCAGTGTGGTCGGGCTGTGGCGGGCCGCGGTCGCCCGGCGCCGCACACCGGCCGCCTGAGCGCCTGACCGCCTGACCGCCTGACCGCCTGACCGCCTGACCGGCCGAGATTCCGAGGCACTCGGGGGGCGCTCGACAATTCGCTCGCGCCCGCCCGTCGTCGGACGTCAGGATGGCCCGCATGACCGAACCCTCCCCGCGGGTCGACCCGCCGATGGCGGCCGACGAGACCGCCATGCTCACCGCCTGGCTCGACTACCACCGCAGTACCCTCGCGCTCAAGTGCGAGGGCCTGACCGACGACCAGCTGCGGCTGCGCTCCGCCCCGCCGTCCACCCTCTCGCTGCTCGGCCTCGTCCGGCACATGGCCGAGGTGGAGCAGTACTGGTTCCAGAGCATCCTGCGCGGCGACGAGTACACCGAGAACCACTACTGGACCGAGGCCGACGAGGACGGCGACTTCAACGGCGTGGACACCGCCGACGTCGCGGCGGACTTCGCCACCTGGCGCGCCGAGGTCGAGACCGCCCGCCGCGCGAGCGCCGGCCTGTCGCTGGACACCGTCGGCAAGCGGCTGCGCCGCGGCGAGGAGGTGACGCTGCGCTGGATCCTGGTCCACATGGTCGAGGAGTACGCGCGGCACAACGGCCACGCCGATCTTCTGCGCGAACTGGTGGACGGCACTACTGGCGAGTGAAATCGTTTCCGCATTGTTGACAGAAGGTCAATTGCGCGGTGACCACGACCGATATGGTCTACGCGCGCAACCGTACGGCTCACCGCCGCGTCGCTGATGTTGCCCGGGTTCGCCCGGGTTTCCGTCGCGGCGCGACTCGTACGGGGGCCGCGAGCGGGCACGGGACCGGTGAACAGTGCGATACTCGGACAGTTCCGACGAGTGGATGACGTGTCAAAAAGGACACGCGACCCCGGGGGACCAGGACGGGACGAGGCAGGGAGGCGCGGCATGGGAGCACTTCGCGACGAGCACCACAACGGGTGGCTGATGCCCTCGGGAAACTACCCGGCCGCGGTGTACGAGGACGAGTGGGTCGATCAGGAGACGATGCCGGCCGCCCCCGCGCCTGCGAAGATCGTCTCCTTGCGGCCGACCGGTTTCGAGGCGGCCCGCACGGTGGGCGAGCACATCCGGGCGAGCATCCCGGTGGTCATGGACCTCACCGAGATGAACGAAGCCGAGGCCAAGCGGATGGTGGACTTCGCCTCCGGGCTGATCTTCGGCACCCAGGGCGGCATCGAGCGGATCGCCCGCCGGGTGTTCCTGCTCACCCCGGCCGACGTCGAGGTCATGGTGATCGACCGCCCGCTCGACGAGACCGGGTTCTACAACCAGAGCTGATCCGGGCGGCGCACGGCCCGACCGGGCTGAACCGACCGAGTGGAACCGGCCGCACGACAGCGGCACCCCGACCGGGGACGGCACCCGCCGTTCCCGGTTTTTGCTGCCCCGGCTGTGACGATCAACGCCTCATTCGAGACCCCCACCATAATTTTGAGACATCCATGTCTCATGTGATCTACACTCGATTCATGGCCACCGATCGCGACACCGTCCTGGAAGCCGCCGTCGGCGTGCTCTCCCGCCGCCCGACCGCCCACCTGGACGAGATCGCGCGCGCCGCCGGGATCAGCCGCGCCACCCTGCACCGGCTCTTCCCCGGGCGCGAGGCCCTGATCCGCGAGGTCGGCCTGCTCGGCCTTCGCCGGTTCGCCGCCGCCCTGGACACCGCCGCCGTCGAGGACGGCGACGCCGAGGCCGCGCTGCGCCGCCTGGTCGACGCCGCCGTCCCGGACGCCACGCTCTGCGCCTTCCTGGCCGGCGAGAACCAGCTCTACGACGACGACAGCGTCAACGACCTCTGGGAACTCCAGATCGTTCGACTGCACGCGCTCTTCCTGCGCGGCCAGCAGCAGGGCACGTTCCGCATCGAGCTGAGCGCCGCCTGGCTGAGTGAGGCCTTCTTCGACCTGGTGGCCGGCGTCGGCTGGGCCATCCAGGACGGCCGCCTCGCCCCGCGCGACGCCGCCTTCTCGCTCGCCGAGCTGTTCCTCGGCGGCGCGCTGCGCCGACCGGACGCCGCCACTCCCCCGCCCACAGCACCTTCGGCCCGCACACCGGAAACCGATATCCCATGAGCAAGCGAAGCGAACGAATCATCAGCGGGTGCGCATTGCGCGAAGCGCCTGCCGAGCGAAGCGAGGCGGGCGCATGAGCAGTACCGTTTCTGCCAGCCCCCGTCAGCGCTGGACCGGCCTCGCCGTCCTCGTCCTGGCCGTCACCGTGGTCGCCCTCGACGCGACCGTCCTCTCCCTCGCCATCCCCTCCATCAGCGAGACGCTGGAGCCCAGCGGCACCCAGCTGCTCTGGATCGGCGACTCCTACTCGTTCGTCCTGGCCGGCCTGCTGGTCAGCATGGGCTCGCTCAGCGACCGGATCGGCCGCAAGAAGCTGCTGCTGATCGGCGCGGCCGCCTTCGGCGCGGCCTCGCTGCTCGCCGCCTACGCGCCCAGCGCCGGCTGGCTGATCCTGGCCCGCGCGCTGCTCGGCGTCGCCGGCGCGACGATCATGCCCTCGACCCTGTCGCTGATCCGCGGCCTCTTCCCGGACGACCGGGAGCGGGCCACCGCGATCGGCATCTGGGGCGCGGCCGCCACCGCCGGCGCCGCGCTCGGGCCGGTGGTCGGCGGGGTGCTGCTGGAGCACTTCTGGTGGGGTTCGGTGTTCCTGCTGAACATCCCGATCCTGCTCCTGCTGCTGGTGCTCGGCGCCTGGCTGCTGCCGGAGTCCAAGGACCCGAACCCGGGCCGCTGGGACGTGCTGAGCGTCGCCCTGTCGATGGCCGGGGTGATCGGCACGGTCTACGCGATCAAGGAGGCCGCCGCGCACGGCGTGGCGCGCTGGGACGTCCCGGTCGCCTTCGTGCTGGGCGTCACCGCGCTGACCGTCTTCGTCCGCCGCCAGCTGCGGCTGGAGACCCCGCTGCTGGACGTGCGGCTGTTCCGCGACCGGCGATTCACCGCCGCCGTGCTGGCCTCGCTGATCGCCCTGATCGGCCTGTCCGGGGTGGTCTTCGTGACCTCGCAGTACCTCCAGCTGGTCCGCGGCTACGAGCCGCTGCGGGCTGGCCTAGCCGAGCTGCCGGCCTTCGTCGGCGCCGTCGTCGGCGGTCTGCTGACGGCCCGGCTGGTGCGGCGCACCGGCGCCCGGGCGGCGCTGACCGGCTGCCTGCTCGCCATGGGCCTCGGCGTGGGCGTGCTCGGCTGGCTCCAGCAGGACACCACCTACCTGTTGCTGGCCACCTCCTTCCTGCTGGTCGGGACGGCGGAGGGCGTGGTCTACACGCTCGGCGCCGACCTGGTGCTGAGCGCCTCACCCGCCGACAAGGCCGGCGCGGCCTCGGCGGTCTCGGAGACCGCGTACGAGCTGGGCACCGCACTCGGCATCGCGCTGGTCGGCTCGGTGGTCGGCTCGATCTACGCCGGCGGGCTCGTCGTCCCGGCCGGGACGGACCCGGCGGCCGCGGCGCGGGCCGGCGAGTCGCTGGGCGCGGCTGTCGAGACGGCGCACGGACTGCCGCAGGGCGTCGCGGAGCCGCTGCTGGCGAGCGCCCGGGAGTCCTTCACGCACGGCATGAACAGTGCCGGCCTGCTGGCCGCCGTCCTGCTGATCGGCGCGGCCGCGATGGCCTGGCGGCTGCTGCGGGGCCTGGACGCCCCGACCAGCGCGGCCACCCCGGTCACCCCGGCCACTGCGGTCACTGCGGTCGAGGCGCCCGCTCCGGAGAAGCCGCAGAAGCCGGAGAAGCCGGAGAAGGTCGGCGCGTAAGCACGCCCGACTCCCCTGCCACCGGCGGGAACGGCCACGGCCGTTCCCGCCGGTGGCGTATCGCGGGTCGGGCGGCTGGAACCGGGGCGGCCAGGCCCAGAAACATGCGATGTTCAAATGTCTGATGTTTGTATAGGCTGCCTCCATGAACCGCATCAGTACACCGCGCAGGACGGCAAGCCTGTCCGCGCAGCTCGTGGACAGCCTCCGCTCGCACATCGAGGCGGGCGGCTGGCCGGTGGGGACGCGGATCCCGCCGGAGCAGGTCCTCGTCGAGGAGCTCGGGGTCGGACGCAGCACGCTGCGCGAGGCGATCGGCGCGCTCGTGCACCTCGGCCTGCTGGAACCCCGGGCCGGGGACGGCACCTACGTCCGCGCGTCGAGCGAGCTCCAGTCGGTCATGGTGCGGCGGGCGAGTTCCGCGCGGCGGGACAACGTCCTCGAACTGCGCACCGTCCTTGAGGAGTACGCCTCGGGGGCCGCCGCCCTGCGGCGCAGCAAGGACCAGCTGCACCAGCTCAGGGAGCTGCTGACCGACGCCGACGCGGCCTGCGCCGGCGAGGACAGGTCCGCGGCCATGAGTGTCGACGCGCTGTTCCACCGGGCCGTCGTCCGGGCGAGCGGGAACGACCTCCTGATCGAGGTCTACGACTACCTCGGCACGGCCCTCACCTCCGCCCTGGGAGGCCTGCCCTGGGACGCCACCGCCGCCGAGGAGCACGCCGACCTGCACCGGCGACTCGTCGACGCGATCGAGGCCCAGGACGAGAGCGGCGCCCGCACCGCGGCGGCGGCGATCGTCCGGCTCACCCACGACCACGGGGTCCAGGCACCAGCCGCGACGGAGGAGCGATGAGTCCGCAGCTGTCCTCGGCACCGCCATGGCGGGCGCCGGATACGGTGCGGGGCAGGACCGCCACGTACGGAGTCCCCGCACGCTGACGAGCGCTCAACTCACTTCCACCGAACGGGCCTTCGGCGAAAAATGAAGACCGCCCACCCCTTGCACAGGCCTTCGAGGCCGTAGAGGAGAACACCGATGTCCGTCTTACCGCCCCCGGCCGACGACCTCGACGCACGCACCGCCCAGCGCACCGCCCACCTGTACGCGACGGATCCGCAGTTCCGTGCCGCCGCACCCCTGGACGCCGTCAGCGAGGCGATCCGGCGGCCGGGCCTCCCGCTCGCCGACCTCGTGGCCACGGTGATGGAAGGGTACGCGGACCGCCCCGCCCTGGGCGAGCGCGCCGCCGAGCCGGTGACCGACCCGGACACCGGCCGCACCACCCTGCGCCTCCTGGACCGGTTCGACACCGTCACCTACGGCGAACTGTGGGAACGCGTCGGCGCGGTGGCCTCCGAGTGGCGCCACCACCCCGACCACGCCGTGGGCCCGGGCGACTTCGTCGCCGTCCTCGGCTCCACCAGCCCCGAGTACGCCGTGCTGGATCTGGCCTGCGTCCGCTCCGGCGCGGTGAGCGTCCCCCTCCAGGCCGGCGCCTCGGCGGAACACCTGGCCCCCGTCGTCGCGCAGACCGGACCACGCCTGCTGGCGGTGGACGTGGCGCACCTGGACGTCGCGCTCCAGATCGCGGCGGACGCCCCGTCACTCGGCAGGATCGTCGTGCTCGGCCACCGCCCGGAGGTCACCGACCACCAGGAGGCGCTGGACGCCGCGCGCGGACGGCTCGCGGCGCAGGGCCGGGGCGCCACCCTGGACACGCTGGCCTCGGTCATCGAGCGGGGCAGGAGCCTGCCACCGCTCCCCCGGGTCCCCGAGGGCTCGACGGCCGACACGCTCAGCGCGCTGATCTACACCTCGGGGAGCACCGGCACCCCCAAGGGCGCCGTGTACACCGAGCGTCTCGTCAAGAACTTCTGGATCGACTTCGTGCCCGGCCAGGGGACGCAGCCGTCCATCGTGCTCAACTACCTGCCCCTGAGCCACATGATGGGACGGGGCGTGCTGTTCGGCACGCTCGCCAAGGGGGGCACCGCCCACTTCGTGGCGTCGAGCGACCTGTCGACCCTCTTCGTGGACCTCTCCCTGGTCCGGCCCACCGAGTTCATCCTGGTGCCCCGCATCTGCGACATGCTCTTCCAGCGCTACCGGAGCGAGTCGGCCCGCCGGAACGAGCCGGACGAAGTCGGGGGCGACACCGCCGGGCAGGCGGACCGCGCGAAGGAGGAACTGCGGGAGAAGACCCTGGGCGGCCGCCTCCTGTGGGCCACCTACGGCTCGGCCCCGATGAGCGCGGAGCTGGCGGCGTTCCTGGAGAGCTGCCTGCAGATCAGGGTGTTCAACGGCTACGGGTCGACGGAAGCCGGGCTGGTCTCGCTCGACGGCCGGGTGCTGCGCCCGCCGGTGACCGACCACCGGCTGGCGGACGTGCCCGAGCTGGGGTACTTCCGCACCGATTCCCCGCACCCCAGGGGCGAACTCCTGGTCAAGTCGGAACGCCTCGTTCCCGGCTACTTCCAGCAGCCGGACGCCACCGCCCAGGTCTTCGACGAGGACGGCTTCTACCGCACGGGCGACATCGTGGCCCTCACCGGCCCCGACGAGTTCGTCTACGTCGACCGCCGCTCCAACGTCCTCAAACTGTCGCAGGGCGAGTTCGTGGCCACCTCCCGGCTGGAAGCCCTCTTCACCGACAGTCCGCTCGTCCGGCAGGTCTTCGTGTACGGCAACAGCGCCCGCGCCTACCTGCTCGCGGTCATCGTGCCCACCCAGGAGGCGCTCGACCTCGCCGCCGAGGACGGTCCGCGTCTCAGGTCGCTCCTGCGCGAGTCCCTACACCGCCTCGCCACCGAGGCGGGCCTCAACTCGTACGAGATCCCACGGGACTTCCTCATCGAGACCGAGCCGTTCAGCCAGCAGAACGGGTTGCTCTCCGGCGTGCGCAAGCTGCTGCGCCCCGCGCTGGCGAAGCGCTACGGCGAGCGCCTCGAAGCCCTGTACGCCGAGCTGACCGAGCGCGAGAGCGACGAACTCCGGGCACTGCGCCAGGTCGGCCCGTCCCGGCCCGTACCGGAGACCGTGTGCCAGGCCGCCCGCGCGCTGCTCGGACACCGGCAGGACGACGTCCACCCCGGGACGCGCTTCCTCGAACTCGGCGGCGACAGCCTCTCCGCGCTGTCGTTCTCCCAACTGCTCAAGGAGGTCTACCGCGTCGACGTCCCCGTCGACGTCGTCATCAACCCGGTCAACACGCTCCAGCGGGTGGCCGACCACATCGAGAACGCCCTCGCGTCGGGCGACCGGCGCCCGACCGCCGACCAGGTCCACGGACCGGGCGCGACGCGGCTCGTGGCGGGCGACCTGACACTGGACGCGTTCCTCGACACGGGGACCCCGACGCGGACCGGCAGGCCGAGGGGCCCGCTGCCCGAGGCGCGGACCGTCCTGCTGACCGGCGCCAACGGCTACCTGGGCCGCTTCCTGTGCCTCGAATGGCTGGAGCGCGTCGCGCAGCGCGGCGGCACACTGGTCTGCGTGGTCCGCGGCGCCACCGACGAGTCGGCCCGGGCGCGGCTCGACGCGGCCTTCGACAGCGGCGACCCGGAGCTCCTCCGGCGCTACCACGGCCTGGCCGCCGAGCACCTGGAGGTGGTCGCCGGCGACGTCGGGGAGAGCGACCTCGGGCTCGACCGGGAGACCTGGCAGCGGCTGGCCGACACCGTGGACCTGATCGTCCACCCGGCGGCACTCGTCAACCACGTCCTGCCCTACGACCAGTTGTTCGGCCCCAACGTGCTGGGCACGGCCGAACTGATCAGGCTCGCGGTCACCTCCAGGGCCAAACAGTTCACCTACCTGTCGACGGTCGCCGTCGTCTTCGATTCCGAGGCCGCGGCCGACGAGGACGCGGACATCCGCACGGCCTGCGGGACGCGCGACCTCGGCAGCGGCTACGCGAACGGCTACGCGGCCAGCAAGTGGGCGGGCGAGGTGCTGCTGCGCGAGGCGCACGACACGTTCGGCCTCCCGGTCGCCGTGTTCCGCTCGAACCTGATCCTCGCCCACCCGCGCTACCGGGGGCAGCTGAACGTCCCGGACGTGTTCACCCGCCTCCTGCTGAGCCTGCTGGCGACCGGCATCGCCCCCGGCAGCTTCTACGCCCGGGGCACCGGTGACGTCGACGGGCACTACGACGCGCTGCCCGTGGACTTCACCGCGCAGGCCGTCGCCGCGCTGGGCGACGACACCCGGGAGGGGTACCGGACCTTCAACATCGTGAACCCGCACGAGGACGGAATCTCCCTCGACACCTTCGTCGACTGGCTGGTGGCGGCCGGACACCCCCTGACGCGCATCGACGACTACAACGAGTGGCTCGACCGCTTCGAGAGCGCCATACGCGCTCTGCCCGACCGCCAGCGGCAGCACTCGCTGCTCCCCCTGCTGCACGCCTTCTCCACGCCGTCGGAGCCGCTGCCCGGATCCGCCCTGCCGGCGGACCGGTTCCGCGCGGCGGTCCGGGCCGCCGCCCTCAACGAGGAGAACGACATCCCGCACCTGTCGCAGGACCTGATCACCAAGTACGTGGCAGACCTCCGGGCGCAGCACCTGCTGTAGCCGGTCCGCCCTCCTCCTCCGCACCCACCTCCGCACCCGCTGGCGGGAACGGCCACGGCCGTTCCCGCCGGTGGCGTACCGCGCGCCGGGCGGCCGGAACATCGTGGCCGGTGGCTTCGCCGTGCTGGTGTCCGCCCCGCGCTGTCCGTCGTGGCGTGCCCCCTGCTCGGGCTGGGCGGCGGCGCGTGCCTCGTCCTCGCGCTGACCTTCCGGAGCGAACGCGCCGGCAGCTCCGGCGAAGCCGCCGCGTCGGCCGGCAAGACGCAGTCCATCGGCTACCTCGTGGCGGCGGCCGGGCCCCTCCTCCTCGGGATCCTGCACGACACCACGGGCAACTGGACGCTTCCGCTCACGGTCCCGGCCGTCCTCGGCATCGCCATGGCGGCTGCCGGATACGGCGCGGGGCAGGACCGTCACGGGTGCCTTCCTCGGCCTCGCTGACGTCACCGTCACCGTCACCGTCACCGCACGCAGCCCCGTCCGTCACGCCTCTCGCACGTTCACCGCTCTCGCGTGTTCACCGCCCGAGGAGTTCAGCGAAGCGGTCCAGCGCACGGTCGGTGCGCCGGCGGTCGCCGGTGGTCGTGAGGTCGAACAGCAGACCCCGGATGACGGCCATGACCAACGTGGGCGTGACGGTGTCGTCAGGGCCGGTGGAGACGTCCCGGAAGGTGGCGCCGAGAGTGTCGAACCAGTCCGTGATCGCCTCGGCCTGGCCGGGGTAGTTCTCGGGGTGGACCAGGCCATCGGCGTGCACCTCGAAGAACAGCCGGACGAACGGCGCGCGTTCGTCCGCGCTCATCCACACCCAGATGCCCCGCAGCCGCTCCTGCACGGAGCCCTTCATCGGCGCGGGGTGCCCGGCCAGACGTACCGCGCCCCGGCGACGGGCCTCGGCGAGGACCGCCGCGACCAACTCCTGCTTGCTGCCGAAGTCGTAGAGCAGCATCCGTGGACTGGTGTCGAGGGCTGCGGCCAGTGGTCGCAGGCTCAGTCCGGCCAGGCCGTGCGCCAGCACGTAGTCGGTCGCCCGAGCCAGCGTGCGCTCGCGACGGGCGGGGTCGGCGGGTCGCCCCACGGTGGATCTCCCTTCGGCGCATCGGAGTTGAAACGGCATTGGCGATTATATGGTACGACTGTTTCAATAACGAGGGGAGACCACATGCACACCTTCGACCGAGCACTCGTCCTGGGCCCCGGAAGTCACGTCGGCACGGCCTGGACAGCCGGACTGGCCTACGGATTGCACCGCAACGGCGTGGATCTGGGCGAGGCCGACCTGATCGTCGGCACGTCAGCCGGCTCGATCGTCGGAACGCTGCTCGCCACCGGGCAGGACCCGGGGCGGCTCGCTTCCTCCGCTCGCCAGGCCGCTCACCGGGTCAAGCCTGACCCTGAGCGGATGGACGCGGTGTTCGCCGTACTCGGCGACCGCAGCCTGGAACCCGGAGAGGCGAGGCGTCGCGTCGGCCGCCTCGCGCTCGACGGCACCGACCCCCGAGCCGAGGAGGCGCTGATCGCGGGGCGCGCCGCCCTGATCGGTGCGGACGCGTGGCCGGAGCGACGACTGCTGATCGCCGCCGTCTGCGCCACCACCGGTGAGCCCGTGGTGTGGGACCGCGACAGCGGCGTGCCGCTGGTGCAGGCGGTGGCGGCGAGCAGCGCCTTCCCCGGAGCCGCACCGCCCGTCGCCATCGACGGCCGGCGGTACATGGACGGTGCGCTGCGCGCAGGCCCCAACGCCGATCTCGCCGCTGGAGCCCGCACGCTGGTCGTGGTCGAGCCGATGGCCCACCTGTTCCCCCGGGAACCGCTCAACCAGCAGCTGGCGGCAGTGGGGGCGGACGCCGTGGTGACCATCGGCCCCGATCCGGCCTCGGTGCGCGCTTTCGGCTCGGACACGGGCGACCTGGCGGCCTGGGAACCGGCCTACCAGGCGGGCCTCCGCCAGGCCGGCGACGTCGAGGCGCAACTCCGCACCATGTGGAGGGCGGAAGTCGACGCGGGCTGAGCGCCGATCAGGTCGGCGCGATCACCAGCATCTGCCCGCCTGACTTCCGGGGTAGCCCTATGACACCTGACAGTTCATCATCGGGACCGAAAGGAATTCCAGTCATGACCGACCGCGTAGACCTGTCCGGCGCTTCCTGGATCAAGTCCTCACACTCCAACAACGGTGGTGACTGCGTGGAGGTCGCCACCGACGTCCCCAACCTCGCTCCCGTCCGCGACTCCAAGGACCCCGAGGGTCCTGCCCTCGTCTTCCCCGCCGACACCTGGTCGTCGTTCATCGCCACGATCCGGACCGGCGAGTTCGGCGAGGTCTGACGCGCACCTTGTCCGATCCCCACTGCCCACGGCGGGCAGTGGGGCTCGCGCGTCAGGTTGACGCGTAGGCACGGGATAGGCCAGCGGTCGTAGTCGATGACTATCCCGCGCGCTCGACTGTCACTCCATCTCGGCGCCCCCGGTGGGCTGTTCCCGCAGTTGGTCGACCTCCCGGCGATAGAGAGACCGGGCCGCCCACGTTCCGTACTCCTGGGTGGGCGACGCCTGCTCAACCACGTGATGCGCCCGAGCCTTGAGCACGGCACCCCACAGCACCACATGGTGCCGAGCGCTGCGCCCACACTCCTTCGGTTCACCGGGCAGGCAGAGCGGAAGTGGATCGCCGACCTTGTTCGCGGCGTGTCGGACGTACCGGGCGATGTCGAGCCATTCGGCCTCGGTGCGGGCTGGCCAGCCGTTTGGGGCGTCGCCGGGCCACGGCGTCCAGTCGTCGCCGTAGTGGTCGCCGTGGTTGTCCAACGTCCGCTCCCTGGTTGCAGTACGGGGGTACTGATGCTGATCGGCGACGGGGGACCCGGGCGGGTCACAGTGCCGTACCGAGGGCACACAGGGCGAGCACGGGCCGCACATGGGAAGGAACTGTGGCGGGGTGCAGCTCTGTGTGAGGTGACCCCGGCGATGTGGACACACCTGACAATGGATCTTGTAGATCCAGGAAGGTGAAGATCCGCGTGGCAAGGCCATCGAAGTACAACCCGGAGTTCGGAGCCGACGCGGTCGCGCTGTGGGGGGGGGGGGGGGGGGGGGGGGGGGGGACCCCCCCCCCCCCCCCCCCCCCCCCCCCTCTTCTCCCCCCCCCCCCCCCCCCCCCCCCCCCCCCCCCCCGCACTCGCACCACCTCAGCGGGCGATCAGCTCGCGAACCGCGTCGCTCACTTCGGGGAGCTCACTGGGGAGTGCCCACTGGTGGGCGTCGTGCTCGGTGAGGACGACCGGTTCGGTCTTCTCCACGGTGACGGCGAAGTTGAACTGGCGGGTCGTGCCGCCGCGGCTGTTCTGGTAGTCGAAGTGCCCGATGTAGCCGGTGACCTCCTTGATGGTCAGCCCGGTCTCCTCGGCGGTCTCGCGGTACAGGGCGTCGAGGATGGACTCTTCCTCCTCCAACTCGACCGTCCCGGAGGGGATCTCCCACAGGCCGCCCATGTAGTCGTCGGGGTTGCGCCGCACGAGCAGGACCCGGCCGTCGTGGTTGATCACGGCGGCGGCGACGAAGCCGCTGATTCCGGCGGCTTCGGCATCGGTCGCCAGGCCGGCCACGAACTCGGGGGAGGTGACAGTCACTGCAGCTCCTTGTGATGGTCGCTGATCTTGACGGCCGCGCGGACGTACTGCTCGGCCACTTCCAGATCCTGCTCACGATGCCAGACCGGGAGCTTGATCATGTGGGCGTGGGCGTGCTCCGCGACCGGGAAGTCCCCTGCCTTGTACCGGCGGTGGGAGTGCGGGTGCCCGGGGAACAGTGGTCCGGGCTGCTGGTACAGCGGGAGCTGGTTCATGGGACAGGTGGAGCCGGGGCGGTCGAACTCGGTGGCGCCCTCGGCGATCAGCGCCTGGTGGAAGCGCTCGATCGGCAGGCCGTCGAGTTCATCCGGCTTGTAGGTGAGCGTCAACCCGTACCAGGACGGGATCACCCCGTCGGGCATCTCGGTGACTTCCAGGCCGGGTGTCCGGGCGAGCTGGCCGGTGAGGTAGCGGGCGATCTCCGCCCGGCCGACGACGTAGCCGTCGAGGCGGGCGAGCTGGTCATGGGCGATGGCGGCGGCAAGGGGGTGGATGCGGAGCTTGAGGCCGGCCCCGGTGACCGCGTACCGCGCGAGCGGATGGCCTTCCGGGATCTCGGTCTTGGCCCGCTTGTTGTAGTGCGCGAGCGTGATGACCCGGTGGTAGGTGTCGTCGTCGTCCGTGAGGACGAACCCGCCCTCGCCGCCGGACAGCGGCTTGGGGCCGTTGAGGGAGAAGGCCGAGGCGAGGCCGAACGTGCCGACCTTCTGCCCGGCGATGCTCGCGCCGTGGGCGTGGGAGCCGTCCTCCAGTACCGCCAGGTCGTGGGCGTTCGCCACGGCCACCAGGCCGGTCATGTCGGCGGGCTTGCCCCACAGGTGGGTGACCATGATCGCGCGGGTTCGGGGGGTGATCAGCTCCTCGATCCGGTTCGGGTCAATGTTGCCGTCCGGCCGGGTTTCGCACAGCACGGGCACCGCGCGGAGGTGGAAGAGCGGGGAGGCGGTGGCGTGGAAGGTCCAGGCCGGAACGATGACCTCGTCGCCGGGCTTGATCCGGGCGGCCCAGTAGGTGGCGTGCAGGGCGGCGGTGCCAGAGCTGGTGGTGACCGCGTGCCGGACGCCGAAGTACTCCTGCAGGCCGTCCTCCAGCTCGGCGACGATGCCGGACCGGCCGGGGATGGAGATCGACTCCTCAAGCTGGGCGGCGACCTTGGCGCGGGTGGTGTCGTCGATCGGCGGCCAACTGAAGTGCGGTCCCGTGGCGGTGACTTCGGGCTTGCCGCCGAGCAGGGCGAGGGTGCTGGTCACAGCATCTCCTTCGGGTCGATGTAGCGCCCTGCTGCCTTGGACTGGTAGCAGGAGGCGATGAACGCGGCGTGCGCGAGGTGCTGGTCGGGGCCGGAGGTGTTCGGCCGTTCGCCGTCCAGGACCCGGCAGAAGTAGTCGATCTGCGCGGCCGATGCCGAGGCGGGAGCGTGGGGGCGGGTCAGCTCCTCCACCACGGCACCGTGCAGGTCGAGCCGCTGGACCTGGCCCTTGGTCAGCAGCACCGAGCCGCGGGTGCCGACCACGTGCAGGCGCTCGGTCTTCGGAGCCACCCACCGGGACAGCAGCACCGAGCCGTACAGGTCGGTGTCGTAGCCGAGCTGGATGACGGCGGTGTCCTCCGCGTCGTATCCGCCGCCGGGGACGGCGGTGGTGGAGAACTCGGCGATGACCCGGCTGGGCAAGCCGAAGTACCACAGCAGCAGGTCGATGAGGTGGTAGCCCATGTCGATGATGCAGCCGCCCCCGGCCTGCCGGATGTCCCCGCGCCACCCGGCGCCGGGGTCGTCGGTGTGGAAGGTGTACTGGCCGTCGATCAGGAAGGGGATGCCGATCTGGTCCAGCATCCCGGCGACGCTCGCGTGGATCGGGTTAAAGCGCCGCTGGAGGGTGACCATCAGCTCGACCTGGCCGGCCTGGCAGACCTGGGCGAGATCCCGGGCCTCCCACACGCTGGTGGCGAACGGCTTCTCCTTGAGGACGTGGACGCCCCGGGCGGCGCACTCGTGGACGACCTCGCGTCCGGCGTGGTGCGGGACGGCGACAACCACGAAGTCCGGGGCCACCGCGTCCAGCAGCTCACCGGTGCGGGTGAATCCCGGGACCTGGAGCTGTTCCTGCCGCTGCCGCAGGGTGTCGGGGTTGCTGTCGCAGATGGCGACGAGCTCGGCCCTGCTGGAAGCGAGCAGGCCGGGCAGGTGGTCTTCGAGCGCCTGGTGGCCGAGGCCGATGACCGCAGCGCGTCGTTTCATGCGCGGACTCCTTCCGCTTCGCGAAGGAACTTCTTCGGTGCACGACGAGTAGAGCCCAACTCACGGTCACCAACCAGGCGTTGTCTGTTGTCCCGGGGTAGTCCAGCCCGTACGCGCAGTAGGCTCACGGTCACCGTCGATGATGGGATTGGCCCCGTGGACGACCAGATCCGGCACCCCCTCGCGTACGCCCGCGCGCTTCGCGGCTGGTCCCAGACCGACCTCGCGGCCCGCATCCACCACGCCGCCAGGAACAGGCCCGAGGGTCTTCGCTCCGGCACCGACAAGGCCGCCGTCAGCAAGTGGGAGAACTGGCGCAAGACGCCCAGCATCGAATCCCAGCTCCTGATCGCCGAGGCCTTCGACGTCCCGATCAGCGACCTGGGAGCCTTCGAGTGGCCTCACTGGCTGCCAGGCCAGGAACAGCCGGTGCCACTCGGATCGGCGTTCACCGTCCACGCACTTCGAGACGCACAGAGAGCCACAATGGACCATCGCCGCCGCACCTTCATGACCTTCAGCGCGCTCGCGCTGGCCGGACTCTCAGCCCAATGGGCCACCCTCGAACCCGACCGGCTCACCACCGCTCTGAACGGCAAGCACGTCGACGGCGAACTGGTCGACTGGCTGGAGGACACCAGCGCCAAGCTGACCGCCCTGCCCACCGAACGGCGCCAGCACACTGCCAAGCTGATGGACGCCCAACTGGAGACGGTCACCGACCTGCTGGAACAGGGCCGGTACACCGAACCCATCGGCCAGCGCCTCCACCTGCTGGCCGCCTCCCTGGCCAGCACCTGCGGCTGGCACCGCTTCGACCAGGGCCAGCACTTCGCGGCGGGCAAGCTCTGGAACGCGGCCCTCACCAACGCGCACGCCGCCCGCGACCGCGACCTCGGGGCCGGCGTCCTCTCCGACTTCGCCTACCAGTCGATCTGGCTCACCCAGCCGGGCGCCGCCGTCGAACCGCTCAGCCAGGCCCTCATCCACACCCGGCACCCCACCGCACAGTCCCTGCTCTACCTCCGCCGGGCCCGCGCGCATGCCGCCCTCGGAGCCGCCGCCGACTGCCACCGCGACCTGGCCGCCGCCGAGAACGCCCTGCTGACCGACAGCCCCGACCAGGCCCCCGCATGGTGCCGGTGGGTGAGCACGGCGGACCTGGCTGTCGACTCCGGCCAGTGCATGCTCGACCTCGGCCGTACCGACGAAGCGCACGCCCGCATCGACGAGGGCATGAGCCTGCTGCCGCGCTCCCGCGACAAGACGCGCGGGATCTTCCTGACCTACGAGGCCCGCAGCCTGCTGCAGGCCCGCGAGGTCGAACATGCCCTTGCCGTTACGAATCAGTCCCTCGACCTCGCGACCAGGATCGGCGCCGACCGGTGCGTCACCCTGGTGCGCGAGCTCGCGCCGGCGTTCAAGCCCTACCGCCAGGTCGATGGCGTTGCCGACCTCATGGACCGCCTCAAACCGAGCTAGCGTTGCGGGTTCAATGCCGACACCTTCGAACCCGACACGCGACTTGCCTAATGAATGCACGGTTCGTTGCAGAACCCGGTCACCTCCAGCCACGCGAAGTCGAGCGGTGCGGGTGCGACTGCGCTGTTCAACGTGCGCCTCCAGAGAACAGGGAAGGTAAGGAATCGACGGTGATCGAGGGACGGCCGCTCCCCGTCGGCGGAGTGGCCGGCGGGGAGCGGTGTGGCTCGGCGAGGGTCTGGCGCCAACGTGCCCTCGGAGCCGACCGGCAGGGGAGGTAGGCCTGCCGGCGCCCGTCCGTGATTGCCTGTCACGGACGGGCGTTGGACCCCGCCGCCGCGCGGGATGAGCACTCGCGGCGCGGTGGCGGGAGCTTGTCGGTCCGGTTCGCGGTTCGGCCGACAGCGGCGCGGCAGCCGTTGACCACAGCGGTAAAACCGCCGGCCGCCAGCGAGCTGACGTGCAGCCCGGCGAGCAGCATCTCCCCCGAGGTCACGCCGGCTCCGGAAACATCGGCCGACGCTGCGGGCTGCTCCCCGTACCCGGCGCGATCTCCCTGGGGTCGCACCGTCGCAGCTGATCGGGCCTGGTCGTCCACTCGCACCCCCCGCCGAGCGGCCTCAGGAAGGCCGCCCCGCAGAGGATCTCCATGAAGACCCCCTCCTTCGGCTTGCCGTCGTCGTCTCGGTGCTTCAGGTCCCGCACCACCTCGTTGCGGACGAAGTCGGGCAGCGCGGATTTCGGGTTTTCGGGCATGGGGTCTCCGTAGCGCTTCGCTCTTGGCGTGTCACTTGGTGTAGCCATGGTGGCGCGACAGCCTCTACGATCGGAAGGGTTCTCCACTTGACGAAATCCCCTGTGGGATAAGGAATGCAACGGAGGTCTGATCATGCGCGAGACCGAGCTGGACCCGTCCGCATCACCCCTCAAGGCCTTCGGCGCACAACTCCGCAGGCTGCGCAAGGCGGCGGGGCTCACACAGACCGACCTCGGGGCGATGACGAACTTGAGTGACAGTCAGATCTCCAACCTCGAACGAGGGACACGCAGTCCCACACTCGACTGGGTCGTACAAGCCGACCGGGCCCTTGGTGCCGGTGGAACACTAGAACTGACGTACTGGAGTCTCAGCGGCTCATCGTTGCTGGAAGGGTTTCCCGAGTACGCCCAGCAAGAAGCGAAGGCCCTGAGCATCAACCACTTCGAACTGGGCATCGTGCCTGGCCTGGCGCAGACAATGGAGTACGCCGCAGCCTTCGCCTCGGCCGCCGTGCGGCGCGGCAGCGTCACCGAGGAGCAGGCTGCGGATCGGCTCGACTTCCTTGCCACGCGCCAGAAGCTACTTGACCGGCAGCCTGCGCCCCGGCTCCACTTCGTCCTGGACGAGGGCGCCCTTCTACGACCGGTGGGCGGGCGCAAGGTCATGGCTCGGCAGCTTGCGCACCTTGAAGACCTCGCCACTCGTCCGAACATCACGATCCAAGTGGCGCCGCTTTCTCTTGCAGAAGAGCTGCCGTTCACCATGATGGTCACGCTGCTGACCCTGGCGGATCGAAAACTCCTGGCATACTCGGAGTGCCAGTTGCGCGGCTTCCTCTCGCGGGACGCCGAGACTGCTCAAGCCTGGGAGCGGGACTGCCACCAGCTCCAGGTTGAAGCGCTCTCGAAGGCTGCGTCACTGGAGCTGATCCGAAAGTGCAAGGCGTGAGAGGAACGTCATGATCACTCCTGTAGACCTATCCGACGCCGCGTGGGTCAAGGCCAGTTACAGCAACAATGGCGGGTCTTGCGTTGAGGTGGCCCCCGGCTTCCCGGGTGTACTGCCCGTCCGTGACTCCAAGGACCCCGAGGGTCCTGCCCTCGTCTTCCCCGCCGAGGCCTGGTCGTCGTTCGTCGCCGCCGTCCAAGCCGGCGAGTTCGGCGAGGTCTGACGCGCACAACTCTCGCGAGCCCCACCACCCTCAGCGGGTGGTGGGGTTCGCGCGTTCTTGGCGGTGACAGTGTTTCAACTGCGTTCACCGAATGCTCTTGCGCGGTCTTGTGCACCGTGCGGGCGGCGACGTTGGATGTACACCATCCGCTGACCGTCGCGTTCACGTCATACCCTCACGGAGCCCCAATGCCGCTGTCGTCCCTCCGCAAGGCCGCCGCCGCCTGCGCTGCCGCCGCCTGCGCTGCCGCCGCCGTGCTCGGCGCGCTCGCCACCGCCCCCGCCACGGCCGCCACCGGCGCCACGACCGAGAGCGCCCCGGTCACCGCGCCCGCGCTGGACGTCCTCACGTACAACACGTTCCTGATGAGCACGACCCTCTACCCCAACTGGGGCCAGGAGCACCGGGCGCAGGCGATCGCCTCGGCGGACTTCTTCCAGGGCCACGACGTGGTCGTCCTGGAGGAGGCCTTCGACAACGCGGCCTCCGACGCCCTGACCGCCAAGGCCTCGGCCGCCTACCCGTACCACACCCCGGTGGTCGGCCGCTCCACCAGCGGCTGGGACGCGACCTCCGGCAGCTACAGCTCCACCACCCCCGAGGACGGCGGCGTGACGCTGCTCAGCAAGTGGCCGATCCTGCGCAAGGAGCAGTACGTCTACAAGGACGCCTGCGGCTCGGACTACTTCTCGAACAAGGGCTTCGTCTACGCCGTCCTGAACGTGAACGGCCAGCGCACCCACGTGGTCGGCACCCACCTGCAGTCCACCGACTCGGGCTGCTCCAACGGCCAGCCGGCCGCCATCCGGGCCAAGCAGCTCACGGCCATGCGCGGCTTCCTGGACGCCAAGCAGATCCCGGCGAACGAGCCGATCCTGCTCGCCGGTGACCTCAACATCGACTCGCACGGCTCCGAGTACCAGGCCCTGCTGGACAACGCCAACCTGGCGCCGGCCTCCGCCCGCACGGGCTGGCCGTACTCCTTCGACACCGCCGACAACTCCATCGCCGCCTACCGCTACCCGGGCGAGCCCAAGGAGGACCTGGACTACGTGCTCTACCGGGCCGACCACGCCCGCCCGCAGCAGTACACCAACCAGGTCCTGCGCACGCACAGCGCGCCGTGGACGGTGAGCAGTTGGGGCAAGAGCTACACCTACACCGACCTCTCCGACCACTACCCGCTCGCCGCGCACTGACCGGGGAAGCGCACTGACCGGGGACTGACCCGCGCTGACGGGGAACTAAGCAGCCCCGAAGGGCAGTTCCAGCTCGGCCCAGACCACCTTGCCGTCCCTGGTCAGCCGGCTGCCCCAGCGCTGGGCCAGCTCGCTGACCAGGAACATGCCGCGCCCGCCCTCGTCCTGCTCGGCGAAGGGGCGCAGCTGCGGGGCCGCCCCGCCGGCGTCGGAGACCTCCAGGGTGAGCACCCGGTCGCGGAACAGCCGCAGCCGCCGCGGGGCGTCGGCGTGCAGCAGGGCGTTCGTGACCAGCTCGCTGACCAGCAGTTCGGCGTAGTCGGAGAGGGCGGTCAGGCCCCAGGCGTCCAGGGTGGCGCGGGTGAAGCGGCGGGCCTTGCCGGGCAGCCGGCCGCCGCCGGTGAGCGGGAGGGTGGCGATCCGGTCGGCGGGCAGCGGCAGCACCCGCGCCATGATCATCGCGATGTCGTCCTCGGTGCCGTCGGTGACCAGTGCGCCGAGGACGGCGTCGCAGTTCTCCTCCAGGGTCCGGCCGGGCCCGGCGAGGGTGTCGGCCAGCAGGTCGATGCCGTCGTCGAGGTCCTGGCCGCGCCGCTCGACCAGGCCGTCGGTGTAGAGGGTGACCATGCCGCCCTCGGGCAGGGTGAACTCGATCGACTCGAAGGCCACCCCGCCGACGCCCAGCGGCACGCCGGGCGGCACCTCGACCCTGCTGGCGGTGCCGTCGGGGGCGACCCAGATCGGCGGCAGGTGGCCCGCCGAGGCGACCTGGACGGTGCGCTCCAGCGGGTCGTATACCGCGCAGATGCAGGTGGCGAACTGGCCCTCGCCGATGCCCGAGGCGGTCTCGTCCAGGCGTGTGAGGACCTGCTCGGGCGGCATGTCGAGGGTGGCGAGCGTGCGGGCGACGGTGCGCAGCTGGCCCATGGTGGCGGCGGCCCGGATGCCGTGGCCCATCACGTCGCCGACCACCAGGGCGACCCGGCCGCAGGACAGCGGCACGACGTCGAACCAGTCGCCGCCGACCTCGCTGACCACACTGCTGGGCAGGTAGCGGTAGGCGATCTCCAGGCCCAGGGTGCGGTGGATCTCCTGTGGCAGCAGGCTGCGCTGGAGGGTGAGCGCCGTCTCCCGCTCGCGCCGGTAGAGCCGGGCGTTGTCGATGGCCAGCGCGGTGCGGGCGACCAGTTCCTCGGCGAGCGCCACGTCGGCGTCGCTGAACGGCTCGGAGTTGCGCATCCGGATGAACTCGGAGCCGCCGAGCACCATGCCCCGGGCGGTGAGCGGCACCATCAGGTACGAGTGGATGCCCGCCGCGATGCCGGGCTCGACCCGGTCCTCGCTGGCGACCAGGCCGCGCAGCACCTCGGCGTCCACGTGGGCGCGCAGCAGGGGGCGTCCGCTGCGCAGGCACTGGGTGTAGCTGCGGTCGGGGGCGTACTCGGAGGTCTCGCCGACGGTGTCCACGGCGTGCGCGAGGCCCGACTCGTAGGACTCGCCGACGGCGACGGCACGCAGGGTGACCGTCCGGTCGGAGGGGATGGGGGTGGGTTCGGCGCCGCGCAGCACCGGTTCCAGCAGGTCGACGGTGGCGAAGTCGGCGAACCGGGGGACGACGGCCTCGATCAGCTCCTCCGCGGTGCGCTGGAGGTCGAGGGTGGTACCGATCCGGGCCGTCGCCTCCGCGATGGTGGCGAGCCGCTCCTGGGCGCGGGCGGCGCGGGCCTCGGCCTGGAAGCGCTCGGTGACGTCGATGATCGAGGAACAGACGCCGAAGACCCGGCCGGTGGAGTCCTCCAGCCGGAAGTAGGAGGCGGACCAGGCGCGGTCGCGCTTGGGGTCCCCGGGCACCCGGCCGTGGGAGCGGGCGTCCACCACGGGCTTGCCGCTCCTGAGCACCTGCCTCATGGTCTGCTCGATCTCGACGCTGTTGATGCCGGGCAGCACCGCGGGTATCCGGCGGCCGAGGTGGGCGGCGACGGGGACGCCGTTCATCCGGGCGAGCGCATCGTTGAGCCGGACGTAGCGCAGCTCGGTGTCGTACACGGCCATGCCGATCGGTGAGCGGTCGAAGACGCCGTCGAGGACGGCGAGGTCGGCCTCGACCGCCTGGAGGGCGCGGATGTCGGAGGCGGTGGCGAGCAGCAGCAGGGTGCCGGCCGGGCCGGCGATCGGGTAGGTGCGGAACTCCAGGTCGACCTTGTGGCCGTCGCGGTGGCGGACGGGGAAGACGCCGGACCAGCCGGTGGAGCCGCCCATGATGTGGGAGAACAGGGACAGCACCTCGGGGCGGTCGGTGCCGTCGGTGAGCAGCTGGGCGGCGTAGCTGCCGACGGCCTCCTCGGCGGAGTAGCCGAGCAGCGCCTCGGCGTCCTCGCTCCAGTGCAGGATCAGGCCGTCGCCCTGGAGCAGGGCCGTCGCGAGCGGGACGAGTCGGTGGCCTTCGGGGCGTACGGGGGTGCCGCCCGGTGCGGGGCCGGCGGCGGAGGTCACGTCCCACTCGTTTCCGTGCATGATCAGGCAGCACCCCGGTTCGGCTCGTGCCCGGCCGGGGGCCTCACGGTCCGTGTCGGCCGGGATTCTTCTCCAGACTGCACGGACATCGGCCGCCCGGCGACCCCTTGGTCAGGGGTCGTCCGGTCGCTCCGGTAGTACGGGAGTCATGGGCGTACCGGCCGCAGCGTACTCTCCAGAACGCCGGTCCACTGCCGGATCACCCCGGATCGTCGGACGCTGTCGTCGGTGAGCAGGTTGGCCAGGCCCAGCCCGCGGGCGAGGTCGAGGGTGGCCTGCACGGACTCGCGCACGCCGGGGCGGGTCTCGTCGGCGTCCAGGAACTCGACGGCGGCCCGGTGGGCCTCCCGGCCGACGTGCCCCTCCAGGGCGATGATCCGCTCGCGCAGCGGCTCCTCGGTGGCGGCGGCCGTCCACAGGTGCAGGGCGGCGCGGAACAGGGGACCGGTGTAGAGGCGCACGATCATGTCGACGACGGCCCGGGTGCGGTCGGGGCCGGCGGCCGGCAGCTCGTCCGTGTGGGCGCGGACGGCGGCCAGCCGCTCGGCGGTGACGTGTTCGACGGCCGCGGTGAACAGGTCCTCGCGGGTCGGGAAGTGGTGCTGGGCGGCACCCCGGGACACTCCGGCGCGCTCAGCGACCACCGTGACGGTGGAGCCGTGCCAGCCGAGCTCGGCCAGGCAGTTCACGGCCGCCGCGAGCAGCCGGGCCCGGGTGGCGCGGCTGCGGTCCTGCTGGGGGGTGCGGACGGCGGGGTGGCTGGTCATGGCTGGCGGCGGTTCCTGTTCCGGTGGGGGCTCGGCGGGCCGGTCGTGCCCGACGGGCCCGTCACGGTCGGCGGGCCCGTCGCGGTCGGCGGGTCGATCCTCACAGACGGGCGCCGGTCTTCGGCCGCCGGGGGCCCGGCCGCTCAGCGGGAGGCCTCGGGGGCGGTGGGCGCGGCGGCTGCGGTCGCGGACGCCGCACGGCGCTCGGCCTCGCGGGCCCGCAGCTCGCGGCGGAGGATCTTGCCGGCCGCGGACTTGGGAACGGCCTCGACGAACTCCACCGCGCGGACCTTCTTGTACGGGGCCACCAGCCCGGCCACGAAGCCGGTGACGTCCTCCGCGCTCAGGCCGCTGCCCGGAGCACGGACCACGAAGGCCTTGGGGCACTCGGTGCCGTCGGCGTCCGGGACGCCGATCACGGCGGCGTCGACGATCTGCGGGTGGCCGAGCAGCACGGCCTCCAGTTCGGCCGGGGCCACCTGGTGGCCCTTGTACTTGATCAGCTCCTTCACCCGGTCGACGATGTACAGGTACCCCCGGTCGTCGACGAAGCCGACGTCGCCGGTGTGCAGCCAGCCCTCGGAGTCGACCACCGCGGCGGTGTCGGAGGGCCGGCCGAAGTACCCCTTCATCACCTGCGGGCCCCGGATCAGCAGCTCGCCCGGCTCGCCGGGCCCGAGGTCCTCGCCGGCCCCGTCCAGGGCGGCGACCCGCAGCTCGGTGGAGGGAATCAGCCGCCCCACCGAGCCGGGCGAGGGGTCGCGCTCCAGCGGGGAGACCACATGGGTGACCGGGGACAGCTCGGTCATGCCGTAGCCCTGGAGCAGGTGCGGCAGGCCCAGGCGGCGGGCGCAGGCGGCGGCGAGCTCCGGATCCAGCGGAGCGGCCGCGCACAGCAGGTACTCGACGGAGGAGAGGTCGAAGCGGTCCACGACCGGGTGCCTGGCCAGGGCGAGCGCGATCGGCGGGGCGACCACCAGCGCCTGCACCCGCTGCTCCTCGATGGTGCGGCAGAACTGCTCCAGGTCGAAGCGGGGCAGCACCACCACGGTGGCGCCGCAGCGCAGCGGCTGGTTGAGCAGCGCGGTCAGGCCGTAGATGTGGAAGAAGGGCAGCACGGCTAGCACCCGCTCGCCCACGGCGGGCCGGTAGAGGGCGTCGCACTGGGCGAGGTTGGTGGCGATCGAGCGGTGGGTGAGCATCACCCCCTTGGGCAGTCCGGTGGTGCCGCTGGAGTAGGGCAGTACGGCGACGTCCCGGCCTGGGTCGATGGCGATCCCGGGGGCGGGGCCGGTGGTGGCCAGCAGGTCGGCGAGCGAGCGGTGGCCCTCCGCGCCGTCCAGGACGAGGATCTCGGCCAGTGGGCCGCCCTGCTCGGCGAGCAGGGCGGCGGCCTTGCGGGCGGTCGGCAGGAGCGGGGAGACGGTCACCAGCCAGCGGGCGCCGCTGTCGCCGAGTTGCCCGGCCAGGTCGGCGGGCGTGGCCATCGAGGACACCGTGGTCACGGTGGCGCCGGCCCGGGTGGCGCCGTAGAAGGCCGTCGGGTAGCCGAGCGTGTTGGGGCTGAACAGGGCCACCACGTCGCCCTGGCGCACCCCGGCTGCGGCCAGTCCGGCGGCCACCCGCTCGACGCCGGCGGCGAGCCGCGCGTAGCTCACGCGCTCCCCGGTGACGCCGTCGATCAGGGCCGGCCGGTCACCGTACGCCGCCGCGCCGCCGAGCACTGCCTCATGGATCGGCAGGTCCACCGTCGGCACGTCCGGGAATTCGCTGCGGAACACCAAAGTAAGCCTCCAGAAAGGTAGTTGACGCATCGGCTGGCGCGGCGGAAGGTCGACCGAGGGTACGAACAGGAGCATACGGACCATGACGTCCGCCACTGCAAAGTTCGCCGAGATGTCCCTCTGGTGACCCACCGGGGGCACGCCGGGCGGGTGCGTCCGGTGGGTGCGTCCGGTGGGTCCGGTAGGTGCTTCCGGTGCGCCCTGGAAGGAGGCGGACTAATAGGACTTCGGGAGGCCGAGGGTGTGCTGGGCGACGTAGTTGAGCACCATCTCGCGGCTGACCGGGGCGACCCGGCCGACCCGGGTGGCGGCCAGCAGCGCGCCCAGCCCGTACTCCTGGGTGAGGCCGTTGCCGCCCAGCGTCTGCACCGCCTGGTCGACGGTACGGGCGGCGGCCTCGCCGGCCGCATATTTGGCCATGTTGGCGGCCTCCCCGGCGGCCAGGTCCTCCCCCGCGTCGTAGAGCAGCCCGGCCTTCTGGGTCATCAGCCGGGCCAGCTCGATCTCCACCGCGCACTGGGCCAGCGGGTGGGCCAGGCCCTGGTGGGCGCCGATCGGGGTGGACCAGACGGTGCGGGTCTTCGCGTACTCGACGGCCTTGCCGAGGGCCTGGCGGGCCAGGCCGAGGGAGAACGCGGCGGTCAGCACGCGCTCGGGGTTGAGGCCCGCGAACAGTTGCAGCAGGCCGGCGTCCTCGTCGCCGACCAGGGCGTCGGCGGGCAGCCGGACGTCGTCCAGGAAGACCTGGAACTGCTTCTCGGGGGCGACGAGTTCCATCGGTATCGCCCGGTACTCGAAGCCGGCGGCGTCGCGCGGAACGATGAACAGACAGGGCTTGAGCCTGCGGCCCCCGCCGGTGTCGGCGGTCTCGGTGCGGGCGACGAACAGCACGGCGTCGCAGTGGTCGATGCCGGAGACGAACACCTTGCGGCCGGTCAGCAGCCAGTCCCCGCCGTCCCGGCGGGCGACGGTGGAGATCCGGTGCGCGTTGGAGCCGGCGTCCGGCTCCGTGATGCCGAAGGCCATCTTGCGGCTGCCGTCGGCGAGTCCGGGCAGCCAGCGCTGCTTCTGTTCCTCGGTGCCGAAGCGGGCGATCACGGTGCCGCAGATCGCCGGGGAGACGATGAGCAGCAGCAGCGGACAGCCGGCCGAGCCCAACTCCTCCAGCACGATGGACAGATCGGTGATGCCGCCGCCCCCGCCGCCGTACTCGGCGGGCAGGTTCACGCCGAGGTAGCCGGCCTTGCCCGCGTCCGCCCACAGCTCGTCGGCGGGCTCGCCGGCCCGGGCCTTGGCCATGTAGTAGGCGGAGCCGTAGCGGCGGCCGAGGTCGCCGACGGCCTGGCGCAGGGCCCGGCGTTCTGTGGTCTCGATGAGCTGACTGCCGATGGTGGACATGCGGGGTCCTTCCTCAGGCTTCTGCGGCGGGCTGGACGGCGGCTGTTGCGGTCGGCTCGGCGGTGGGCTGGACGGCGGCTGTTGCGGTCGGCTCGGCGGCGGGACCGGCGGCGGGACCGGCCTCGGGCTGCACGACGGCGAGCAGGGTGCCGAGTTCGACCTGTCGGCCGGGGGCGGCGTGGAGTTCGACCAGGACGCCGTCGGCGGGGGCGGTGACGCGGTGCTCCATCTTCATCGCCTCCAGGACGAGCAGCGACTGACCGGCGGTGACGGTGTCGCCGACGGCGGCGGTGGTGCGCACGACGGTGCCGGGCATCGGGGCGAGCAGCGCGCCCGGGTCCGCCCGGGCGGCGGGGTCGGGGAAGCGCGGCAGGGCGGTGAGCGCGATGCCGCCGTTCGGGGTGTCGACGTACACCCGGTCGCCGTAGCGCGCGACGCGGTGGCCGCGCCGGACGGCGCCCTCGCGCAGCGTGACCTGCTCGGGCGAGGCGTCCAGGAGTTCCGTCCGCGGGTGGTCGTCGGCCCGCAGGCCGTCCCGGGTGAGGCGGTATCGGACCTCCAACTCGGCGCCGTCGTCGGTGCGGTAGCGCTTGGACTGCGGCTGCGAGGGCAGGTTGCGCCAGCCCGACGGCAGTGCGCCGTGCGGCCCGGTGCGCCGGGCGGCGGCGTCGGCGATGGCCGCGGCCAGGGCGGCGCGCGCGGTCTCCCTGCCGTCCGGGGCGGTGAGTTCGGCCGCGTGCTCGGCCAGGAAGCCGGTGTGCAGGCGTGCGGCCAGGAAGGCCGGGTGCCGCAGCGCGCGGACCAGCAACTCCCGGTTGGTTGCGGGCCCGTGGACCTCTGCGCGGGCGAGCGCGTCGGCCAGCCGGCGGGCGGCGGCGGCGCGGGTCGGCGCCCAGGCGATCACCTTGGCGAGCATCGCGTCGTAGTGCGGGGTGATCTCGTCGCCGGCCGCCACGCCGGAGTCCAGCCGGACACCCCGGCCGCCGAACTCCTGGTGCGGCACGGTGAGTTCGAGGCGGTGCAGGGTGCCGGTGGCGGGCTGCCAGTCCTTCGCCGGGTCCTCCGCGTACAGCCGGGCCTCGATCGCGCAGCCGGTGGCGGGCGGCGGGACCGGCCCGGGCAGCCGCTCCCCCTCGGCGACGGCGAGTTGGAGCGCCACCAGGTCCAGTCCGGTGACCGCCTCGGTGACCGGGTGCTCGACCTGGAGGCGGGTGTTCATCTCCAGGAAGTGGAACCGGCCGTCCTCGCCGAGCATGAACTCGGCCGTACCGGCACCGGTGTAGCCGATCGCCCGGGCGGCGCTGACGGCCGCCGCGTGCAGCCCGGCGCGCACCGCCTCGGGCAGGCCGGGGGCCGGGGCCTCCTCGATCACCTTCTGGTGCCGCCGCTGGAGCGAGCAGTCGCGGTCGCCGACCGCCCAGACCGTGCCGTGCGCGTCGGCCAGCAGCTGGACCTCGACGTGCCGCCCGGCGGGCAGGTAGCGCTCGCAGAACACCTCGTCCGAGCCGAAGGCCTTCGCCGCCTCGGCGCGGGCGGCGGCCAGTTCGCCGGGGAGCTCCGCGAGCGTGCGCACCACCCGCATGCCGCGTCCGCCGCCACCCGCCGCCGCCTTGACCAGGAGCGGCAGGTCGACCTCGGTGGGGTCGGTCAGGGCGTCCAGCACGGGCACCCCGGCCTCGGCCATCAGCCGCTTGGCGGCCGTCTTGGAGCCCATCGCGGCGATCGCGGCCGGCGGCGGGCCGACCCAGACCAGCCCGGCGTCCAGCACGGCCTGCGCGAACCCGGCGTCCTCCGACAGGAATCCGTACCCGGGGTGGACGGCGTCCGCGCCCGCCGCCAGCGCGGCGCGGACGATCAGGTCGGCGCGCAGGTAGGTGTCGGCGGGCGCGGCGCCGGGCAGCCGCACGGCCGCGTCGGCCTCACGGACGTGCGCGGCCCCGGCGTCCGGGTCGGAGTGGACGGCGGTGGTCGCGACGCCCAGGGCCCGGCAGGTGCGGAAGACCCGGCGGGCGATCTCGCCACGGTTGGCGACCAGCAGGTTGGTGATCATGTCTCGGGTGCCCCTCACAGCTCCGTCTCGCAGCTCGGTCTCGCAGCTCGGTCGAACAGTTCGGTCTCACATCCGGAAGACGCCGTAGCCGCGCGCGCCCTCGACCGGCGCGTTGTGGATCGCGGACAGGCACAGGCCGAGCACCGTACGGGTGTCGCGCGGGTCGATCACGCCGTCGTCGTACAGCCGCCCGGACAGGAAGACCGGCAGCGACTCGGCCTCGATCTGCTGCTCGACCATGGCGCGGATCGCCGCGTCCGCGTCCTCGTCGTACGGCTGCCCCTTCGCGGCGGCCGACTGCCGGGCGACGATCGACAGCACCCCGGCGAGCTGCTGCGGGCCCATCACCGCGGACTTGGCGCTCGGCCAGGCGAACAGGAAGCGCGGCTCGTACGCCCGCCCGCACATGCCGTAGTGGCCGGCGCCGTAGGACGCGCCGATCAGCACCGACAGGTGCGGCACCCGGGAGTTGGCGACGGCGTTGATCATCATCGCGCCGTGCTTGATGATGCCGCCCTGCTCGTACGCCCGGCCGACCATGTAGCCGGTGGTGTTGTGCAGGAACAGCAGCGGGATGTCCCGCTGGTTCGCCAACTGGATGAACTGGGCGGCCTTCTGGGACTCCGCGCTGAACAGCACGCCCTGCGCGTTGGCCAGCACGCCGACCGGGTAGCCGTGCAGCCGGGCCCAGCCGGTGGCCAGGCTGGTGCCGTAGAGCGGCTTGAACTCGTCGAAGTCGGAGCCGTCGACGATCCGGGCGATCACCTCGCGCGGGTCGAAGGGCACCTTGAGGTCGCCCGGGACGATGCCCAGCAGCTCCTCCTCGTCGTACTTCGGCGGCTCGGCGAGCCGGTCCGGCGACGGGCCCGGCTTGCGGTGGTCCAGCCGGGCGACGATCCGGCGGGCCAGCCGCAGCGCGTCCGCCTCGTCCGCCGCGAAGTGGTCGGCCAGACCGGAGGTGCGGGCGTGCATCTCGGCGCCGCCGAGCGACTCGTCGTCGGCCTCCTCACCGGTGGCCATCCTGACCAGCGGCGGGCCGCCGAGGAACACCTTGGCGCGCTCCCTGACCAGCACGGTGTGGTCCGACATGCCGGGGACGTAGGCGCCGCCGGCCGTCGAATTGCCGAACACCACGGCCACGGTGGGGATTCCGGCGGCGGAGAGCCGGGTGAGGTCGCGGAACAACGCGCCGCCGGGGATGAAGATCTCCTTCTGGCTGGGCAGGTCGGCCCCGCCGGACTCGACCAGGTTCACCACCGGGAGGCGGTTGTCGAACGCGATCTCGTTGGCGCGCAGGGCCTTGCGCAGGGTCCACGGGTTGCTGGCGCCGCCGCGCACGGTCGGGTCGTTGGCGGTGATCAGGCACTCCACGCCCTCGATCACGCCGATGCCGGTGACCAGCGCCGCGCCCACCGGGTAGTCGCTGCCCCAGGCGGCCAGCGGCGAGAGCTCCAGGAACGGCGAGTCCGGGTCGACCAGCAGCTCGATCCGCTCGCGCGGCAGCAGCTTGCCGCGGGCGCGGTGGCGGTCCACGTACTTGGGGCCGCCGCCGGCCAGCGCCTTGGCGTGCTCGGCGTCCAGCCCGGCGAGCTTGGCGAGCATCGCGGCGCGGTACTCGGCGTACTCGGGCCCGGCCGGGTCGACGCGGGTGGGCAGCACGGTCACAGCAGGGCCTCCGGGATGTCGAGGTGGCGGGAGCGCAGCCACTCCCCGAGGGCCTTGGCCTGCGGGTCGAAGCGGTGCTGGGCGGCGACGCCTTCGCCGAGCAGGCCGGTGAGGGTGAAGTTGACCGCGCGCAGGTTCGGGAGCAGGTGCCGGGTGACGGGCAAGTCGGCGGTCTCGGGCAGGAGTTCGCGCAGCTTGTCGACGGTGAGGGTGTGGGCGAGCCAGCGCCATCCCGCCTCGGAGCGGGCCCAGACGCCGAGGTTGGCGTCGCCGCCCTTGTCGCCGCTGCGGGCGCCGGCCACCAGGCCGAGCGGGGCGCGGCGACGCGGGCCGGCGGGGGGTTCTGCGGGGAGTGCAGTTGGGAGTACTGCTGGGAGTACTGCTGGGAGTGCTGCGGGGAGCGTCGGCTCTTCGGAGGTCTCAGCAGGTCGGCTCGTCACCGGGGCCGGCGGGACGGCGAGCCGGCGGCCGTCCGGTAGCACGGCGGTGTGCTCGACGGCCTCGGCGTCGACGTACGCGGCGGCGAACACCCCGTACGGCGCGCCGGGGCCTGGCGGCGCGGTGAGGTGGAAGCCCGGGTAACCGGCCAACCCCAACTCCACGGCGGCCTTGCCCAGTTCGCGCCCGACCTTGGCCTGGTCCGGGTCGCGGGCGGTGAGCCGGAGCAGGGCGGAGGCGGCCTCCTCGGTGCCGGCGTCCGGGTGGTCGGTCCGGGCGAGCGTCCAGCGCAGTTCGGCGGGCCGGGCGGCGGGCGGCAGGGCGTCCAGGAACTGCCGCCGCACCAGGTCGGCCTTGGCTTCGATGTCGAGGCCGGTGAGGACGAACACCACCTCGTTGCGGTGGCCGCCGAGCCGGTTCAGGCCCACCTTCAGCGTGGGCGGCGGCGCCTCGCCGCGTACCCCGTCGATCCGGACCCGGTCCGGCCCCTCCTCGGCGAGCCGCACGGTGTCCAGCCGGGCGGTGACGTCCGGGCCCAGGTAGCGCGCACCGCCCGTCTCGTACAGGAGTTGGGCGGTGACGGTGCCCGCGGTGACGGCGCCGCCGGTGCCCGGGTGCTTGGTGATCACGCTGGAGCCGTCGGCGTGCAGTTCGGCGATCGGGAAGCCCGGGCGGGTGACGTCGTGCTCGCGGAAGAACGCGTAGTTCCCGCCCGTCGCCTGGGCGCCGCACTCCAGCACGTGCCCGGCGACCACCGCCCCGGCGAGGGCGTCGAAGTCTGCCGCCGTCCAGCCGAAGTGGGCGATCGCGGGCCCGGCGACCAGCGCCGCGTCGGTGACCCGCCCGGTGACCACCACCTCGGCGCCCGCGGCCAGGCAGGCCGCCACCCCGAAGCCGCCGAGGTAGGCGTTCGCGGCCAACAGGCCGTCAGGCAAGCCGAGTTCGCTCCTGCGCGGCATCAGGTCGTCCCCCTCGACGTGGGCGACGGCCACCGCGAGGCCCTGGCGCTGTGCCAGGTTCCGCAGTTCGGCGGCGAGCCGGGCCGGATTCAGCCCACCCGCGTTCACCACGATCCTCACCCCGCGCTCCTGCGCCAGGCCGAGGCACTCCTCCATCTGCCGCAGGAACGTCCGGGCGTAGCCGAGGGACGGGTCCTTCAGGCGGTCCCGGGCCAGGATGAGCATGGTCAGCTCCGCCAGGTAGTCCCCGGTGAGCACGTCCAGCGGCCCGCCGGTGAGCATCTCCCGCACCGCCGCGAAGCGGTCCCCGTAGAACCCCGAGGCGTTGCCGACCCGCAGTACCGAGCGTTCGCGCGCCAAAGCGCCTCCCCTGCCGACGGGTTGGCGACGCCCCCACACGAGCGCCGCCGGGCAGCAGCGTGGCACCGGGCGCGAAAAAAAGCAATCACGCCTGCTTGTTTCGAGCCGGTGGCCGCACTCGACAGGGCCGCGTACGGCCCGATTCTCCGAAACCCGACTGACACCGGCCCGTCGGTGCGACACGATGTCCGTCCGTCGTACTGGCGAGTGAAAGGCAGCCCGCATGCCGCATCCCGCACCGCGACCGACTCCCGAGTCGACCGACCCGCTCACCGCGGAACTGGTGGTGGACATGGCCGCCCCCGCGGCGCCGGCCATCTCGCCGGACGGTCGCCTGGTCGCCTACGGCGTGGTCGCGAACAGTGGAAGGGACGGACGCCCGCACAGCTCGGTCTGGGTCGCCGCCGCCGATGGAAGCGCCGCCCCGCGCGGGCTGACCGACGGCACGGCCCGCGCCGCCGCCCCGAAGTGGGCGCCGGACTCGGCTTCTCTGTTTCTCACCTCCGACCGCGAGGAGCGGGGCACCGCTCAACTCCGGCGGATCCTTCTGGACGGCAGCGGGGACATCGCCCGGGCGGAGCCCCTGACCAGGTGGCGCGGGGGCATCTGCGACCACTACCCGCTCGCCGACGGCCGCACCGTGGCGCTGCTCGCCGAGGACGAGCCCACCCCGGAGGACGAACGCCGGGAGGCCGAGGGTGACGACGCGAAGGTCTGGGGCCGGCACCTCCCCGCCACCCGGCTGCGCCTGCTCGACCTGGCGACCGGCGTGGTCCGCACCGTGGACGGCCTCGGAGACCGCCATGTCGTGGAGGTGGCCCAGCGTCCGGACGGCGGCCCGCTGGCCGTACTGAGCTGGGCCACCCCCGAGCTCGACCCCGGCGTCACGACGGCAGGACTGCACCTGGTCGCCCCGGAGACGGGAGCCGTCCAGGACCTGGGCCCGGTCGGATTCGAGGCCCGGTCCCCGGTCTGGTGGCATCACGACGGTGAATGGCATCTGGCCCACCTGGCGGTGACCCCCGGGCACTTGGTCGGCGCGCTCGCCGTGATCGACACCGTGCCGCCGGCGACCGGCCCGACCGGCGAACAGCGCGATCTCACGGTCGGCATGTCCGCCTGCCCCACCGAGCTGGTACAGGTCGCCGACGGGCCGCCGCTGGCGCTGTTCGCCGACGGGCTGGACACCGCGCTATACCGGCTCGATCCGCAGTCGCTGCGGTTCCACCGGTTGTCCTGCGCGCCCGGCACGCCAGGCACGTTCGGCACGCCCGGCACGCTCGCCGGGCTCACTGCGAGTCGCTCCGGAGCGACCCTCGCCGTGCTGCTGAGCACCGCGCGCGAACCCAGGAACGTCCACGCGGGCCCCACGGGCGGGCCACTGCTCCGGCTCAGCGACACCAGCCCCGAACTGCGCGGGATCCGCTGGGGTGCCCAGGAACGGCTCGGCTACCAGGCGTCCGACGGACTCCAGTTGGACGGCCTGCTGATCCTGCCGGCCGGCCGGACTCGAGGCCAGGGCCCGTTCCCGCTCGTCACCATGGTCCACGGCGGCCCCTACTTCCGCCATGCCGACGAGTTCACGCTCACCGCGGTCGACTGCGGCCAGTGGCTGGCGACCGCCGGATACGCGGTCTTCCTGCCCAATCCCCGGGGCGGGTCGGGCCACGGCCATGAATTCGCCGCCGTGGTGGCGGGAGCGGTGGGCGGCGACGAGTGGACCGACATCCTCGCCGGGATCGACCTGCTGGTCGCCGAGGGAGTCGCCGATCCCGAACGCCTGGGCATCTCCGGCTGGAGCCACGGCGGTTTCATGGCGGCCTGGGCCATCGGCCAGACCGGGCGGTTCAAGGCCGCCATGATGGGCGCGGGCATCACCGACTGGGGCATGCAGGCCGGGACCGGCGAGTGGGGAGCCATGGACGCGGCGCTCGGCGGCAGCACCGGCTGGAACGGGCCGGGACCGCACCTCCACGACCGGAACAGCCCGATCTCCTACGCGTCCCGGATCCGCACCCCGGTCCTGATCCTGCACGGCGAGCAGGACACCAACGTCCCCCTCGGCCAGGCCGTCCACTTCCATCGCGCACTGCGCCACTTCGGCGTCGAGCACGAGTTCGTCGTCTACCCCCGAGAGGGCCACGGGCTCCACGAGCGCGCCCATCAACTCGACGCCCTCCGGCGCATCCGCGCCTGGTACGACCGCTGGCTGTGAGCCCGCACCCGGGAGGGCATCGAGTCGCGATCGACGAGTGGCGGAACCCGAGCAGGATCAGAGGTGCTTGAACTCCTCGATGGCCTCTCGGACGGTCTCCTTCATCTTCTCGCTGCCGATGTGTCCCGAGTCCTCGGAGATGTGCAGCCGCGCGCCCGGCCACGCCTTCGCCAGCTCCCAAGCCGTCTGCACCGGGCAGCCCATGTCGTGCCGGCCGTGCACCAGCACCGCCGGGATCCCGGCCAGTCTGTGGGCGTTGCGCAGCAGTTGGTCCTCCTCCAGCCAGGCGCCGTTGCTGAAGAAGTGGGCGCAGATCCGGACGAACGCGATCTGCTCGTCGACCTCCCGGGCGCTGTACATGCCGGGCGAGCCGTTGGGCTCGTTCGAGATGACCGCGTCCTCCCAGGCGAGCCAGCCGGCGGCGGCCTTCGCCCGGACCGCCCGGTCGGGGTTCTCCATCAGCCGCGCGTAGGCGGCGAGCAGGTCGCCGTCCCGCTCGTCCTCGGGCACGCCCTCGCGGAACCGGTCCCACGCCTCGGGGTAGAAGGACCCGGCGCCCCGGTAGAGCCAGTCGGTCTCGGCCCGGCGGGTCGTCGTCACCGCCTGGATGATGATCTCGCTGACCCGCTCGGGGTGCTGCTGCGCGTAGGCCAGCAGGAGGGTCGAACCCCAGGAGGCACCGTTCAGCAACCACCGCTCGATGCCGAGGTGTTCGCGCAGCCGCTCCATGTCGTCGATCAGGTGCTGCGTGGTGTTCAGGCTCATGTCCGCCGCCGGGTCGCCGGCGTGCGGGGTGCTGCGGCCGCAGTTGCGCTGGTCGAAGCGGATCACGCGGTAGCACTCCGGATCCCACGCCCGGGTGGGCCGGTCCGGCGTCCCCGCGCCGGGGCCGCCGTGGACGTACAGGACGGGCTTGCCCTCGGGGTTGCCGAGCTGCTCGTAGTAGACCCGGTTGCCGTCTCCGGTGTCGAGGAAACCGTGGCCGTAGGGACTCGTCGGAGGATAGAGATCAACCATGACCGTCGATCCTACGGCGCGGGCGCGCTCGGGGCCCGCGCTTTTCCGCCCAACCCGCTTCGTGGGAACGGCCGTTCGGCCTGCCTCAGGGCGTTTCAGTCCAGCGGGAGGGCCATCTCCAGGATGCGGGCCTGCGGGTCGAGCCCGTACGGGGTCTCCCCGCCGGTGTAGGTGAAGCCCCGGCGCAGGTAGAAGGCGGCGGCGCGGGAGTTCGCCTCGTGCACGCCGAGCAGCATCCGCTTGGCGCCGCCCTCGGTGCGGGCCCAGTCGGTGGCGGCGTCCAACAGGGCGTCCGTCACGCCGCGTTCGCGGCCGCGGTGTTCCGGGGCCACCCAGACGCCGATCAGGACGGCGGTCGCGGCCTGGTCCCGGTCGGGGACGGAGAGCATCGTGCCGACCCATTCGCCGTCCGGGTCGACGGCCACCAGGCCGACGCTGCCCGGCTCGTTCACCCGAGCCGTCCGGGCCCGCCAGTCGGCCTCGCCCAGGGCCTGCGCCGCGGCGTGGGTCTCGCCGAAGGCCATCGGGAAGTCGAGGAGCTGGGCCAGCCGCACCTTCCGCAGGCGCTGCCAGTCCTCGGTCCCCATCCGCTCGATCCGGTACCGCATGCTCTCCGACCCCCACTGCCGCAGCTGCCTTCGCCGGCGGTGGTCACCGCCGACGAAGGCAGCATAGCCGCAGGTCAGGACCTGATGCAGACCGGTCAGGGCTTGACGCTCAGGGCTTGATGCGGACCGGTCAGGGCTTGACGCTCAGGGCTTGATGCGGACCGGTCAGGGCTTGACGCTCAGGGCTTGATGCGGACCACCTGCGGGTCGTGGTCGCTGGCCTGCTGGGCGAACTCGGCGTTGATGTGCACCACGTCGTACTTGGCGTAGCCGACCTCGGGGCTGACCAGGATGTGGTCCAGCACCTGCGAGTTGCCCTGGTAGACGTACGAGTACTGCTCGGTCTCCGGCAGTTCGTTCACCAGGTCGCGCAGCACGCCGTCCTTGGTGAGCGCGGCCAGCGCGGGCGAGAACTGGTAGTCGTTGAAGTCGCCGAGCGAGACGACGCGCGCCTCCTTGTCGGCGGCCAGCAGCTTGGCGACGAAGGCCTGCTCGATGGTGGCCTGCTTGACCCGCTGCACCTCGGAGCTGCGGGTGGGGGCCTGGAAGCGGCTGTCGATGCCCTGGTCGCCGCCCTTGCTGTTGAAGTGGTTGGCGATGACGAAGACCTTCTTGCCGCGGAAGGAGAACTGTCCGACCAGCGGCTTGCGGCTGTTGGTCCACGCGTCGTCGGTCGGGGCGATCCGGCCGGGCGAGGCGGTCAGCGCGGTGGTGGCGCCGCTGCCGGCGACGTCCACGGCACTGGTGGCGGCGCCGCCGGGGATGTCGGTGAAGGAGACCCGCTGCGGGTTGAACAGGAACACCTGCCGGATGTTGCCGCCCGGCTCGCCGCCGTCCTTGCCGTCCTGCGGGTCGATCGAGCGCCAGTCGTACGCCGGGCCGCCGGCCGCCTTGATCGCGGCGATGAACTTGGCGACGGTCTGGCTCGCGTCGACCGTGCCGTCGTTCTTGGCGCCGTTGTTGTCCTGGATCTCCTCCAGGGCGACGATGTCGGGCGAGCGCAGGTTGGTGACGATGCCCTGGGCCAGCTCGGCGAACTTGGCGTCCGGGTTGCCGGGGGCCAGGTTCTCCACGTTGTACGTGGCGATGGCGAGTTCACGGTCGGCCGCCTTGGCGGTGACCTCGCGCTGGAGGTGGTTGTCCTGGAGCGTGCCCAGGGTGCCGGCGACGAGGGTGTAGCCGCCGAACTGGTTGTAGTCCAGCGGGCCGGTGGTGGTGCCGGTCAGCACGTCGCCCACGTTGGCCACCGGGAACGGCTGCTGCGGGGTGACCGCCGCCTGCTGCTGCACCATCAGGCGGCCCACGTTGGGCTCCGCGTACGACTCGTACAGCACGCCGCCGCGCTTGCTGCGCTGGTCCTGCCGGTCGGCGGCGACCCACAGCTCGTTGTACTTGTCCGTCGCCTGTATCACCCGGACGTCCTTGACCTGGACGAGCATGCCCTCCAGCGACTCGTAGAAGTCCAGGGCGTACTTCTCCGGGTCGAGCGGCAGCGCGTCGATGCTGCCGCCCTCGGGCGCCGGCGGGACGTAGGTGCCGGGGATGTTGCGGGTGTCGACGACCACCGGGGCCGGCAGCGGGTTGCCGGAGGACAGCACGGTGACGGCGGGGCCGGTGAGCTCGGTGACGGACTGCGAGCCGCCCGCGAAGTTCGGGTAGTACTCGGTGACCTTGCCGCTGACCAGGACCGAGTCGCCGGCCTTCACGGTCGGGTTGCCGCCGGTGTAGACGAAGATGCCCTCGCTGGTGGCCGGGTCGGCGTCGGGGTTCGGGTCCTGCATCCAGAAGCCCTTGGCGCTGCCGTAGGCGCGCACGCCGGTGACGACGCCGGGCACGCCGGTGACGGGCTTCCCGGCCTGCGGGGAGATCCGGGTGGTGCCCTGGATGTCGTGGATGCGCAGCGGTCCGGCCTCGGTCGGCCCGGCCGGGGCGGCGGCGTTCGCCGCGTTCGTGGCGGCGTTCGCGGCGGTGGGCGCGGCGTTCGCGGCCGGCAGCGGGACGAGCACCAGCGAGGCGGCCAGTCCGGCCGGGAGGATCGCGGCGCGCAGCAGGGCCCGGCGGGGGCGGGGAGCGGGGGCGGTGGTCACCGGGGCATGACTCCTAGCTCCGTCGTGCGGCACGGTCGTGGCACGGCGGTCGAGGGTGGAGCGGGGCACAGGGCGCGTCGTCCACCCGGCGGGTCTGCGGCCGCCGGGCCGTGACGCATGGTCAGGCGGCGTGCCCATGGCACGCGCTACCCGCGTAGATGAAGCGGAAGCCGGTCACCCGTCCCCCGCGGCGACCCCAAGATACGCGCGTAGAAAATGACGCGACAAGACCCCGTCAGTGAACTTCTGGTTCCGCTTCGGCGTCCGCCCCTGCCCCTGCTCCTACCCCCGCTCCTATCCCCGTCCCTTCAGCCCGGTCCTTCAGCCCGCTCCTTCAACCTGCCTCGACGTCCCCTCAGCCCGCCTCGATCCGCTCCACGATCAGCTCGCACAGCTCGTGGGTGCGCAGCGCGTCGTGCGCGTCCAGGGTCTTGCCGGCCCGGACGGCGTCCAGGAAGGACAGCACGCACTGCTCGATGCCGCGCTGGCGGGCGACGGACACCCAGTCACCACGCCGGCGGACGGTGGGCTGGCCGCGGTGGTCGATCACCTCGGCGAGGTTGTGCACCGCCCGCTTGGAGTCGGCGCCGGAGACCTCCAGGATCTCCTCCGTCGAGCCGGAGAGCCGGTTCATGATGCCGAGCGCCGTGAAGCCGTCCCCGCCGAGGGTCAGGACGACGTGCTCGACCAGCCCGTCCCGGACGCGGGCGCGGACGTCGACGTGCTCGATCTCGCCGGGGGCCAGGAAGCGCAGGGTGTCGACGACGTGGATGAAGTCGTCGAACACCAGGGAGCGGGCGGCCTCGGCGAGGCCCTCGCGGTTCTTCTGCAGGACGATCAGGTCGCGGGGGCGCTCCTTGGCCTGGGCGTAGCCGGGCGCGTGCCGGCGGTTGAAGCCGACCATCAGCGAGCGGCCCGTCCGGTCGGCGAGGTCGACGAGCCGGCGGGCACCGTCGACGGTGTAGTCGAGCGGCTTGTCGACGTAGACGTCGACACCGGCCGTCAGCAGCTGCTCCACGATCGGAACGTGCTGGCTGGTCGCGGCGTGCACGAACGCCGCCCGGATCCCGCTCCCGATCAACTCCCCGAGATCGGTGAAGCGATTCTCCGGCGCAATCCGGTGCGCGTCACCGATCCGGTCCAGCTTCGCCCCGTCCCTGGTCATCAACCGCAGGTCCAGCGCCGGCAACCCGCCCAGGACCGGCAGATACGCCTTCTGCGCAATGTCACCGAGACCGATCACCCCGACCGGGAGCAGGCCGTCAGGAACAGAGGTCGAGCTCATACGAATCTCCATACTCATGCGCCGAAAACCATCCGCCCCACCCTATTCGCCCGCTCCCGCGCAACGGCGCCGGGCCGGCGAGCGACCGGCCCGGCGGCTCAGGGGATGAGGGCGGCGACCCCTTCGACCACCAGCATCCAGGTGGGCTGCCCGCCCGTGCCGAAGGCGGAGGCGAGGACGTACCCGATCGCGGCGTCGGCGGGGCGGGCGGGGGCGCCGTCCCGCCACTCCACGATGACGATCTGGTCGCCGTCGCAGGAGAAGTCGCCGAGGCGCTTGCCGTCGCGCATGAGCCGGCTGCTGGGGATGGAGTCCGGGACGAGGACGTGGACGGCGCCGTCGTACATGGTCTCGACCCGGTAGGACTTCCGGCGGAGCTTGCCCCGGCCCGGCCGCAGTGGCACCGGCGAGCCGTCGACGGTCAGCGTCAGGTGGGCGGTGTCGCGGGTGCCGATGGCGATCTGCGGGTCCGGCTCGCTGCCCGGGTCGCGCTCCAGGACGGCGGTGGGGATCCGATCCCCGGAGACGGTCACCCGGTGCTGGCCTTCGATGCGGACGGTGATCTCGCCGAACAGGGTGTCCTCGGTGGTGAAGGGAGCGGGCGCCGGCAGGTCGGTCATCTGCGATTCCTTTGGTGGGTCGTAACTCCGGCCGCATGGAATGGAATTCGCGGGCCGGAATTCGCGGGCCGGGGTGATTCTCTCATTCGACGGAGACGGACTCACCCGGTGGTGGTCGCCAGTTGACCTCCCGCCGGCTCGCGGTGGAAGCACGGCGGTCGAACGGTTTCCGGTGGGCACGACGGTCCCGGCAGGCCGGCGCCGCACACCCCACCAGCCACTGCCGGATCTTCCAACCCTCCTTCACCACTTAATAGTTGTCCCATTCGATGGCAATGGAATCACCTAGGCTTCGATCCATCCGGTGCCCGGCGCGGCGCACCGGCCGACAAGGGGAGGACATGATGAGGACCTCGGCAAGCGCGTTACGGCGCGGATCCCGCTGGGCCGTCTCGGCGGCGACGGCGATGGCGCTGCTGCTCGGCGGGGCGGGCGTCTCGGGGGCCTCGGGGGCGGCCCCCTCCGGCGTTCCCGACGGCCCCGTCGTCGGCGTGCCGGGGGCCGTCCGGATCGCGGAATTCACCTGGGAGAAGGTCACCGAGGCGGTCAGTCCGGACGGCCGAACGGTCTACCTCGTGCTGACGGACGTGGTCGGCGGGCGCCAGGGCGTGTACCTGTCCACCGTCGACACGCAGACCGGCACGGTGACGGCCCGCCTCCCGCTCGGCGACCCGGCACCCTACGGGCGGCCTGCCCTCAGCCCGGACGGCCACCGGCTGTACGTCGGAGTCGGCTCCGCCGTCTACGTCATCGACACCGCGACCAACACGGTCAAGGCCCGCGTCGCCGCGCCGGAGCAGCAGCTCCCGGCGGGCTGGACCCCGGGCGCGGCGACCAGTCTGGCCACCGACCCGGACGGCGAGACCCTCTACGTCGGACAGTCCGGTCCCTCAGGCCCCGCCGGGCAGGAGGAGCCGGGCCGGATCCTGGAATTCTCCACCGGCGACCAGGAGTTCATCGACCAGACGGCGGTCACCGGCCACACGGTCAACGATCTCGCCGTCCTGCCCGACGGCAACTACCTCTACGCGGGCACCAACCTCGACCTGCTGCGCCTCGATATCGGGACCGGACTCGGCACCACCACGGTCGTCGACCCCGGGGCCAAGGACGAGCTGGCGCTCTCTCCGGACGGCTCCTTCCTGCTCGCGCTCGGGTCGGTCCGCACCTACTCCGTGGGCATCGGGCTCGACACGGGCACGGACACGGTGCGCTACCTCATGAAGTACGGCTCCGGCTACTTCGAGTACCACCACCCGGCGATGAACGCCGACGGCAGTCGCGTCTACCTGCTCGGCGGCCCCGAGTACAGGCTCCCCACCCCGCTGTACACGTTCGTGCCGGGCGAGAACCGGTTCGACCAGAGCGTGTCCCTCTCCGTCCCCGAGTGGCGCGTGCACGCCCTCTCCGTCGGGCCGGACGGCCACTCGCTCTACGTCACCGGCTGCGACTCGGCCACGGGCTGCTTCCTGCGGACCCTGCGCATCTGACGCCGCGCGCCGGGGCGCCGGTCGCCGAGTGTTCGGCGGCCGGCATTGACAGCCCCGCGCGCGACGCGCTGGGATGAGGCGAGGGTTCGTCACGGGGGTCCGGTCGACGGGACCGGCTGCTGCGCGGTGGCCCACCGGGGGTGTCGTGGAGGCGTTACGAGCCACTGACCCGACGACGGTCGGCGGCCGGTACCGGCTGCTCGGGCGCCTGGGCAGCGGCGGGATGGGCGTGGTGTACCTCGGGCGTTCGCCGGGCGGTCGGCTGGTCGCCGTCAAGTGCGTGCACCGGGAGCTCGCCGCCGACCCGGAGTTCCGGCGGCGCTTCGCCCACGAGCTGGAGGCCGTACGGCGGGTCGGCGGGTTCCACACCGCCCAGGTCGTCGACGCCGACCCGGACGGCGACCCGCCGTGGCTGGTCACCGCCTACGTTCCGGGGCCGTCCCTGGCCGAGGCGGTCGCCGCCCACGGCCCGCTGCCGGAAGCGTCGTTGCGCGTCCTCGGGGCGGGGCTGGCCGAGGCGCTGGACGCCATCCACGCCGTCGGCCTGATCCACCGGGACCTCAAGCCGTCGAACGTGCTGCTCGCCGACGACGGGCCGCGCGTCATCGACTTCGGGATCGCCCGCGCGCTGGACGGGACCGCGATCACCCGGACCCAGGTCGTCGTCGGCACGCCCGGCTACATGGCGCCTGAGCAGATCGCGGGCGGCGCGATCGGGCCGGCCTGTGACGTGTTCAGCCTCGGCCACGTGCTCTGCCACGCTGCCGGGTGCGCGCCGTTCGGCCACGGTGCAGCGCAGGTGATGCTCTACCGGGTCCTGCACACCGAGCCGGATCTCGGCGGCGTCCCGCAGGCCCTGCGCCCGGCGATCGCCGCCTGTCTGGCGCGCGATCCCGCCGACCGGCCCACCCCCGCCGAGTTGCTGGACCTGTTCGGGCCGGCCGCGCACGACGCACCCGCCGGGGCGTGGCTTCCGGCGCAGCGGCGGGCGGCTCCGGCCCACCCCGGACCCCCGCCGATCGGGCCACCGAACGGCCCGAACGACCGCACCCGTACGGCGGTCACCGAGCTCCGGCAGGCTCCCGACGCCCCGCCGCCCGGTGGCGGGAAGCACCGGCTCCGCTGGCTGCCGGTGCCGCTCGCCCTCGTGCTCGTCGCCGCCGCCGTCTGCGTCCGCCTCTTCGTGATGACCGGCGGCTCCGGGCCGCCGGACTGCTTCCCGTCCGGCGGCGCCCCGGCCGACTCCGCGCCCCCGGCCAGGGTGACCAGCGTGCCCGCGGGAACTCCGCACCCGCCCGAGCCCACCGGGCCCGCCGACCGGACGGTCATCGAGCTCGGCCAGTCGGTCACGCTCAGCTGGGACCACGCCGCCGCGGTGTCGCGCGTCTTCACCGGGCTGGGCGACGACGCCCCCCGCTACACCGCCTGGCTGAGCTCCGCCGCCTGCACGTTCACTCCCACCGCCGCCGGGCTGTACCGGTGGGAGGCGAGCACCGCGAACGCCGCCGAAGGACAGACCGGCAGCGCGTGGTCCGAGGACCGGTTCCTGTTCGTCAGGGCGAAGGGCTCCTCCACGCCCGACCCCGGGCACGACACCCCGGCCGTCCCCCGCCTGCTGGCCCCGGCGGACCAGACCGTGGCCAAGGCCGGCCGGCCGGTCTCGCTGAGCTGGACGGCGAGCGGCTTCTCCTCCCACGCCTCGGTGCTGTCGCCCGACGGGACCTGGCAGAACATGCCATGGCAGGACGCGTCGACCTACCTGTACACCCCGCCCTCGCCCGGGATCTACGTCTGGAGCGCGTTCACCGAGGCCAAGGGCGGCTGCGACGGCGGGACCTGCGCCAGCGGGGCGAGCGCGCAGCGGTACCTGATCGTGGAGTGAGGTCCCCACGGCCTTCGGCCACTACTTGAGGAACGCCGCCCCGGCGAAGAGCCGGGCGGAGTTGGTGCGGTCGATGGCGGCGCGGGTGGTGTCGGGGAGCGGGTGGTCGGCGACGTACGCGGGCACGCCGGGCACGCCGGGGACGCCGGGGACGCCGGGGCCGGGCAGTTGCGAGGGGTGGACCAGGGCGACGGCCTCCCGTCAGCTGGTTCTCCGGCACCGAGGCTGCCCGCCTCGTCTCGCGGCGCGCCAGTGATCCCGCCACGTCCGGATCGTGAAGTTCTCACGCTCCCGTCCGGGGGGATCCCGGTTGTCCGGTAGGCCGCTCCAGGAGACGAACTTGTTCGTTACGAACCTGTTCGTTACCGTGGAGGAACGGGAGGCGAACCCACGCCGACCGACACGGACCGACACCGACCCAAGGAGTGGCCATGACCGTCCAGCACGTTCCCGTCGCCGTCATCGGAGCCGGGCTCGGGGGCCTCGTGCTCGCCCGGGTCCTGCACGTCCACGGCATCCGGGCCGCCGTCTTCGACCTGGAGCCCTCACCCGAGGCCCGCACCCAGGGCGGCCTGCTCGACATCCACGACGACTCCGGCCAGCAGGCCCTGCGCGACGCCGGGCTGCACGACCGGTTCCTGGCCCTGGTCCACGCGGGCGGCGAGGCCCTGCGGGTGGTGGGACCGGACGGCGCCGTCCGGTTGGAGCAGGAGGACGACGGCACCGGCGGCCGCCCCGAGGTCGACCGGGGCCGCCTGCGCGACCTGCTGCTGGACTCCCTGCCCGCCGGCACCGTCCGCTGGGGCCGGAAGGTGGTCCGCGCCCACGCGCTGGGCGACGGCCGCCACCAGGTCGCCTTCGCCGACGGCACGGCCGTCACCACGGACCTGCTGGTCGGGGCGGACGGCGCGTGGTCCCGGATCCGGCCACTGCTGTCCGACGCCCGGCCCGCCTACACCGGGATCTCCTTCGTCGAGGCCGACCTGCACGACGCGGACACCCGGCACCCCGAGGCGGCCGCCCTGGTCGGCGGCGGGTTCTTCCTCTCCGTGGCCGAGGGTCGCGGCTTCCTCGCCCACCGCGAGGGCGACGGCAGCATCCACGTCTACACCGCCGTCCGGGCCGGCGAGGACTGGCTGGACGGCATCGACACCACCGCCCCCGACACCGCCAAGGCGGCCGTGCTGGCCGGCTTCGACGGCTGGGCCGACGGCCTGCGGGCCCTGCTCGCCGACGCCGACGGCGACCTGGTCCCGCGCCGGATCCACGCCCTGCCCGTCGGCCACCGCTGGGACCGCACCCCCGGCGTCACCCTGCTCGGCGACGCCGCCCACCTGATGTCCCCGTTCGCCGGCGAGGGCGCCAACCTCGCCATGCTCGACGGCGCCGAACTCGGCAAGGCCCTCGCCCACCACCCCGGCGACCCCGAGGCCGCCCTGACCACCTACGAGCGCGCCCTCTTCCCCCGCAGCGAGGCCTCGGCCGCCGCCTCCGCCGCCAGCCTGGAGCTGATGTTCGGCCCCGACGGCCTCCAGGGCCTGCTCGACCAGTTCGCCGCCCCGAACCAGCCCGCCCCGCCGGCCGGCCGGTAGCAGCGGCGCCGTTTCGGCGAACTAGTTCGTCACGAACACGGTCGCTAGGCTGGCCGGTATGACGAGCTCCCCCTCCCGACCCCGCAGCCGCCGCGAGCGACCGGCGAAGCCCGCGCTGAGCCACGAGGCGATCGTCGCCGCCGCCGTACGGGTGCTGGAGGCGGAGGGCCTGCCACGGGTGACCATGCGGCGGCTGGCCCAGGAGCTGGACACCGGGCCGGCCTCGCTGTACGTGTACGTGGCCAACGCCGCGGAACTGCACGCCGCGATCCTGGAGGAGTACCTCGGGGAGGTGGACCTGAGCCCGGTGACGGCGGCCGGGGACTGGCGCGAGCGGTTGGCCGCCGTCCTCGACTCCTGCACCGGGGTGCTGCTCCGGCACCCGGCGCTCGCCCACGCCGCACTGGTGGCGAGGCCGTCCGGGCCGCACTACCTGGCCCTGGTGGAGGCGGTCCTGGCACTGCTGCACGAGGGCGGGGTGCCGGACGGGCAGGCGGCCTGGGGCGTGGACGTGCTGCTCCAGGTGGCCACCGCCACCGCCGCCGAGCAGTCCGCCCGGCAGGGCGAGCAGGCGGAGCGGGAACAGGCCGCGCTCACCGACGCGCTCCGCGCGGCGCCCGCCGCCACCTACCCGAGGATCGCCGCGCTCGGGGACGACCTGGTCTCCGGGGCGCCGGAGGACCGGCTGTCCTGGATGTTCCGGGCGGTCGTCAACGGCACGCGCACGACGCCCCGACCCGCCTGACCCCAGCCGCCCACCGCGCCCCGCCCGAGCTCGGACCCACCCGACCTCGGACCCTCAGGCGCCCGCCGCGGCCGCCTCGGCGAGGGCGTCCAGCACCGGGCGGATCAGCGGGTGCCCGTCGGCGCCGGCCCGGACGGCGGCGAAGACCCGGCGGGTGGCGAGTTCGCTGTCCACCGGCCGGACGGCGATCCGGCCGAGGTCGACGCCGCGCAGCGCCGAGCGCGGCACGAGGGCGACGCCGGCGCCCGCCGAGGCGAGGGCGACGACGGCCCGGAAGTCGTCGGAGGAGTGCACCAGGCGCGGCTGGAAGCCGGCGTGCTCGCAGGCGAGCAGGACGACGTCGTGGCAGGGGTTGCCCGGGTAGGGGCCGATCCACCGTTCGTCGGCCAGGGCCGCGACGGCGAGCGGACCGCGGTCGGCGGCCAGCGGGTGGCCGAGCGGCAGCACCGCCTCGAACGGCTCGGCGTACAGCGGGACGCGGGTGAGCCGGGCGTCGTCGGCGCGCGGGGCGCCCCGGTACTCGACGGCCACCGCGAGGTCGGCCCGGCCGTCGAGGACCATCGGCAGGCTGGCGTCGCCCTCCGCGTCCAGCACCTTGAGCCGCACCCCGGGCGCCTGCGCGGCCAGCAGCCCGATCGCCGGGGCGAGGACGAGCGCGATGCCGGTGGCGAAGGAGGCGACGGTCACCTCGCCGGAGACGCCCGCGCTGTAGGCGGCGAGGTCGGCCTCGGCGCGCTCCAGCTGGGCGAGCACGGCGTCGGCGTGGCCCAGCAGGATCTCCCCGGCGGCGGTCAGCCGCACCCCCCGGCCCTCGCGGGCGAGCAGGTGGTGGCCGGTCTCCTGTTCCAGGGCGGCCAGCTGCTGGGAGACGGCGGAAGGGGTCAGGTAGAGGGCAGCCGCCGCGGCGGTCACGGTGCGGTGGTCCGCCACGGCCCGCAGGGTCCGCAGCCGTCGGGCGTCGATCACAGGCCAATTCTGCCAGCGTGCCGGGGTCAGCCGGACCGGGCCCGGAGCCGGGGCGGGGTCCGGGCCCGGTTCCGCGTAAGGGGCGATACGACCAGTGGCGTATTTCCGGACGAGATCGCTTCGCCCGGTTGACCACCCGGCCCGGGCGACGATTGGCTCTTCCCGAGCCGGGCCGCGGGGGTGACGAGGGCCCGGCGCCGTCATCAGGGGAGGATCTCCATGACCACCGCACGAACCCGCCGTTGGCTGGCCCGGACCGCCGGCGTCCTGGTGGCCGCCGCCGTGGCCGGGGCCGCGATGCCAGCCGCCGAGGCCCGGCCGCTCAAGGGCGACACCTCCCGGGTGAGCGAGGGGCCCAAGGGCGAGCAGCTCGACGGCACCTCGTCCGCGCTCGGGCTGAGCGCCGACGGCCGCTCCGCGCTGTTCACCTCGACCGCGACCAACCTGCTGCCCGGGGCCGGCACCCCGAACTCGGACGAGGTCTACGTGCGGGACCTGCGCAACGGGCACGTCGAGCGGGTCAGCGTCGCCGCCGACGGCTCCAAGCTGGACGCCGCCACCAACCAGGCCTCGATCAGCGGCGACGGCCGGTACGTGGCGTTCAGCACCGCCGCCACCAACGTGCTGCCCGGCCAGCCGAAGCACGGCAACGACGTCTTCGTCCGCGACCGCTGGACCGGCCGCACCGAGCTGATCACCGCCCCCGGCTCGGCGAGCACCGACGACCAGAGCATCCGCACCGCCGACAGCCCCACCCTCAGCTGGGACGGCCGCTTCGTCGCCTACGCCTCCAGCCGCACCGACCTCGCCCCGGGCGTGAAGCGCGGCAAGAACAACATCTACGTCACCGACCGCTGGACCCACACCACCCGGCTGGTCACCTCCGGCACGGAGGGCGAGGGCGCCGACAACAACTCCTTCAGCCCGACGATCAGTGCGGACGGCTCGACCGTCGGTTTCGGCTCCCGGGCCGGAAACCTGCTCCCGGGCACCCCGGCCCCGGCCGCCGACCCGACGCCGGGCGCCGGGTCACCCCAGCTGGCCGGGCCCAAGTTCTACCCGTACTACGTCTGGAAGGCCGGCACCGGCAAGATCGCCGGCGCCAGCCTGGACGACACCGGGGCGCTGAGCGACGGCGGACGCGACGGCCGGATCAGCCCGGACGGCCGCTACGCGATCTACAGCCTCCCGGTCTTCATCGGCGGGGCGCCCGCCCCGGCCCACGGCATCCGGATGGACGTGTACGTCCACGAGCTGGCCACCGGCAAGATCACCAAGGTCAACACCGACCTGCCGGGCACCACCGCCAAGTGGTCCTCCTCCGGTGGCGTCATGACGCTCGACGACCGCTGGGTCTACTTCGACTCCGCCGCCGAGAACCTCGTCCCCGACGACACCAACTCCGCCAGCGACATCTTCCGCCGCGACCTGTGGACCGGGCGGATCGAGCGGATCAGCCTCACCCGGAGCGGCGGGCAGAGCACCGCCTCCTCCTACGGCCCGTACGTGGACGCCACCGGCGACACGGTGATCTTCGACGCCTCGGACGGCGACCTGGTGCCGGGTGACACCAACACCTTCCTGGACGTCTTCCTGCGCCGCCTGTGACGTCCTGACTCCCCTGCCGCATACGTCCGTTGACGTATTTTCGGCCGAGATCACCCGTGGGCGTTGACCACCGGCCCTCCCGACGATTGGCTCTCCCGAAAGCCCGTCGCCGGGAGGGAGCCCGGCCGGGCGACCCCCGGGGAGGCAGACGTCATGACACGCAGCACCCGTACCACCCGCAACCGGTGGCTGGCCGGCGGCGGCAGCATTCTCGCGGCCACCGCCGTACTCGCCGTGACCGCCGCACCCGCCCAGGCCGACCGGGCCCACCGGGCCCACCGGGCGCCGCGCGGCACCGTCCAGGTCAGCGTGGGGGTGAACGGCGCCGCGCCGGACAACCAGTCGTGGAGCCAGGCGATCAGCGCCGACGGCCGCTACGCCCTGTTCACCTCCTGGGCCACGAACCTGGTGTCCCAGCCCGCGAAGAGCGCCCGCGACGCCTACGTCCGCGACCTGAGGACCGGCCGCACCGAGCGGATCAACCTGGCCGCCGACGGCAGCGCGCTGAACGGCTTCACCGACAACGTCGCGATCAACGCCGACGGCCGCTACGTCGCCTTCGACAGCGACGCCGAGAACGTGGTGCCCGGCATGCAGGTCCAGGGGCGCGACGAGGTGTACGTCCGCGACCGGAGGACCGGCCGCACCGAGCTGATCAGCGGCGGGCTCACCGGCACCGACACCGACAAGTTCCACGCCTCCTACGCGCCCTCGATCAGCGCGAACGGCCGCTACGTGGTCTTCGGCTCCAGCCGGAAGGACCTCGTCCCCGACCTCCAGGGCGACGCCCCCTCGCTGGCCAGGCCCTACACCTGGGACTACAACATCTACGTCACCGACCGCTGGACGGGGAAGACCAAGCTGGTGACCCGCGGCGTGGACGGCAAGCCGGGCGACGGCATGTCCCTCCACCCGACGATCAGCGCGGACGGCCGCACCATCGGCTTCACCTCCATGGCCGGCAACCTGCTGCCCGCCGACCAGACCCCCGCCCCGGCCGCCGGGGGCGCCGCCGCCCCCGCCGACGTGGAGCTGGCCCCGGGCATCGCCCCGGCCCTGCCCCACAGCGCGCAGAAGGGCATGGCCCAGCCGAACCTGGCCCGGCCGGTGACCGCCCCCTACTACACCTACGACGTGGAGTCCGGCCGGATCTCCGCCGCCAGCCTCGACCTCGACGGCAAGCTCGGCGCCCCGAGCTTCGACGCGACGATCAGCCCCGACGGGCGGCGCGCGATCTACGCCCTGCCCGAGCCCGGCGGGTCGACCGGCGGCCACCGGTTCCACACCGTGCTGTACGTCCGGGACCTCAGGAAGGGCACCGTGACGAAGATCAGCGGCGGCCTGCCCGGCACCACCTCGGTCGGCTCCTCCGACCACGCCCGGATCACCGCCGACAACCGCTGGGTCTACTTCGCCTCCGCCGCCGACAACCTGGTGGCGGGCCCGCAGCACCTGGGCTGGGACGTCTACCGCCACGACCTGCGCACCGGCCGCACCGAGCGGGTCGCCACCGCCGCGGACGGCTCGCTCGGCAACGGCTCCTCGACCGACCCGGTCGTGGACGCCCGCGGCCGCACGGTGGTGTTCAGCTCGACCAGCGGCAACCTGCTCGCCGGCCCCGGCGGCCCGGCGAGCACCGACTCCCAGGTCTTCGCCCGCGCCACCGCGCACCACGGCCACGGCGACGACCAGGGCGACGACCAGGACCAGGACCAAGGCCAGGACCAGGACCAGGACAGCGACGACTGACCGTCAACCGCCGCCCGCACCGTGAACCGCGTACGGGGGCGGGACGTCGGCCGGGCCGGCGTCCCGCCCCCGAAGCGGGAGGGTGGGGCAGATGGTTGGTGGGCCGGGGGGGGGGGGGGGGGGGGGGGGGGGGGGGGGGGGGGGGGGGGGGGGGGAGGGGGGGGGGGGGGGGGGGGGGGGGGGGGGGGGGTGGGGTGCGGGGGGGGAGT
>NZ_JBWKEQ010000034.1:5901-22085 GCF_056435365.1 Kitasatospora sp. NPDC043949 | reverse complement strand
TCCCCCCCCCCCCCCCCCCCCCCCCCCCCCCCCCCCCCCCCCCCCCCCCCCCGGGCAGCTCATGGGGCCGCCGCCTCACCGACCGCCGGGCTACTCGCCCAGCGCGGCGCGCGCGTCGACGAAGGCGGCGACGGCGCGCTCGACGTCCTCGGTGGAGTGCGCGGCGGACAGCTGCACCCGGATCCGGGCCTGGCCGTGCGGGACCACCGGGAACGAGAAGCCGATCACGTACACGCCGCGCTCCAGCAGCAGTTCGGCGAGCCGGCCGGCCTTGGCCGCGTCGCCGATCATCACCGGGGCGATCGGGTGGTCGCCCGGCAGGATCTCGAAGCCGGCCTCGGTCATCCTGCTGCGGAACAGCGCCGTGTTGGCCGCCAGCCGCTCGCGCAGCTCGTTGGACTGCTCGACCAGGTCGAGCACCTTCAGCGAGGCCGCCGCGATCACCGGGGCGAGCGAGTTGGAGAACAGGTACGGGCGGGAGCGCTGGCGCAGCAGGGCGACGATCTCCCGGCGGGCGGCGACGTAGCCGCCGGAGGCGCCGCCGAGCGCCTTGCCGAGGGTGCCGGTGATGATGTCCACGCGGTCCATCACGCCGTACAGTTCGGGGGTGCCGCGGCCGCCGGGGCCGACGAAGCCGACGGCGTGCGAGTCGTCGACCATGACCATGGCGCCGTAGCGGTCGGCCAGGTCGCAGATCTCGCGCAGCGGCGCGACGTAGCCGTCCATCGAGAACACGCCGTCGGTGACGATCAGGCGGCGGCGGGCGTCCTGGGTCTCCTTGAGCTGCTGCTCCAGGTCGGCCAGGTCGCGGTTGGCGTAGCGGTGGCGGCGGGCCTTGCTGAGCCGGATGCCGTCGATGATGCTCGCGTGGTTGAGCGCGTCGGAGATGACGGCGTCGCGGTCGTCGAGCAGGGTCTCGAAGACGCCGCCGTTGGCGTCGAAGCAGGAGGAGTACAGGATGGTGTCCTCCTGGCCCAGGAAGGCCGAGAGGCGGTCCTCCAGTGCCTTGTGGACGTCCTGGGTGCCGCAGATGAAGCGCACCGAGGCCATGCCGTAGCCCCAGCGGTCCAGCGCGTCCTTGGCGGCGGCGAGCACCTCGGGGTGGTCGGCCAGGCCGAGGTAGTTGTTGGCGCAGAAGTTCAGCACCTCACCGGGGCGGCCGCCGCCGGTGACGGTGACCGCGGCGCTCTGCGGGGTGCCGATGACCCGCTCGGGCTTGAAGAGCCCGGCCTCGCGGATCTCGTCGAGGGTGGTGGCGATGTCGGCGCGCACGTTGTCGAACACTGCGGACTCCTAACGAGGACGAACGGGGGGGCTCAGGCGGTCCAGTCGAGGATGATCTTGCCGCAGCGGCCGCCGGCGGCCTCGTCGAAGGCGGCCGCGAAGTCGTCGGCGGCGTACCGGCCGGTGATCACCGGGGCGAGGTCCAGCCCGCCCTCCAGCAGCACGGACATCGCGTACCAGGTCTCGAACATCTCGCGGCCGTAGATGCCCTTGATGGTGATCATCGAGGTGACGACCGAGGCCCAGTCGACCGGGAACTGCTCGGCGGGCAGGCCGAGCACGGCGATCTTCCCGCCGTGGGTCATGTTGGCGATCATCGACTGCATCGCCTCGGGGCGGCCGGACATCTCCAGGCCGACGTCGAAGCCCTCGCGCAGGCCGAGCTTCTGCTGGCCCTCCTCGATGGTGTGCTCGGCGACGTTCAGCGCCAGCGTGACGCCGACCTTCCGGGCCAGGTCGAGGCGGTACGGGGAGACGTCGGTGATCATCACGTTGCGGGCGCCGGCGTGCTTGGCGACGGCGGCGGCCATGATGCCGATCGGGCCCGCGCCGGTGATCAGCACGTCCTCGCCGACCAGCGGGAAGGAGAGCGCGGTGTGGACGGCGTTGCCGAACGGGTCGAAGATCGCGGCCACGTCCAGGTCGACCGGCACCCGGTGCACCCAGACGTTGGAGGCGGGCAGGGCCACGTACTCGGCGAAGGCGCCGTCCCGGCCGACGCCGAGGCCGACCGTGTTGCGGCACAGGTGGCGGCGGCCGGCCTGGCAGTTGCGGCACTTGCCGCAGACCAGGTGGCCCTCGCCGCTGACCAGGTCGCCGACCGCGATGTCCGCGACGCCGGCACCGATCTCGGCGACCTCGCCGACGAACTCGTGGCCGAGCACCAGCGGGGTCGTGATGGTCTGCTGCGCCCAGCCGTCCCAGTTGCGGATGTGCAGGTCGGTGCCGCAGATGCCGGTCCGCAGCACCTTGATCAGCACCTCGCCGGGGCCGATCTCCGGCTTCGGGACGTCCACCAGCCAGAGCCCGGGCTCGGCCTTCTGCTTGACGAGTGCCTTCACGGGCGTCGGCTCCTGACGTGCGAGTGGGGCGGCCTTCGCGGGTGGGCAGGCCGAGTGGCCCCGGTGTGGCCGTTCCTGGCGGACGCGATCCGGGCAGGCAGAAATCTGCCTGGTGAGGGTGGGTTCGGTCCATCGAGGAATTCTTAAGGGCGGCCACAGCTGGGCTAAACGATCGTGCCCGAGCCGGGGCCGGGGGCGGGTGCGGCGTGCCGGTGCTCACCTGTTCGGCCGAGCGCGAGCCCGCTTCCGCGACACCAACCCCCCAGTGGGCAGTGGTCCTTGACAGCACGGGAGGCGATATGCGCCAGCCGGCTGGGGCAGTCGGCTGACCGCCGGTCCGTTCGGGTCAGCCCTGCGGCGGTCGACGAGCGGGGCCGCACCGGCGGTGCTTACGGTGGCGGCGCTCCCCCGTCGGCCTCGTGGAGCAGCGCTCCGGGGCCGTCCGCCGCAGAGAGGCGCCTCGACCTATGACCACGCTCCGACGGCCACATCCGGCCGCGTCCCGTTCCACCCGCCGAGCGGCCTGCGCCGCCCTGGCGCTGACCGGCCTGCTCGCGACCGCGGCCTGCTCCGGCGGGTCACCGCCGAAGCAGGCCGGCGGCGCGGCCCTCACCGCCGAGCCCGCCGCGCTCAGCCCGTCCGCGTCGGGCTCCAGCGCCGGTTCGGGCGCCGCGAGCGGCTCGGCGAGCGGCTCGGCCGGCGCGGTGGTGCCGCTGACCCCCGACGTCGCCAACCAGCTGGACGCCGCGATCAAGCAGGTGCTGAACCAGACCTCCACCCCCGGCGTGATCGTCGGGATCACCACCCCCGACGGCAGCTACCAGCGGGCCTTCGGCCAGGCCGACAAGTCCGCCGGCACCCCGATGTCGCCCGACCTGAACATGCGGATCGGCAGCGAGACCAAGACCTTCACGGCGACCGGCGTGCTGCGGCTGGTCGACCAGGGCAAGGTGGGCCTGGACGACCCGGTCTCCAAGTACGTGGACGGCGTGCCCGGCGGCGACAAGATCACCATCCGCCAGCTCGCCGGGATGCGCAGCGGCCTGTTCCCGTACACCTCCGACCCGGACTTCGTGAACGCGCTGATCAGCGACCCGAACCGGGTGTTCACGCCCGACGAGCTGCTCGCCTACGGGTACAAGCACCCGGCGAACTTCCCGCCGGGCAGCAAGTTCCAGTACAGCAACAGCAACTACATCCTGCTCGGCAAGGTCATCGAGAAGGCCGGCGGGGAGCCCGTGGACCAGTTCCTCAAGGACCAGGTGTTCAGCCAGGCCGGACTGAACGGGACGGTCTTCCCGACCGACGCGACCTTCCCCGACCCGCACGCCCGCGGCTACACCGACCAGACGCCCAACGGCCAGACCACGGACGCCACCGACTGGAACCCGTCCTGGGCCTGGTCGGCCGGGGCGGTCATCTCCAACCTCACCGACCTGCAGAACTGGTCGAAGTCCCTGGCCACCGGCTCCCTGCTGAAGCAGGACACCCAGTCCCAGCGGTTGAAGACCCAGCCGACCGGGGACCCCGGCGTCGGCTACGGCCTCGGGCTGTTCAACAACAACGGGTGGATCGGGCACAACGGCTCGCTGCCCGGTTACGAGACCGTGGCGGTGTACCTGCCGCAGTCCCAGGCCACCCTGGTGGTGCTGCTCAACACCGATGTGCCGTACCGGGGTTCGGAGCCGTCCTCGCTGCTCGCGAAGGCGATCACGCAGATCGTCTCGCCGAAGAACGTCTACTCGATCCCGCCGGTGAACAACACGGCCTCGCCGTCGGCCTCGTCCTCGGGGTCCGCGTCGCCGTCACCCTCGCTCTCGCCCTCGGGGTCGGCCTCGTCCCCGGCCTCGCCCGGCGCCCCGGGGTCCCCCTCCGGCGCGCCGTCCACGGTCAACGCCTGAGCACCAGACCGACCGGGCGCCTGAGCACCAGACCGACCGGGCGCCTGAGCGCCAGACCGCTTGAGGCCCGGCCCGGATCACCGGGCCGGGCCTCCGAGGTGTCGTCAACTGCCCAGCACGCGGGCCAGATCGTAGGAGACGGGCTCCTCCAGCTGCGCGTAGGTGCAGCTCTCCGGCGTGCGGTCCGGCCGCCAGCGGCGGAACTGCGCGGTGTGCCGGAAGCGGGTGCCCTCCATGTGGTCGTAGGCGACCTCGACCACCCGCTCGGGGCGCAGCGCGACCCAGGAGAGGTCCTTGCCGCCGGTCCACCGGCTGACCGCGCCCGGCAGCCGGCCCTCGGCGTGCGCCGCCTCGTCCGCCCAGCCGCCCCACGGGTGGCGGGAGAGGTCGGCCATCCGCAACGGGGCCAGTTCCTCGGCGAGTTCGCGGCGGCGGGCCATCGAGAACGCGGCGCAGACGCCGACGTGCTGGAGCCGGCCCTCGGCGTCGTTGATGCCCAGCAACAGCGAGCCGACCACCGGGCCGCTCTTGTGCTCGCGGTAGCCGGCCACCACGCAGTCGGCGGTGCGCTCGTGCTTGATCTTGAACATGGTCCGCTCGCCCGGCCGGTACGGCTGGTCCAGCGGCTTGGCCACCACGCCGTCCAGCCCGGCGCCCTCGTACTCGGCGAACCAGGTCTGCGCCACGTCCCGGTCGGTGGAGGCGGGGGCGGTGAACACCGGGTCGCGGGCGGCGCCGAGCGCCGTCTCCAGGGCCGCGCGGCGCACCGACAGCGGCTCGTCCAGCAGCGCGACGTCACCGAGCGCGAGCAGGTCGAAGGCGATGAAGGAGGCGGGCGTCCGCTCCGCCAGCAGCCGCACCCGGCTCGCCGCGGGGTGGATGCGCTCCAGCAGTTCCTCGAACCGCAGCCGGCCGTCCCGGGCGATCACCACCTCGCCGTCCAGCACGCAGCGCGGCGGCAGCTCCCGCCGCAGCGCGGCGACCAGCTCGGGGAAGTACCTGGTCAGCGGTTTGCCGGTGCGGCTGCCGAGCTCCACCTCGTCGCCGTCGCGGAACACGATCGTCCGGAAGCCGTCCCACTTGGCCTCGTACTGCATCCCCGGCGGGATCTTCGCCACCGACTTGGCGAGCATCGGCGCCACCGGCGGCATCACGGGCAGGTCCATGGCTCCGATCCTCGCGCGCACGGCCGGAAGCCGCGCGACGAAAGGGCACACGGCGAAGAGGGCCCACCGCGGAAAGGGCCCACGGCGAAAAGACGCGCGCGGGGCACGGCGCCCTTAGCGTGAGGGGCATGGGCTCAGCCGTGGAACTGGATGTCGCCGGGCGCAGCGTCCGGCTGTCGAACCCGGACAAGGTGTACTACCCCGAGCGCGGCTTCACCAAGCTGGACGTCGCGCAGTACTACCTGGCCGTCGCCGACGGGGTGCTGCGCGGACTGCGCGACCGGCCCACCACCCTGCAGCGCTTCCCGGACGGCGTGGACGGCGAGTTCTTCTACCAGAAACGCGCCCCCAAGGGCCTGCCGGACTGGCTGCCCACCGCCCGGATCAGTTTCCCCAGCGGCCGCTCCGCCGACGAGATCTGCCCCACCGAGCCGGCCGCCGTGCTGTGGGCCGCCAACCTGGGCTGCCTCACCTTCCACCCCTGGCCGGTCCGCCGCTCCGACACCGAGCACGTCGACGAGCTGCGCATCGACCTCGACCCGCAGCCCGGCACCGACTTCCACGACGCCGTCCGCGCCGCCCACGAACTGCGCGCCCTGCTGGAGGAGTACGGGCTGCGCGGCTGGCCCAAGTCCTCCGGCGGGCGCGGCCTGCACGTGTACGTCCCGCTGGTGCCCGAGTGGACCTTCACCGACGGCCGGCACGCCGTGATCGCCCTCGGCCGGGTCCTGGAGCAGCGGATGCCCGGGCAGGTCACCACCGCCTGGTGGAAGGAGGAACGCGGCGAGCGGATCTTCGTCGACTACAACCAGATGGCCCGCGACCGCACCATCGCCTCCGCCTACTCCCTGCGCGCCCGCCCGCGCGCCACCGCCTCGACCCCGCTGCGCTGGGAGGAGCTCGACGACGCCTCCCCCGAGGACTTCGACCTGCGCACCGTCCCCGCCCGCTTCGCCGAACTCGGCGACCTGAACGCCGAGATGGACGATCGGGCGTACCGCCTGGACGGCCTGCTGGAGCTGTACGACAAGCAGCTGCGCGACGAGGGCCTCGGAGAGCTCCCGTACCCGCCCGACCACCCCAAGGCGGCCGGCGAGCCGACCAGGGTGCAGCCCAGCCGGGCCCGCAAGACGTAGGCCCTGTCCGGCCGATCTCGCCGGGCTCACACCCCCGTCATGGCCAGCACGAACCAGAAGACGCCGCCCAGCACCATCAGGGTGAACAGCAGGACGCCCACGACCGCGCCGGAGAGCAGCAGCCCCCGGCCGACGCGCCGCGCGCGCAGGCCGACGCCGGTCAGCAGCACGCCCGCCACACCCGGTGCCAGGGCCAGCGCCAGCAGCATCACCGTCCGCGCCACCTCGGCGTCCGACACCAGGTGGCACTCGTCGCCCTCGCACACCGCCCAGACGTCCTCGCCGACCGGAGCGCCCGCCCGCATCCTGGCGTGCTCGTGCGCCGGGCCGCCGCCGTCCGGGCGGAACACGCCCCGGCAGTCCGAAGGAGGCGGGCCGTCCTCGTTCGCCGGGATCAGACACCGCTCCGCGCGGAACGTCCCGGGCGCCCCCACCAGCCCGGCCGCCTGCCCGAACTGCCGCACCGGCCCGCCCACCAGCCATCCGGCCAGCAGCACCAACAGCACCCCGGCCGCCACCGGCCCCCACCGCCGCACCGCCACCCCCATCGACTCACCCCCGCTGGGGTGACGCCACCGACGGCCGGACGGTTGCACGGGCGGCCGGGCCGGCGGCCCTCCCGGCCCAGGTGTCAGCCGACCCGGGCACCCTCCGGCGCCAGCTCGGCGATGATCCGGACCGCCTCCGCGAGCTGCGCGTCCGTCAGGTCCCCGCGCGCGGTGAGCCGCAGCCGGGACACCCCGTCCGGGACGGACGGCGGGCGGAAGCAGCCGACGGCGAGCCCGGCCCGCCGGCAGTCGGCGGCCCAGGCGACGGCGGCCTCCGCGCCCGGGGCGCGCACCGACACCACGGCCGCGTCCGGCTCGCAGGCCCGGAGCCCGGCGGCGGTCAGCCGGGCCGCGAGGCCGCGGGCCACCTCGCGGGTGCGGTCGGCGCGGTGCGGCTCGGCGCGCAGCAGGCGCAGGGCGGCGAGGGCGGCGGCGACGGCGGCCGGGGCGAGGCCGGTGTCGAAGATGAAGGTGCGGGCGGTCTCGGTGAGGTGGCGGATCACCCGGCGCGGCCCGAGCACGGCGCCGCCCTGCGAGCCGAGCGACTTGGAGAGCGTGACGGTGGCGACGGTGTCCGGCTGCCCGGCGAGCCCGGCCGCCGCGAGCGCCCCGGCGCCGCCGGGGCCGAGGACGCCCAGCCCGTGCGCGTCGTCGACCAGCAGCGCGGCGCCGTGCGCCCGGGCGGCGGCGGACAGCCCGGCCAGCGGGGCGGCGTCGCCGTCCACCGAGAACACCGAGTCGCTGACCACCAGCGCCCGCCGCTGCGTCCGGCGCTCCAGCGCCTCCCGGACGGCCTGCGGGTCGCTGTGCGGGGCCCGGTGGACGTCCGCGCGGGCGAGCCGGCAGCCGTCGATCAGCGAGGCGTGGTTGTAGGCGTCCGACACGATCAGCGTGTCCGGGTCGGTGAGCGCGGTCAGCGCGGCCAGGTTGGCGGTGTAGCCGGAGGAGAACACCAGCGCCGCCTCGACCCCGCAGAACGCGGCGAGCTCCTCCTCCAGTTCGGTGTGCAGCGCGGTCGTCCCGGTCACCAGCCGCGACCCGGTCGATCCTCCGCCCCAGCGCAGCGCCGCCTCGGCGGCCGCCTGCGTCACCGCCGGGTGCCTGGTCAGCCCCAGGTAGTCGTTCCCGGCCAGGTCGAGCACCGGGTCCTGCGCCGCGCGGCTGCGCAGCCGGCGCGTCAGCCCGGCCTCGGCCCGCAGCTCGGCGGCCTCGTCGAGCCAGTCGAAGACGGCCGCCGGGGCGAGGTCGGTGGTGTGCGTTGCGGACGCGAGCGGTTGGACCATGCCCGGCACTCTGGCACGGCGCCGCCGCCGCGATCAATGGGCGGCCGCGCACAGCTTCGCGGCCGCCGGTGCAGCGATCCGGACAGTCCCGGGGCGGGTGCCGGCGGAGGGCGGGCTTTGCCCGGGGTGGCGGCGAGCAGGCAAGATAGCCGGGTGACCCTCCTTGATCTGATGCCGAAGCCCGCCACGCCCGATGCGCTGTACGAGACCTTCGCCGCGTGGGCGGAGGAGCGCGGGATCACGCTGTACCCGGCGCAGGAGGAGGCGCTGATCGAGCTGGTGTCGGGGAACAACGTCATCCTGGCGACGCCGACCGGGTCGGGCAAGAGCCTGGTGGCGGCGGGCGCGCACTTCGCGGCGCTGGCGGAGGGGAAGCGGACGTTCTACACGGCGCCGATCAAGGCGCTGGTGTCGGAGAAGTTCTTCGACCTGGTCAAGATGTTCGGCACCGAGCAGGTCGGCATGATGACCGGCGACGCGAGCGTGAACCCGACCGCGCCGATCATCTGCTGCACGGCCGAGGTGCTGGCGCAGATCGCGCTGCGCGACGGGCTCCGGGCGGACGTCGGCCAGGTGGTCATGGACGAGTTCCACTTCTACGCGGAGCCGGACCGCGGCTGGGCCTGGCAGATCCCGCTGCTGGAGCTGCCGCAGGCGCAGTTCCTGCTGATGTCGGCGACGCTCGGCGACGTGCGCCGCTTCGAGGAGGACCTGACCCGCCGGACGGGCCGCCCGACGACGGTGGTGCGCAACACGACCCGCCCGGTGCCGCTGTTCTACGAGTACCGCCGCACCACGATGCACGACACCCTGGAGGAGCTGCTGCAGACCGGCCAGGCGCCGGTCTACGTGGTGCACTTCACGCAGAAGGAGGCGGTGGACCGGGCGCAGTCGCTGATGAGCATCAACATGTGCTCGAAGGCGGAGAAGGACGCCATCGCCGACCTGATCGGCGGCTTCCGCTTCACCACCAAGTTCGGCCGCAACCTGTCCCGTTTCGTGCGCCACGGCATCGGCGTGCACCACGCGGGCATGCTGCCGAAGTACCGCCGGCTGGTCGAACGCCTGGCCCAGGCGGGCCTGTTGAAGGTGATCTGCGGGACGGACACGCTGGGCGTCGGGGTGAACGTGCCGATCCGTACGGTGCTGTTCACGGCGCTGTCCAAGTACGACGGCAACCGGGTGCGGATCCTGCGCGCCCGCGAGTTCCACCAGATCGCCGGGCGGGCCGGCCGGGCCGGGTTCGACACCGTCGGACAGGTGGTGGCGCAGGCGCCCGAGCACGTGATCGAGAACGACAAGGCGATCGCCAAGGCTGGGGACGACCCGAAGAAGAAGCGCAAGGTGGTGCGCAAGAAGGCGCCGGAGGGCTTCGTCGGCTGGACCGAGGAGACCTTCGACAAGCTGATCGGCGCCGACCCGGAGCCGCTGGTCTCCCGCTTCAAGGTGAGCCACGCGATGCTGCTGTCGGTGATCGGCCGCCCCGGCAACGCCTTCGAGGCGATGCGCAAGCTCCTCACCGACAACCACGAGGACCGCGCGGCGCAGCGCCGGCACATCCGCACCGCGATCGCGATCTACCGCTCCCTGCTGCAGGGCGGCGTGGTCGAGCGGTTGCCGGAGCCGGACGCCGAGGGCCGGATCGTGCGCCTCACGCTCGACCTCCAGGAGAACTTCGCGCTCAACCAGCCGCTCTCCACCTTCGCCCTGGCCTCCTTCGAGCTCCTCGACCCGACCTCGCCCTCGTACGCGCTGGACGTGATCTCGGTGGTCGAGGCGACCCTCGACGACCCGCGCCAGATCCTCGCCGCGCAGCAGAACAAGGCGCGCGGCGAGGCCATCGGCGAGATGAAGCGCGACGGGATCGAGTACGAGGAGCGGATGGAGCGGCTCCAGGAGATCACCTACCCGAAGCCGCTGGAGGAACTGCTCACCCACGCGTACGAGGTGTACCGCCGGGCGCACCCGTGGATCGGCGACCACGAGCTGAGGCCGAAGTCGGTGGTCCGCGACCTGTACGAGCGGGCGATGACCTTCTCGGACTACGTCGGCTTCTACGAGCTGGCGCGCACCGAGGGCATCGTGCTGCGCTACCTGGCGAGCGCGTACAAGGCGCTGGAGCAGACCGTCCCCGAGGACGTGAAGACCGACGACCTGAAGGACGTCATCGCCTGGCTCGGCGAGCTGGTCCGCCAGGTCGACTCCAGCCTGCTGGACGAGTGGGAGCAGCTGGCCAACCCGACGGACCCGCAGGCCCCCGAGGTGACGCTGGACGACAAGCCGGCGCCGGTGACGGCGAACGCGCGGGCGTTCCGGGTGCTGGTGCGCAACGAGTTGTTCCGCCGGGTCGAGCTGTGCGCGCTGGAGCACTACGAGGAGCTCGCCGAGCTGGACGGCTCGTACGGCTGGGACGCGGACCGCTGGGCGGACGCCATGGACGGGTACTGGGAGGAGTACGACGACCTCGGCACCGGCCCGAACGCGCGCGGCCCCAAGATGCTGATCATCGAGGAGGAGGACTCCGCCTGGAAGGTCCGGCAGATCTTCGACGACCCGGAGGGCGACCACGACTGGGGCATCAGCGCCGAGGTCGACCTGTACGGCTCGGACGAGGAGGGCCGGGCGGTGCTGCGGGTCACCGCGGTGGACCGACTGGGCGGCTGACGGACCGTCAACCCCGGCTTCGAAGTCGCCGGCCCCCGGAGCGGGGGGGCCGGCGAGGCGTCACATCCAGACGAACGGCGCGCCCGCCGCGTAGGAGAGCGCGCGGGTCGCCTCCTCCAGGGTCTGCTCGGCGCTGGGCGCCGGGCCCGACGATGTCGCGGCCGGGGTGGACGGGGCGCCGGGGCCGGGCGTGCGGGCCTCGCTGAGCCGGGAGCCGGTCACCGTCACGTAGTGCCCGACCGCCTCGACCCGCGGCTCGGCCGACTTGGGCGCGCCGGACGACGGCGCGGGGGCGGTGTTGGCGTCCGGAAGGATGAAGGCGAGTGCGCCGGGCTTGCCGCGCAGGGTGTCGGCGGCCCGGGTGGCGGCGGCCTGGTCGCCGAAGCGCAGGACGGTGACGCTGCTGAGCACCGGGCGGTCGACGCCGGAGAAGCTGACGATCAGGTAGGCATGGCAGCCGCTGTCCCGGAACAGCTCCTGGGTGCGGTCCTGCAGGACCTCGGCGCAGTTCTCGCCCTGCCGGATGGCGCCACGCCGGGCCTTGTACCCGGCGGCCTCGACCGGCCGCTGGGCGGGGAAGAGGCTGTCGGCATTGAGGCCCTCGGAGTCGGTGTGCGGCGGCGGGGTGCCGACCACCGGGGGCGTCCTGGCCGCATCCTTGGTGGACGGGCCGAGCCCGGGTATGTAGTCGCCGGGCATCGGGCGGGTGATGATCCATCCGCCGGCGGCCACCACTCCCACCACGACGACCCAGCCCACCGCCCGGCGGGCCGTCAACCGCCTGCCCCTGCCGCCGCCCCGACTACCGATCAGGTCCGTGCCCGCGCTGGCGGGGGCCCCGCCGGTCCGCCGCACTGCCTGGCCGTTCTGGCCCTCTCCCGGAGTCGGGGTGCGCTCCCCCTGCGTGGTCATGGCGCAGATTCTAAGCAACCGTCGGGTGGCGTGGATCACTGGGTGGGCGGTTGCCGGTCACCGCCGCGCGCGGGCGTCCGCGACCGTCCGGCACGCGTACCGGCGACCGCCCTGCGCCGGCCTCCCCGGCCCTTCGCCGCGACCACCGCCTACCGGCCGGTAACCTCCGATTCGTACCGGCGTCAAGCTCGTGACCAGCGGCGACACCGTGAGCTTCGACACTGTGGCAAGTGGCACATCCTTCCGCCGATCTTCTGGCGGGTTTCCTCTGGCGCCATTCAAGCGCCACCAGGCAGGATCGGCCCCATGGATCTGCTCGATACCCTCACCGCCAAGGGCCTGCGCGGCGAAGTCCCGACCCGCGAGGAGGCGCTGGCCGTCCTCGCCACCACCGACGACGAGCTGCTGGACGTCGTCGCCGCGGCCGGCAAGGTCCGCCGGAGGTGGTTCGGCCGGCGCGTGAAGCTCAACTACCTGGTGAACCTCAAGAGCGGGCTCTGCCCGGAGGACTGCAACTACTGCTCGCAGCGGCTGGGCTCCAAGGCCGAGATCCTCAAGTACACCTGGCTCAAGCCCGACCAGGCCGCCGAGGCGGCCCGGGCCGGGGTGGCCGGCGGCGCCAAGCGCGTGTGCCTGGTCGCCAGCGGCCGCGGCCCGACGGACCGTGACATCGACCGGGTCACCGACACCATGGCCGCCATCCAGGAGGCCGACCCCGAGGTCGAGATCTGCGTCTGCCTCGGCCTGCTCTCCGACAACCAGGCGGAGCGGCTGAAGGCGGCCGGCGCCGACGCCTACAACCACAACCTCAACACCTCCGAGAAGACCTACGGCGACATCACCACCACCCACACCTACGCGGACCGGGTGGACACCGTGAAGAAGGCGCACGGCGCGGGCCTGTCCGCCTGCTCCGGCCTGATCGCCGGCATGGGCGAGAGCGACGAGGACCTGGTCGACGTGGTGTTCGCGCTGCGCGAGCTGGGCTCGGACTCCGTCCCGGTCAACTTCCTGATCCCGTTCGAGGGCACGCCGCTCGCCAAGGAGTGGAACCTCACCCCGCAGCGCTGCCTGCGCATCCTGGCGATGGTCCGCTTCGTCAACCCGGACACCGAGGTGCGGATCGCCGGCGGCCGCGAGGTGCACCTGCGCTCGATGCAGCCGCTCGGCCTGCACCTCGCCAACTCGATCTTCCTCGGCGACTACCTGACCAGCGAGGGCCAGGCCGGGCAGACCGACCTCGACATGATCAAGGACGCCGGGTTCGAGGTCGAGGGCGCCGGCGAGGCCACCCTGCCCCGCCACCGCGCGGACGTCGCGGCGGCCTCCTCCGCCGCGTCGGCTTGCGGCACCGCCGCGTCGGCCTGCGGCAGCGGCGGCGGCTGCGGCCCGTGCGGCGGGCACGCGCACGCCCCGGCCTCGGAGGACACCGCTGCGTCGGCCGCGGAGGACGCCGCCGCCTCGGACGGGGAGCTGCGCAGCGACCTCGTCAAGGTCCGGCTGCGCGGCGCCGGCACCGAACTCGCGCCCAATGCCTGATAGTTCTGGAGACTGACGCATCATGCCCCAGCTGTCCGCGGACACGCTGCTCACCCTCGACCGCGCCCACGTCTGGCACCCGTACGGGCCGATGCCCGGCACCGCCACCCCGTACGTGGTCGAATCCGCCTCGGGGGTCCGGCTGCGCCTCGCCGAGCCCGTCGCGGACGGGCGGCGCGAGCTCGTCGACGGGATGTCGTCCTGGTGGGCGGCCATCCACGGCTACCGGCACCCGGTGCTGGACGAGGCCGTGCGCGAGCAGCTGGGGCGGATGAGCCACGTCATGTTCGGCGGGCTCACCCACGAGCCCGCCGTCCGACTGGCTGCGACGCTGGTCGAGATCACGCCCGAGCCGCTGCAGCACGTCTTCCTCGCCGACTCGGGCTCGGTGGCCGTCGAGGTCGCGATGAAGATGTGCCTCCAGTACTGGCAGTCCACCGGCCGCCCGGCCAAGCGCCGGCTGCTGACCTGGCGCGGCGGGTACCACGGCGACACCTTCCACCCGATGTCCGTCTGCGATCCGGACGGCGGCATGCACCACCTGTGGGGCGGGGTGCTGCCCGGGCAGCTGTTCGCCCCGCAGCCGCCGGCCGGGTTCGACGCCCCGCTCGACGCCGGGTACGCGGCCGAGTTCGAGGAGTTGATGGCCCGGCACGCCGACGAGCTGGCCGCCGTCATCGTCGAACCGGTGGTGCAGGGCGCCGGCGGGATGCAGTTCCACTCCCCCGCCTACCTGCGGATGCTGCGCGAACTCTGCGACCGGTACGGGGTGCTGCTCGTCTTCGACGAGATCGCCACCGGATTCGGCCGCAGCGGCGCGCTGTTCGCCGCCGACCACGCGGGCGTCTCGCCGGACGTGATGTGCCTGGGCAAGGCGCTCACCGGCGGCTACCTGACCCTCGCCGCCGCGCTGTGCACCGGCGAGATCGCCGACGGCATCAGCCGCGGCGAGATGCCGGTGCTCGCGCACGGGCCGACCTTCATGGGCAACCCGCTGGCCTGCGCGGCCGCCAGCGCCTCGCTGGAGCTGCTGCTGGGCCAGGACTGGACGGTCGGGGTCAAGCGCATCGAGGCCGGACTGGCCGACGGGCTCGCGACCGCCGCCGACCTCCCGGGCGTCCGGGACGTCCGGGTCCAGGGCGCCATCGGCGTCGTCCAGTTGGACCACCCGGTGAACGTCCCGGCGGCCACCGAGGCGGCCGCCCGGGCCGGCGTCTGGCTGCGGCCCTTCCGGGACCTGATCTACACCATGCCCCCCTACGTGACGGAGGACGAGGACGTGGCACGCATCGCCGACGCCGTGACCGCTGCGGCGGTGGCCGGATGAGCGCCCGCATCCTGTTCGTGACGGGCACCAACACCGAGGTCGGCAAGACCGTCGCCACCGCAGCCCTCGCCTCGACGGCGCTGCGGGCCGACCTGCGGGTCGCGGTGCTCAAGCCCGGACAGACCGGGATCGCCCCCGGCGAGCCCGGTGACGCCGACGAAGTCCGGCGCCTGGCAGGCGATCTGACGATTCGTGAACTCGTCCGCTACCCGGAGCCGCTGGCGCCCGACACCGCCGCCCGGCGGGCCGGGATGCCCTTCCTCTCCCCCGCCGAGGTAGCCACCGCCGTCGCCGAACTGGCCGCCGCGCACGACCTGGTCCTGGTCGAGGGCGCGGGCGGGCTGCTCGTCCGCTACGACGACGAGGGCCGCACCCTCGCCGACCAGGCCCGGGCCGTCCTGGACGCCGGGCTGCCGGCCGAGGTCCTGCTCGTCGCCTCCGCCGGGCTGGGCACGCTGAACATCGTCGCGCTCTCGGCGGAGGCCCTGACTTCGCGTCAACTCCCCCTTGCGGGCGTGGTCGTCGGCTCCTGGCCCTCCTCCCCCGGGCTCGCCGAACGGTGCAACCTCGCCGACCTGCCGCGCTCGGCCGGCGCCCCGCTGCTCGGCGCCCTGCCGGAACGCGCCGCAGCCGCCGCGGACTTCGCCGCCCTCGCGCTCGCCTCGCTGGCCCCGGAGCTGGGCGGCAGCTGGGACGCGAAGCACTTCGCGCACACCCATCGGCCCGAACAGGCCCCGCTTCGCTCGAAGGGGTGATTCCGGCGCCCGAACCCTGGGTTCGGACGCTACGGGCTCAATACCGTTCCTCCCATGACAGACGGGATGACGGTAGACGAGTCTCTTCGGGCCCTGGCCGCCCTGGAGGCTGCGTGGAAGGACGACGACGAGGCGCTGTCCGCCCTCGCCGCGGGCGGTGCGGACGAGCGGTCGCTCCCGGCGCTGGTCGCCGCGTACGGCGAGCACGCGATGGACACCCTGATGGCCCTGGCCTTCGGCCTGCGGTCCACCATGAGCGACGAGGAGATCGCCGAACTCTCCGACGCGGTGAGCTCCAACATCGGCGCCCGGATGAGCGCCCTGCTCACCCAGGCCCTGAAGACCTGGGGCGCCCTCGCGCCCCCGGACGACCTGGCGGTGACCAAGGCCATCGCCCGCGCGGTGATCGACTCCATGCGCGCCGTGACCGAGGACCCGAGCCAGACCGAGGTCCTCCCCCTGCTGGCCACCTTCCGCACCTACGCCCTCAACGGCGCCTGACACCGGAACCTCGGGGGGGGGGGGGGGGGGGGGGGGGGGGGGGGGGGGGGGGGTGGGGGGGCCGTTTTCACCCCTCGCCCACCACGAATACCATAGCACCCTAGACG
>NZ_JBWKEQ010000034.1:0-5891 GCF_056435365.1 Kitasatospora sp. NPDC043949 | reverse complement strand
CTCCTTTCTCCCCCCCCCCCCCCCCCCCCCCCCCCCCCCCCCCCACCACCCCCCCCCCTCCCTGCTCCCCCCCCCCCCCCCCCCCCCCCGCCGTCATGTCTGCACCCTCATCCACCCTGCGGCAAGCGCGAATCCCCCCGTCGAGGAGGCGAAGAGGATAAGGACGAACACCAAGGCACTCGCCTCCGTGGGAACACGCTCAGGAATCGCGAGGAAAACCACACCCGCGAGCGCGAAGCTCCCGATGGCGATGGCGCCGGAGGCGATTACGGTCGCATTCCCCTGCGGAGGACGACGACCAGTCGCTCGATGACGTCCGGCCGGGCGGCTCCGAGGTCGATCAGGATGACTCCGGTGGCTTTGGCCGAGCGCCAGTCGATGCCGAGGGAGGGCAGTTTGACCTCGGCGGCGCTCAGGACGGCCTGGAGGTCGTCGAGGATGTCGGCCGCGGCGCGACGGTCCTCGGCCGTGACCTTGTCGATCATGCTGCTCATGGGGCATCGCACTCTTCGCTGTTCGTGATCCAACGCGCTTCGGTGTCCCACTCCACGCCACCTCCGACGGGCCGGAGGAAGGCCAGCCCGTGCTGCCACCCCATGAAGACGGCCCAGCACCCGGAGCGGACGTCGTAGACCCGCTCGCCGACAACGGCCGGCCGGTAGGGCTCGGACGGGCGAAGCCCTCCCGGCGACCATGCCGTTCACGCTGCTGACCAGCACGGACAAGAAGTGGATGGCCTACCTCGAAACCATCCAACGGGGCTACGTCGAGCGCGAGGACGAGGACAAGATCCGTTCCCTCGCAAGGACTTACCATTGGCTCCAGGCCCAAGCCCTCTCATGCGAGGACTCGTTGGCCCTCATCCACGCCCGTCTCAAGGAGTTCCACGCCATGTTCCCCATCGCGACGGTCAAGCCCACCTCCTGGCTGAAGTCCTCGTATAGCAACGGTGGCGGCGAATGCGTCGAGGTCGCACCCGGACTCCCCGGCATCCTCCCCGTCCGCGACAGCAAGGACCCCGAGGGCCCTCAGCTCGCCTTCGGCGCCGACGCCTGGCGGTCCTTCGTCACCGGAGTCAAGTCCGGCGACTTCGGCACCGTCTGAGATCCAGGCCGCCGGGTGGCGTTGTCGTTGCGCAGGTGGAAGGCCCGGCCGCCGGGCCGGCCGGTTCCGCGAGGTGTCTACCCCTTCTCTTCGAACTCTGCTCGATATACCGTACATAACGCTTGTTACGTACCGGGCAGGTCAGCGTAGCGAAGCACCTTGCATCCACCACCCTCACCTGGAGAGTCTGCTGTGACCGAACCCGCCGAGACCATCAAGTACCGCAAGAACGGCCTCACCCGCGGCGTCACGGACGAGCTCGCCGAGAACATGAAGCAGGGCTGGGCCGACACCGAGCGCCTCGCCCTGGAGCCGATCCCGCAGGCTGCGCACACCGCCCGCCGCCGCGCCGAGCTGTCCGCGGCCTTCCCCGGCGAGCTGCTGGTGGTCCCGTCCGGCAACCCGAAGGTGCGGGCCAACGACACCGACTACCCGTTCCGCCCGTCCTCCGACTACGTCTACCTGACCGGCGACCAGTCCCAGGACGCCGTGCTGGTCCTGGAGCCCACCGGCGACGCCGGCCACCGGGCCGCCGTCTACCTGCGCGACCGTTCCCGGACCGACAACGGCGAGTTCTGGCTGGACAACCACGGCGAGCTGTGGGACGGCCGCCGCAACAGCCTGACCGAGAGCGAGCAGCTGCTCGGCCTGCCCTGCCGGGACGTCCGCACCGTCCACGCCGATCTGCGCGCGGCCACCGGCCCGGTGCGCGTGCTGCGCCGCCACGACGCGGGCGTGGAGCAGTCCCTCCAGGGCCTGGCCGTCGCCGAGCGGGACGCGGAGTTCGAGGTCTTCCTGTCCGGACTGCGCCTGGTCAAGGACGAGTTCGAGATCTCCGAGCTGCGCTTCGCCTGCGAGGCCACCGCCCGCGGCTTCGAGGACGTGGTGCGCATCCTCGGCACCGACACCGAGACCCCCGAGCGGCTGATCGAGGGCACCTTCTTCGTCCGGGCCCGGATCGAGGGCAACGACATCGGCTACGGCAGCATCGCCGCTGCCGGCCCGCACGCCACCACCCTGCACTGGGTGCGCAACAACGGCCACGCCAAGCCCGGCGACCTCCTGCTGCTCGACGCCGGCGTGGAGACCAACCGCCTGTACACCGCCGACGTCACCCGCACCCTCCCGGTCAGCGGCCGCTTCACCGACCTGCAACGCAAGGTCTACGACGCGGTGTTCGCAGCACAGGAAGCCGGCATCGCCGCGGTGAAGCCCGGCGCCGACTTCCGCGACTTCCACCACGCCGCCCAGCGCGAGCTCGCCGAACACCTCACCTCCTGGGGCCTGTTCGGCGACCTCACCGCCGACAAGGTGTACGAGCTGGGCCTGCACCGCCGCTTCACCCTGGCCGGCACCGGCCACATGCTCGGCATCGACGTCCACGACTGCGCCCACTCGCGCACCGAGGAGCACGTCGACGGCCCGCTGAAGCCGGGCATGGTGCTCACCGTCGAGCCGGGCATCTACTTCCAGCAGAACGACCTGACGGTGCCCGAGGAGTACCGCGGCACCGGCGTCCGGATCGAGGACGACATCCTGGTCACCGAGGACGGCAACGAGAACCTCTCGGCCGGCCTCCCCCGCACCTCCACCGAGGTCGAGGCCTGGCTCGCCGAACTGCGAGGCTGAGCCCCCGGAACGACAGCTGCGGCACCCGGGAACGCCCGGGTGCCGCACGTCGCAGTGCCGCGTCCAGAGCGTGAGGCGTCAGAGTGTCGGCAGCGGTTCGTCGAGCCCCGGCTCGCGCCCCTCGGTCAACCAGAAGACGTAGCCCCGCAGGTAGTCCTCCAGCCCGTCGTCCAGGTACGCCGCGTACCCGCGCAACGACTCGGGGTCGTTGCGCCCGTCGGTGTCGGCCAGTTCGGCGGCGATCCACTCCCGGACGGCGTCCCGCCCGTGCCACCACGCCCGGACGGTCTCCGGCGTCCAGTAGTCGTCGCCGTCGCAGTTGAAGCCGCCGATCGGCTCCATCTGGGCGACCCCGACGAGGGCCGCCAACTCCCGGAGTCCGCCCGGCTGGCGGTAGACGAACTCGCAGTGCTCCTCGCCGGAGAGGACGTGCGCGGGCAGGTAGAACGGCCCGTTGAGGCCGGTGTCCGTCATGCCGGCGTAGAACGGTCCGGGCACGCCCAGCCGGCTCCGGTCCTCCCAGCGCCCGTCACCGACCCCGCCGCCGGAGAGCCGGACGGCCGACAGCGGGTCCCAGTAGGCGACTTCGTCCCAGGGCCCGTCCGCGGGGTAGTTCAGCAGGTCGCCGTGGAACCGCTCCAGCGACCTCTGGAGCCCGTCCTGGAAGGCCTCCTCGCCGTGGTCCGGCCGACGGAACCACCGCCTCGGCATTCGCATACGTCCCACGGTATCGACCGTCGCGCGCCCTCCTCCCGCCGCCAGGGCAGGTCCCGGCGGGCTGCGGCTACTTCAGCTTCCCCAGCGCCGTCCCCACCCGCTGGACGGCGTCCACGGACGGGGGCGGGATCAGGCGGTCAGCGGCTTGGCCCAGCGGCTCCACTGCGGTTCGGGGCGGTAACCGGCGGACGCCCAGGTGCGGTGGCCGAGGGCGTTGTCGTCCAGCACCATGGCGTCCGCGCGTCGGCCGCCGAGCGCGGCGAAGCGCTCCTCGGCGGCGGCGAGCAGGGCGGCGCCGATGCCCCGGCGGCGGTGGTCGGGGTCGACGGCGAGCCGGTAGAGGTGACAGCGCCAGCCGTCCCAGCCGGCGATCACGGTGCCGAGGACGGCGGCCGGGTCGCCCGCCGGGGTGGCAACGATCAGGCACTCCGGATCCCGGGCGAGCAGCGCGGCCACGCCCGGGGCGTCGTCCGTGATGCTGGCGCCCTTCGCCGCCCGGGCCCAGAGGGCGAGCAGGGCGGGAATCTCGTCGGGGGTGGCGGTGCGCAGGGCGATCCCGTCGGGGGCAGCGGTGCGCGGGGCGATCTCTTCGGTCATGGCGGCCTGTCTAGCAGGCGGTTCCGCCCGACGGCCGGGAATTCCGCAGCCTGGACGGACGGGCCGTCAGCCCAGCCGCCACACCGTGGTGGTCTTGACGGCGGTGTCCTCCAGGTCGGCGACGACCGGCACCTGGTAGGCGGCGAGCGCGGTGAACCGCTCCCGGGGCAGGTAGGCCCGGCCGGGGTCGCCGACGATGACGGTGGCGCCGCGCGCGGCGGCCCGTTCCAGGAAGGGCAGGAAGCGGGCGGCCATGGCCCGTTCGTAGAAGACGTCGCCGGCGAGCACCACGTCGGCCGGGGCGCCGTCGCCGTCCACCAGGTCCACCAGCGCGGCCTCCACGCGCACGCCGTTGGCCTCGGCGTTGAGGCCGATGGCGGCCACCGCGTAGGCGTCGATCTCGGCGGCACGCACGGACGCGGCGCCGCTCAGCGCGGCCGCGACGCTGACCACCCCGCCCCCGGCGGCCACGTCGAGCACCGCCCGCCCGGCCACCAGCTCGGGGTGGTCCAGCACGTGGCGGGCGACGGCCACCCCGCCCGCCCAGGCGAACGCCCAGAACGGCGGCGGCAGTCCGACCTCCCCCCGCGCCCGCTCGGTGGTCTCCCACAGGGTGATCGCGTCCTCGGCCATGTGCAGGCCGACCTCGGGGACGAACGGGACGGGCTTCAGCTCAGTCTCGCGCCGGATGAAGGCGAGGTCGGCCTCCGACGGATCGGCCTCCGACTGGTGGGTCTCCGACTGGTGGGTCTCCGGCTGATCGGTCTCCGGCTTGAGAGTGCGCAGCTCACTCGGCATCTCCGCAGCATAGGGCCCGCACGGGGGTGCTCACGCCCGCCGCAGCTACTGGAGGCCGGCCGCGGAACAGGCGGCGGCGTAGTCCGGCGTGCAGATCTGGGCGACGGTGAAGAGGCCGTCGGCGACCACGGTGGCCTTGATGTTGTCCTTGGTGAGCGCGACCGGGGCGATCAGGCCGGCCGGCACCTTGTCGCTGCTGCCGCTGGTCACCGTGGTCGGCACGAGGGCACCGCCGATTTCCTGGCCGTAGGCCAGGTCGACGGCCAGTTGCGCGGCCACGTCGGCCTCCGACTTGAAGGGCTTGTAGACCGACATGGCCTGGGCGCCCGCCAGGATCCTTTGCACGCCGTCGAGTTGGAAGTCCTGGCCGGTAAGCGGGACACTCCGGCCCGACACCTCGGAACCGGACGCGCTGGAGTCGACCGCGCTGGGTGCGGCAGCGTTCGGGTCAGCCGTGTTGGGGTCGGCCGCGTTCGGGTCAGCCGTGTTGGGGTCGGCAGCGTTGGGATCGGTGGGCGAGCCGTTGGTCGTGATCGTCTCGCCGCCGTCCGCCGTGCCGTCCACCGCCGCCGCGGCCTGGCCCCGCAGTTCGACGACCTTGCGGTTGTCGAAGGACACGTAGGCGTCGACCGGCCCCTGGGCGAGGCGGTCGTAGGCGACCACCTTGACGCCCGCGTCGTGCGCCTTCTGGATCGACGCCTGGATCGACTTGGCGTCCACCGCGTCCAGGATCAGCACCTTGGCGCCCTTCTTCACGGCGGCGTCGATCTGGGTCTGCTGGACGGCGGCGTCCTGGCCGGCGTCGTAGTAGTCGATCTGCGCGTCCGGCGCCAGTTCCTTGATCTTCTTCTCGATCAGCGGCCGGTCGAACTGCTCGTAGCGGGTCGTCCTGGTCTCCGGCAGCAGCAGGGCTATCCGCCCGGGTCCCCCCCCGGCCGCGGCCGGGAGGGGAGGCGGGGCGCCGCCAGAGGCGACTCCGGGCGAACTCCACAGAACTTCGCAGGAAAGCGCCCCCAAGCAGAGGGAAAGCGCCTCGGTCCCCACCA
>NZ_JBWKEQ010000033.1:92072-99561 GCF_056435365.1 Kitasatospora sp. NPDC043949 | reverse complement strand
TCGTGCGCCATCTGCGAGGTCTTCGGGTGGACCATGAAGTAGATCGGCACCAGCAGCAGCGAGCCCACGCACAGCGTGACCGCGACGCGCTCGAAGCGCTGGAACGAGCCGGTGAACGCCGAGGCGATGATCACCACCGCCGCCAGCACCACCGCGGCGACCTTCGGCAGCCCGAGGTATCCGGCCGCCAGGGTGACACCGATGAACTCGGTGACCAGCGTCAGCGCGTTCAGCAGGAACAGGTCGATGACGCTGAACGCGCCCCAGAACTTCCCGAAGCGCTCCAGGATCAGCCGGGCGTGGCCGACACCGGTGACAGCGCCCAGGCGCAGCACCATCTCCTGGTTCACGTACAGCACCGGGACCAGCATCAGCAGCGTCCACAGCAACTGCGTGCCGTAGTTCTGCCCCGCCTGTCCGTACGTCGAGAAGGCGCCCGCGTCGTTGTCGCCGACCATCACGATCAGGCCGGGGCCCACGATGGCGAGCAGGGTCTTGAGTCTTGCGGACAGGCCGTGGCGCGGCGTGGTGTCGTCGAGCCGGATGGTGCCGAGCGCACCCCTGATGTCGCCGACGTGGGCGTCGTCCAGTACCGCTGAACGCGGGGCGGGGACCTTGGAGTTGAGCGTGGCGTTGGTGGTCATGACGATCCTCCCGTGGGCCCCGGGGCAGGCGGGGCGATCGGGGGCGCACGGCGGCGATCCCCCTGCGGACGGGCGCGGCGCATCGCCACCCGGCGGTGCGGGCCCGTTCGGGCACGGCGAAGCCGGGTGTTGAGGTGATGTACCGTCAGAAATGTTCGCAGGGAGGGTCGTTACCGCGTGCCGGGAGTGTGCGAGGACAGGCGGGGGTAGGGGCAACTGTGGCCCGGACTACTGCAATCCATGTCTCTCGCCTCCTCCCGGTCGACGCACCCCGTGGTGCGTGTGATCGACGCGGCAAGGAGTTCGCCGGCGCGCGAAGCGACCGCCGGTTCACCCCAACTCGTCAGAGCTTTGGCACTCCACGGCGTGTCCAGCCCGGTCGGGCCGGAAGCCACTTCGGATCAACCCTTAGGTCGGGAAGATCTGTCCTAACCCTGGGCGTCTCTCGACGTCGTCGGATCAGTGGCCTGTGTCCGTGAAGAAGCCTCACCGAACGAGGTGCCTTCTTCAAACCTCCAGAAGCATAGACCGCGCGGAGGCCGATACTTGCGTACTTGGTAGAACCTTTACCTTCTGTCTCCGGTCGTCCCGGCCAAGGCGCGGCGAGGGGTGGCGGGGGGCGGCGGGGCGGATCGGGTGACGTGGGGTTTTGCCGCCGGGCCGCCACGGAACGACTTCCCACCGCATCGGCAGCAGCACCAGGTTGCGCCCGAATCCGAGGGGTGGCATGGCGTCCGCAGGCTCCCAGGGTGGTCCCCGGCAGGCGCGGGCCCTCGTGCTCGCCCGCCACGCGAAGCTGTGGCTCGTCCCGAGCATCCTGTGCGGCCTGCTGGCCGTGGTGCTCTCGCTGCTCTACATGGGCGGCATCCTCAACCCGACCGGGCACCTGCACCGGCTCCCGATCGCCCTGGTGAACGCGGATCAGGGCCCGCCGCCGCCGGGCCGGGCGGAGACCCTGGGCGCGCGGCTCAGCCGGGAGATCGTCGCCGGGACGCCCGGCAGCACCGTCGACTGGCGCCAGGTCGACCAGGCCGAGGCGATGGACCAGCTCTCCACCGGGAAGGTCTACGGCGCGCTGCTCGTCCCGCAGGCGTTCACCGCCGACGTGGCGGCACTGACCACCGGCCGGGCCACCGAACGGCCCACCCTGACGGTGCTCACCAACCCCGGCCTCGGCAGCCTCGGCTCCTCGCTGGCCTCCCAGATCACCCAGTCCGCCGCCCACCAGGCCTCGCTGGCGCTCGGCAAGGAGCTGACCGCGGCCGCGCCGCCGTCCGGTTCCGCCGGCTCCGGCTCCGGCTCCGGCTCCGGCACGGGCACCAGCGCCACCGCGCGGCTGCTGCTCGCCGACCCGCTCGCCGTCACCACCCGGGTCGGCCACCCGATCGGCGCCCACAGCGGGCTCGGCCTGAGCGCCTTCTACTACACCCTGCTGGCCGTGCTGACCGGCTTCATCGGCGGCAACATCATCCACAACGGCGTCGACACCGCGCTCGGCTACAGCGACAGCGAGCTCGGCCCCTGGCACACCCGGCGCCCGACCGTCCCGATCACCCGCACCCAGACCCTGCTGCTGAAGATGGTCATGACGGCCGGCATCATGCTGCTCACCACCACCCTGGTGATGCTCTGCTCGGTCACCGTCCTCGGCATGGACGCCCCGCACCAGGCGCTGCTCTGGGTCTTCGCCTACTGCGCCAGCCTCGCCGTCGGCCTCGGGGTCCAGGCGATCAATGCGGCGTTCGGCGGGATCGGGCAGCTGGTGTCCATGTTCGTCTTCATCGCGCTGGCGCTGCCCTCCTCGGGGGCGACCATCCCGCTCCAGGCGGTGCCCGGCTTCTACCGCTTCCTCAGCGTCTTCGAGCCGATGCGCCAGCTCAGCGACGGCATCCGGGCGATCCTGTTCTTCGACGCCCGGGCGGACGCGGGCCTGGCCCGGGGCTGGACCATGATCGCGGTCGGCGTGCTGCTCGCCCTGGCCTTCGGCTTCGGGATGACCCGGTACTACGACCGCAAGGGCCTGCACCGCTGGACGCCGCAGCCGTCGGAGTAGGCGTTCAGGAGTGGGCGTTCAGGAGTGGGCGTTCAGGAGTGGGCGTCTGGAGTGGGCGCCGTCCTCGGTTCCTACGCCTTGGTGACGGTGACCTTGAGGTGCTTCATGATCGGCTGGTCGCTCTGGGTGCTGTGGTCGGCGATCGCGCACAGCACGTTCATCTCGGGCATGTAGCCCGCCGCGCAGCCGCGCGGGATGTCGTACGGGATCGCGAGGTAGCCGTTCAGGGTGCGGGTGCTGCCGTCCTTCGCGGTGCTGGTGATGTCGACCGGATCGAACTCGGCGATGCCGCGCTCGCGCATGTCGTCGGTGTTCAGGAAGACCAGCGTGCGCAGGTTCCGCACGCCCCGGTAGCGGTCGTTGTCGGAGTAGATCGTGGTGTTCCACTGGTCGTGGGAGCGCATGGTGCCCAGCGCCAGGGTGCCCGGGGCGGGGACGACGTCGGGCAGCGGGGCGGTGGAGAACTCGGCCCGCCCGGAGGGGGTGAGGAAGACCAGTTCGCGGGCCGGCTGCTTGATCCGGAACCCGAGGGGCAGCCGCACCCGGCGGTTGAAGTCCTCGAAGCCGTCCAGGGCCCGGGACATGGTGTCGCGGATGCGGTCGTAGTCCTCGATGTACCACTCCCACGGTGTCCCGCTGTCCGGCAGCGCCGCGCGGGCCATCCCGGCGACGATGGCGGGCTCGGACAGCAGGTGCGGGGAGGCCGGGCGCTTCATGCCGACGGACAGGTGCACCATGCTCATCGAGTCCTCGACCGAGGTGCTCTGCACCCCGCCGCGCTGGTGGTCCTTCTCGGTGCGGCCCAGGCACGGCAGGATCAGCGCCCGGCGGCCGTGCACCAGGTGGCTGCGGTTCAGCTTGGTGCTCACCTGGACGGTCAACTCGCAGCCGCGCAGCGCCTCGTGGGTGTAGGGCGTGTCGGGCGCGGCGAGCGCGAAGTTGCCGCCCATGGCGACGAAGACCGTCACCTCGCCGCGCCGCATCGCCTCGATGGCGGAGACGGTGTCCAGGCCGTGCGCGCGCGGCGGGTCGATCCCGCAGGCCTCGGCGAGGCGGTCCAGGAACTCGGGTGAGGGGCGGTGGTCGATGCCGCAGGTGCGGTTGCCCTGGACGTTGCTGTGCCCGCGCACCGGCGACGGGCCGGCGCCCTCGCGGCCCAGGTTGCCGCGCAGCAGCAGGAGGTTGACGATCTCCCGCACGGTGTCCACGCCGTGCTCGTGCTGGGTGACGCCCAGGCACCAGCTGACGATGGAGCGGTCGGCGTCGCGGTAGACCCGGGCGGCCTTGAGGACCTCGGCCCGGTCGAGCCCGCTCTGCCGCTCGATCTCCTCCCAGGGGGTGGCCCCGCACAGCGCGCGGTAGGCCTCGAACCCGGTGGTGTGGCGCTCGATGAACTGCCGGTCCAGGGCCCGGGGGTCGGCCGTGGCCTGCTCCAGGATCGCCTTGGCCATGCCGCGCACCAGTGCCATGTCGCCGCCGATGCGCGGCTGGAGGTTCAGGGTGCTGGTCTTCGTGGACTTGAACAGCGCCATGTCCACGAAGTCGTGCGGGACGATGGTGCGGGTGGCGGCCGCCTCGATCAGCGGGTTGATGTGCACGATCTGCGCGCCGCGACGGTGCGCGTCGGCGAGGGCGGTGAGCATCCGGGGCGCGTTGGAGGCGGCGTTGACGCCCATGATGAACAGCGCGTCGGTGACCTCCCAGTCCTTGAGGTCGACCGTGCCCTTCCCGGTGCCCAGCGAGGCCTGGAGGGCGCGTCCGCTGGCCTCGTGGCACATGTTGGAGCAGTCCGGCAGGTTGTTGGTGCCCAGTTCGCGGGCCATCAGCTGGTAGAGGAAGGTGGCCTCGTTGCCGAGCCGACCGGAGGTGTAGAAGGCGGCCCGGTTCGGGTCGTCCAGCTCGCGCAGGGTGCGGCCGACCAGCTCGAAGGCGTCCTTCCAGCTGATCGGGACGTAGTGGTCCGAGGCGCCGTCGTACACCATCGGCTCGGTGAGGCGGCCCTGGTCCTCCAGCGCGAAGTCGCTCCACCCGGACAGCTCGGTCACCGAGTGGGCGGCGAAGAACTCGCGGCCGACCCGCTTGCGGGTCATCTCCCAGGTGACGTGCTTGATGCCGTTCTCGCAGATGTCCAGGTGCAGGCCCTTGGTGTCGTCCGGCCAGGCGCACCCGGGGCAGTCGAACCCGGTGTTCTCGTGGTTCATCCGCATGATCGCCCGGGGCCCGTCCACGTACGCGCCCTCCTTCACCAGGAAGCGCGTCACGCTCTTCGCGGCACCCCAGCCGGCGGCCGGGTGGTGGTACGGCGCGAACTGCGGCGGCCCGACGGGGTCGGGGCCCACGGCCGGCTCGTCCCGGGCGGGGCGGTTCCGGGCGGCGTGGTTCTGCGCGGGGTCCTGCGCGGAGTCGTCCCGCGCGCGGCCGTCGGGGGAGTTCACGAAGCCCTCCGTCCGCCGACCGACAGCACGACCGCGCTCGCCGCGCCGTTCGGCGCCTCGTAGTTCACGGTCTCCCCGGCATGCCGCCCGAGCAGCGCCCGCCCGAGCGGGCTGTCTGCGGTCACCAGGGTCTCCTCCCGCACCTCGGCGAGCTCCGCCACCTCGACGGTCTCCTCCACCCCGTCCGCGAACCGCACGGTGACGGTGGAGCCCACCCCCACCACCTCCGTGGACGGCGGCCCGGCGGCGGCCCCCTCGCGGACCCGGGCCTCCAGCTCGGCGATCCGCTCGTCCAGCCGGGCGACGTCGTCGGCCCGCTGCAACTCGTCCGCCGCGTCCGCCCGGTCGCCGACGTCCTCCCCGCGCAGCGTCCCCACCACTTTCGCCCGCTCGCCGCGCAGCTCGGCCAACTCCTCCTGCACGGCGCGCAGGGCCTCGGCACTGATGGGCTCGGGACCGTCTGTCATGGCTGCTCCCGGGTCGTTCGCGGAACGCTCAAGCACGGGTCGCTTCCATTACCCCACCACCCCGCACCCCCGGCAAATCCGCCGTGGGCGAGGCTCCCGCGACCGGCCCCGGGGGTGGCGGTGATCACCTTCGCGGTGGGCGGGCGTCGGGGCGGTGGGCCCCGGTCGGGACGAAGCCGCAGGTCCGGGCGGTGCGGGCGGGGCGCGGCCGGGCAGGCGGGGGGAGGGACCGGCCGAAGGGGTGGGGGCGGGCGAAGCTACCATGTGCGCAACACCCTCAGCTCGAAAGATGGACTTGTGACTGTCAACGACGACGTGTTCACGGACTGGAAGAACCGCGAGGAGATCGCGGAGTCGATGATCCCGATCATCGGGCGACTGCACCGCGAGCGGGACGTGACCGTCCTGCTGCACAGCAGGTCCCTGGTGAACAAGTCGGTGGTCAGCATCCTGAAGACGCACCGCTTCGCCCGCCAGATAGCCGGCGAGGAGCTCTCGGTCACCGAGACGATGCCCTTCCTGAGTGCGCTGACCACCCTGGACCTCGGCCCCTCGCAGATCGACATCGGCATGCTCGCCGCGACCTACCGGGCCGACGACCACGGCCTGTCGGTCGAGGAGTTCACCGCCCGGGCCGTCTCCGGCGCCACCGGCGAGAACAAGCTGGAGCGCCGCGACGCCCGCGACGTCGTCCTCTACGGCTTCGGCCGGATCGGCCGCCTGGTCGCCCGCCTGCTGATCGAGAAGGCCTCCGGCAACGGCCTGCGCCTGAAGGCCATCGTCGTGCGCGACAGCGGCGGCGACGACCTGGTCAAGCGCGCCTCGCTGCTGCGCCGGGACTCCATCCACGGCCAGTTCCAGGGCACGATCACCGTCGACGAGGCGAACAACAAGATCATCGCCAACGGCAACGAGATCACCGTGATCTACTCCGACGACCCGACCAAGGTCGACTACACGGAGTACGGGATCAAGGACGCCATCCTGATCGACAACACCGGCCGCTGGCGCGACCGGGAGGGCCTGTCCAAGCACCTGCGCCCCGGCATCGCCAAGGTCGTGCTGACCGCGCCGGGCAAGGGCGACGTCCCGAACATCGTCCACGGCGTCAACCACGACACGATCAAGCCCGACGAGCAGATCCTGTCCTGCGCCTCCTGCACCACCAACGCCATCGTCCCGCCGCTGAAGGCGATGGACGACGAGTACGGCGTGCTGCGCGGGCACGTGGAGACCGTCCACTCGTTCACCAATGACCAGAACCTGCTGGACAACTACCACAAGGCCGACCGTCGCGGCCGCTCGGCACCGCTCAACATGGTGATCACCGAGACCGGCGCCGCCTCGGCCGTCGCCAAGGCCCTCCCGGACCTCCAGGCGAAGATCACCGGCAGCTCGATCCGCGTCCCCGTGCCGGACGTCTCGATCGCCATCCTCAACCTGCAGCTGGCCCGCGAGACCAACCGCGAGGAGGTCCTCGACTACCTGCGCGACGTCTCGCTGACCTCGCCGCTGAAGCGCCAGATCGACTACACCGACTCCCCGGACGCGGTCTCCAGCGACTTCATCGGCTCGCGCCACGCCTCGATCGTCGACGCCGGCGCCACCAAGGTCGAGGGCGACAACGCGATCCTCTACCTGTGGTACGACAACGAGTTCGGCTACTCCTGCCAGGTCATCCGGGTCGTCCAGTACGTCTCGGGCGTCGAGTTCCCGACCTACCCGGCCCCGGCGGTCTGATCCTCCGGTAGTCCAGGTAGTCCATGTAGTCCCGGGGGGGGGGGGGGGGGGGGGGGGGGGGGGGGGGGGGGGGGGGGGGGGGGGGGGGGGGGGGGTGGGGGTGGCTTTGGGGGGGGGGGGAGGGGGGGGGGGGGGGGGGGGGGGGGGTGG
>NZ_JBWKEQ010000033.1:65384-92062 GCF_056435365.1 Kitasatospora sp. NPDC043949 | reverse complement strand
TCTCCTCCCCCCCCCCCCCCCCCCCCCTCCCCTCCCCCCTCCCCCCCCCCCCCCCCCCCCCCCCCCCCCCCCCCCCCCCCCCCCCCCCGCCGTTCACGCCCCCGCTCCGTCCTTGATCGGCTCGGGTGCACCCGGACGCGGGTGGGCCGGGGGCGGCGGCTATCTTGATGGGTCACGGACATCCGGAGGGAGCGGGCGATGGGGATGGGGATGGCTGGTCGGAGGGTGGCTGCCGCAGTGGCGGCCGGGGCGTTGATGGGGGTGCTGGCCGGGTGCTCGTCGGGTTCTACGGGGAGTTCCCCGGCGGGCTCGGACGCGGCCAAGGGCGCGGCGGGGGCGGCGAGCGCGGTGGCGAGCGCGACGGGTCCGGCGGGCGGTGAGAGCGGTGCAGGGGCTTCGGTCCCGGCGTCGGCGTCCGCGTCTGCTGCCGCGACGGGGGCGGGTGCGGCCTCGGGTGCGGCCTCGGCGCCGGCGACCGGAGGCGGCGGCGCCGGGGCCTCCGCTCCGCCGGCCGGTGCGGCGACGCCCGGGGCGGACCTGGAGGCGGTGCTGCTGGACGACAAGCTCGTCGGGCAGGTGCTGCCGGACGCGAAGGCGATGGCGGGCTGGGAGGAGGAGAAGCGCAAGGTCGACACCATCGACCACACCACCACCTGCACCGCGTCGGTGCCGTGCACCGGCAAGCCGCTCAGCGGCTCCGTCCGGTTCTCCTCGGGGGATCTGGTCGCCCGCTTCATCGTCGAGACGCTGCCGACCCGCGACGCCGCCAAGGGCAAGCTCAAGGAGTCCTACGCCTCCTACGGAGCCGGGCCGTTCCGCAAGGTCGACTCCCCGGTGCTGGGCAGCGAGAGCCAGGTCTTCCAGGGCCAGCTGGGCGAGGGTGAGGGCATCGGCATCGTGCTGCGCTCGGGCACCGTCGTCGCCAGCGTGACCACCGAGGGCGGGCCGGCCGACGTGGCTGCCGCCCGGCGGTTCGGGGCGATGCTGGTCAAGCGGATCGAGCAGGCCCAGGCGGGCAGGACCCCGGACGCCGGGCTCGGACTGGCCTGACGGCCGCCGCGTACGCGAAGCGAAGCCCCGGGCCGAGGAGGCGCCGGGGCCGTTTGCGCTCGGCGCCGGACCGGACGGCGTCGGACCGGACGGCGCCGCCGCCCTCGACGTGCCCTCACCCCGTTCGACGTGCCCTCACCCCGGCCGTCGGCCCCGGCCGTTCGCCCCGGTCGGCGGGCCGTGGGGCGGTCCCCGCGCGGGCCGGACCGGGACCGCCCCTGGGCTGGGGAAACGGATGTCGGTCGGCCGTGATATCTACTCATCTGGGGTGGCCGTCGTGCGGCCATGCGAAAGATGCCGATGATGTTCGAGGGGGCCACACATGCCGCTGTTCCGACGCCGCTCCGGCGAGGAGGCCGCGCAGAGCGGGGCGGGCTGGCGCGGGAGGGTGCGACGGGCCGTCGGGTCCGCGCCCGTGGCGGCCGTTGCGGCGCCGCGGCTGGATCCGGCGCTCGGGGACGAGTCGCTGCGCCTGATGCTCGGCCAGGCCGCCGCCGGTGACTGGGCGGCCCTGGGCCCCGCGCTGGCCGCCGTCGGGGACGGCGCCGATCTGACCGGGCGGGTCGGTGCGATCGCCGAGGTGCCCCGGGTCGAGGAGTGGACGGCTCGGGCCCTCGCCGACCGGCCCGAGGACACGTCGGCGCTGCTGCTGTCCGGTGCCCGGCACGTCACCTGGGCCTGGGAGGCCCGGACGGGCGCCCGGGCGAAGCACGTGTCCGAGAAGCAGTGGAAGGTGTTCCACGAGCGGCTGGACGTCGCCGAGGAGCAGCTGCTGGAGGTCGCCGAGCGCGAGCCGTCCTGGCTCGCCCCCTGGTACTTCCTGCAGATCAGCGCCCGCGGCGCCTCGCTCCCGGCGGAGGTCGCGACCTGCCGCTTCGAGGCCGCCGTGCGCCGTGCTCCCGGGCATCCGGCCTCGCACCGCCAGCGCCTCCAGCAGCTGTGCGCCAAGTGGGGCGGCTCGCACGAGGAGATGCACGCCTTCGCCCGGTCCTCGATGCTCGCGGCGCCGGAGGGCAGCCAGCTCGGCGAGCTGGTCGTGCTGGCGCACCTGGAGCGCTGGCTGGACCTCCCGGACGGTGAGGACCGCGCCTACCTGGCCAGTGCGGAGGTGGTGGCCGACTTGCAGGAGGCGGCCTTCCGCTCCGTGCTGCACCCGGACTTCACGCCGGTCCGCGGCTGGCAGGGTTCCTTCAACGCCTTCGCGATGGCCTTCTCGCTGGCCGGCCAGCGCAAGACCGCGCGCCTGCTGTTCGAGGCCTTGGACGGCGCCGTCACCGAGTCGCCCTGGCACTTCCTGTCCGGTGATCCGCTCAAGGCGTTCGCCTCCCACCGGGACCGCTGCGCGTACTGACGCCCCGGCCCGCCCAGAACCTCCGTCACCCGCCCCGCGATCGAAAGAGCCCCCGGTGTCCCCATCCGAGAACCCGACGCCCGACAACGCGGCGAGCGCGCACACCTTCCAGGTGGACCTGTGCGGCCTGGTGGACCTGCTCTCCCACCACCTCTACTCCAGCCCGCGGGTGTACCTGCGCGAGCTGCTGCAGAACGCGGTGGACGCGATCTCCGCCCGCCGCGCCCTCGATCCGCAGGCGCCGGCCCGGATCGTCGTGCGCGCCGACGACGAGCTGAGCGTCACCGACACCGGCGTCGGCCTGACCGAGGCGGACGTCCACACCTTCCTCGCCACCATCGGCCGCAGTTCGAAGCGCGACGCCGACGGCCGGCTGGACGGCGCCGGGCTGGCCCAGGCCCGCGGCGACTTCATCGGCCAGTTCGGCATCGGCCTGCTGGCCTGCTTCGTGGTCGCCGACGAGATCACCGTGGTGACCCGCTCCGCCGCCACCCCGGACGCGCCGGTGATCGAGTGGCGCGGCGGCTCCGACGGCCGCTACACGATCCGCACCCTGCCCGCCGCGGCCAAGCCGGAGCCGGGCACCACCGTGACGCTGGTCCCCCGCGCCGACGCCGCCGAGTGGACGCGGTCGGGCCGTGTCCTCGCGCTGGCCCGGGACTTCGGCAGCCTGCTGCGCCACGACGTCACGGTGGTGGACGCGAACGGCACCGAGCACCGGGTGAACCGCACCCCGCCGTGGGCCGAGCGGCACGGCTCGCCGCTGGCCCGGCGCGACGCGCTGACCGAGTACTGCCGCGCAGCCTTCGACTTCACCCCGCTCGACACCATCGACCTGGACCTGCCGCTGGTCGGCCTGCGCGGCGTCGCCTACGTGCTGCCGGACGCGGCCCCGCCGTCCCGCCGTTCGGGCCACCGGGTGCACCTCAAGGGCATGCTGCTGTCCGACCAGGCCGCCGAACTGCTGCCGGACTGGGCGTTCTTCGTCCGCTGCGTGGTGGACACCGACGGCCTGCGCCCGACCGCCTCCCGCGAGGGCCTGTACGCGGACGAGACGCTGGCCGCCGTCCGCGACGCGCTGGGCGTCCGGATCCGCGACTGGCTGACCGGCCTGTCCGCGAGCGATCCGGCGCTGCTGCACCGCTTCCTGTCCGTGCACCACCTGGCCGTCAAGGAACTCGCCCGTTACGACGACGAGTTGCTGCGGATGATGCTGCCGTGGCTGCCGTTCGAGACCACCGACGGCAACGTCACCCTGGACGAGTTCACCCGCAGCCACCCGGTGGTGCTGGTGACCCGCACGGTCGAGGAGTTCCGCCAGGTCGCCCCGATCGCCGGCGCCGCCGGCCTCGGCGTGGTCAACGGCGGCTACACCTACGACCGCGACCTGGTGCACCGGCTGCCCGAGATCCGTCCCGGCGTCTCGGTCTCCGACCTCGACCCGGGCACCGTCACCGCGCACCTGGACACCGTCGACCCGGCCGCCGAGCTCGCCGCGAACGCCTTCCTCGCCGTCGCCCGCGAGGTGGTCGGCCGCTTCGACTGCGACGTCGCCCTGCGCAGCTTCCACCCGACCAACGCGCCCGCGCTGCTGCTGGACAACCGGGAGGCCCGGCACGAGCGCAGCCGCGCCCAGCTCGCCGAGGAGGTCGACGGCCTGTGGGCGGACATCCTGGGCTCGCTGCGCGCCGAGGCGCCCCGCGCCCAACTGGTGCTCAACCACCTCAACCCGCTGGTGCGCCGCGCCGCGACGGTCACCAACCGCGAGCTGGCCGTCACCGCCGTCGAGGCGCTGTACGGGCAGGCCGTGCTGATGACCCGCCGCCCGCTCAAGGCCAGTGAGAGCGCCCTGCTCAACCGCTCGTTCATCAGCCTGCTCGACCACGCCATGCTCGGCCACGAGTCGGCCGGCCCGGACCGCACCGACCCGAAGGAGGCCTGATGCTGGACACCCCCGACGCGGTGATGGCCGCGCTGCGCGAGAACGACGCCCGCCCGTACGGCCGCCAGCGGACCGTCGCGGCCGAGGAACTCGTCGACGCCGCCGAGCAGTTCGACGACACCGGGGCGCGCTCGATGGCCCTGCTGGAGCTGATGGAGGCGTACGAGTACGACGGCGAGCGCAGCAAGAGCCCGGTCGTCTTCGCCCGCCTCCTCAAGCTGTGGGACGCCGACCCGGACGGCTTCGGCGAGTGGGCCCGCCAGCAGGTGTTCTGGCGCTTCAAGTGGGTGGCCGGCGCGCTCCTGGGCAACCCGGACGTGCCGCTGCCGGCCCTGCGGCGCTGGCACACCGAACTGCGCGACCGCTACCGGGCGGCCGGCTTCGACCTCCAGCCGTACTACGCCCAGCGCTACCACCTGGCCGCGCAGACCGGCACCGGCCGCCAGGACGCCTACGAGCTGTGGACGGCCCGCCCGCGCTCCGAGCTGAGCGACTGCCACGCCTGCGAGACCCGGGCGCGCGCCGAGCACTTCGCGGACGCGGGCGACGACGCCCGGGCGCTGGAGGTCCTGCAGCCGGTCCTCGACGGCCGGAGCAGCTGCGAGCAGGAGCCCGCCCTCAGCCAGGCCGCGGCCCTGCTCCCGCTGCTGCGCCGGGGCCGTCTGGACGAGGCCCGCTCCAGCCACCTGACCGGCTACCGCGCCGCGCGCGGCAAGGCCTCGATGGCGCACGCCGTCGGCCGCCATGTCGAGTTCTGCGCGCTGTCCGGCAACGAGCCGCGCGGCCTGGAACTGCTCGCCGAGAACCGCGACCTGTTCGCGGTGGCCGGCGAGCCGTCCGGGCTGCTGTCCTTCCTCACCGGCGTCGAGGTGCTGCTCGCCGTCCTGGCCCGGGGCGGCCACGGCGGGCTCGCCGTCAGCGGCCCGCCCGGCACCTCCTGGACGGCGGACACCCTGCTCGCCCACGTGCGCGCCGAGGCCGACGCGCTCGCCGCCCGCTTCGACGCCCGCAACGGCACCGACGCGGTCGGCGCCGACCGGCGCGCCCGGCTGGCCCGCGAGCCGCTGCTGGCCGAGCCGCTGGCCCTCGGCGTGCGCGCCGCCGCCGCGCCCGAGCTGGCCGCCGCCCCGGCGCTCGCGCCCGCACCGCGTCGGGCCGTCGAGCCGGAGCCGGAGGACTTCACCGCCCTGGTGGTCCGGGCCCGCGAGCTGGAGCTCGTCGGGCACCCGGACGCCGACCGGCTCTGGCGGCGGATCGCCGAACGCGCCGCCGCCGACGGCTTCGCCCACCCCGAGGGCACCGCGGTCGGCAGCCCCGGGCGGCTGCGCGCCGAACTCGCCGAGCAGCGGGCCCACCAGGCGCTGGAGCGGGACGAGCACGCCGACGGCCGGGCCGGGCTGCTGGCCGCCGCCGACCTGTTCGAGCAGGCCGGGCTGCCCGGCCAGGCCCTGATGGTCCGGGCCCGCGCGCTGATCGTGGAACTCGGCGAAGTCGAGGGCACGGTGGCCGACTGGCCGGCGCTCGACGAGGTGCTGCGCCGGGCCGAGGAGCTGCGGTCCGCCGGCGCGATGGCCGACGACGACCACCTGATCGTGTGGCAGGTCCGCGCCTACGCCGCCCACCACGACCTGGTCGAGGCGCTGCCCGAGCCGCCCGCCGAGGCCGTCGAGCGCTTCGAGGCGGCGGCCGGCGGCTACCACCGCACCGCCGTGGAGCTGGGCTCCGCCCGCCGCGCCGCCACCTCCCGCCAGTACCTGGCCGACGCGGCCGCCCGGCAGGGCCGGCTGGCCGAGGCCACCACCGAACTGCGCGAGGTGCTCGGCGAGTTGGACGCGGCCGAACTGCCCTGGCACACCCCGCGGGTGCTCGGCCTGCTGGGCCAGGTGCTGCTGCAGGGCGGCGAGTCCGCCGAGGCCGTCGAGGTGTTCCACCGGGCGCTCGCCGAGGCCGCCCGCTGGGGCGACGACTCCTACCCGTACGCGCCCACCTACCTGATGCTCGGCCACGCGGCCATGGGGGCCGGCGACCGCGGCGGCGCGGTCCGGGCGCTCACCGAGGCGGCCGCGCGCTTCGACCGCAAGGGCCGGGAGGCGGCCGAGGACGCCGCCCGGGCCCGCCTCCAGCTGGCCGACGTGCTGCGCGCCGCCGACCGCACGGCCGACGCCGTCGCGGTGCTGGAGTCGGTGCTGCTGGACGCCGCCGCGCCGGAGCTGGACGTGCGGATGCTCGCGCAGGCCCGGCTGGACCTCGCCCGGGGCCTCACCGAACTGGACGAGCACCGGGACGCCGCCGAGGAGTACCTGCGGCTGGCCGACGCCGTCGCCGGCTGGGAGGAGCAGGACACCCACACCATGGTCGCCTGCGAGGCCGCGCTGGCGCTGGCCCGGGCGGACCGCTGGGAGGCCGCGAAGGCCGCCCTCGACCGCGCCCTCGCGGCCCACGCCCAGGCCCCCCAGGTGGACCAACTGGCCGCGACACTACGCGAGTTCGCCCGGCTGACGATGCACGCCGAGGGCCCGGAGGGGCTGGCGTCGGCGCTGGCCCGGCTGGCCGAGGCGGACGCCGCCGGGGAGCACGCCGGGCAGGCCGGTCAGGAGTACAACCCCTGGTACCTGCGCGGCGGTTCGCACTACGAGCGGGCGCGCTGCCTAGCCATGGCCGAGCGCCACGAGGAGGCGCTGGCCGAGGTCGAGCGGGCGATCGCGGTCTACGAGGGCGGCGACGAGCGGGCCGGGACGTCCCGGGCCGAGGCCGTCCGGCTGGCCGCGCTGATCGAGGGCGCCGACCTCGGCCGTACCGGGGCGGCCGTCGCCCGGCTGACCGCGGGCATCGCCCGCTGCGAGGCCGCCGGCCTCCCGGAGGCGGCGCAGGTGCTGGCCGACCTGCGGGAGCGGTTCGCGGCCGCGAACTGACCGCGGCCGCGAACTGGCCTGCCCGGGGCCCGGGGTGCGCAGATCCCCGGGCCCGGGCGTCGCCCGTCAGCCCGTCGGCCCGTGTCAGCAGGGACCGTCGTCGCCCCAGACGCCCCACTGGCCGCTGGCGCTCGGCACCTCGTTCAGCGTCCACCACTTGGCGTGGTACTTGTGGCCGCCGTACGAGACCTTGCTGCCGCTGGTGTACGTGGTGCTCGCGCTCCACGCCGGGTCGGTGCAGGCCCCGGGGGTGGTCGGGGGAGTCGTCGGCGGCGTGGTGGGCGGGGTGGTCGGCGGGGTGGTCGGCGGCGTGGTGGGGGGCGTCGCCCCGGCGAACTTCACGGTGTACTTGGTGAAGTCCCAGTCGTTCTGCGCCACGCTGGAGCAGGAGCCGGACAGCCCCGGGTCCACCGGGCCCGTGCACTGACGGTCCCGGTTGACCGACCAGTAGGTGTACCGGGCCAGGTTGTGCGCGGTGGCGAAGTCCAGCACGGCCTGGAAGTCCGCCTGCCGGAAGTACTCGGCGGCGTCGGTGCGGCCGTTCATCATCGACACGCCCTCGTGGGCGTAGGCCGTCGCCTCGGACCAGCCGAAGGTGGTCTGGAGGATCTGGTTGAACTTCACCAGCGCGTCGGTCTGCGCGGCGGCGCCGTTGAACCCGCCGTCGAACGGCATGATCGAGTAGTTGTTCGGCGTGAAGCCCTGCGACTTGGCCTCGTTCAGCATCTGTGTGCCGAACCAGCCCGTCCCCGCGTTGGTCCCGGCGGTGGTGATCGAGATGTAGAGGCCGGGGTTGTTCTGCTGGAGGATCCGGGCGGCGCCGATCTCGTTGTGGATCGCCGCGGTGTTCTCGTACTCCGGCTCCTCCAGGTCGAAGTCGATCGCCTTCAACTGGTACTTGGTGATCACCTTCTGGTACCCGGCGGCGGTCGCCTCCGGCGTGCCGCAGACCTGGCCGAGCTTGGTGCCGCCGTACCCGCCGACCGACACCGAGACGTCCCCGCCCTTGCCGCGGATGGTCTGGATGACGCCGGGCATGGTGGTGTCGGTGTCGATCGAGGAGGTGCCGCCCCAGGCCGGCGAACAACTGGTGCCCTGGGCCAGGATGAACGCCAGCTGGAAGGCCTTCTGTCCGGTGGCGTCCATCACCGCCGCGGCGTCCGGCGGGCTGTTGTCCTCGGGCATCAGATAGGGCGCCGAGGCGTACCAGTTGCTGCCGAGGCCGGTCGTGGTGTCGGCGGCGGCGGAGCCGGTGTTCGCGAGCGCGGCGACGCCGCCGGCGACCAGGCCGAGCACCCCGGCCACGGCGGCGGCGACCCGGCGCGGGCGGCGGCGCGGGTTCCGGGGGGCGGGGCGTGGGGGAAGTGCGCGTTCCATCGAGGGCCTTTCCAGGCGGGACGGCAGTGGGGGAGGGGCTGCTCACGCCGGAGGTGGGGGTGGCGCGCAGACCGAACGGGCCTCCGGCAGGGGGTAGTTGCCGAAGGCTGTCACTGGTATAGACCTGTCGAGGAAGGGCGGTCAACCCCGAAATGGTCAAGCCGGGGTCCGGCGCCGGCGGTGGGCCGGGCGCCGGACGGGCTCCCCGTCAGGCGCGCGCCGCCACGCGGACCCCGGCCCCCGCCCCCTGTGCGACCCCCGCCCCCTGCGCGGCGCCCACCGCCGCCAGCAGCCCGCCGACCGCCGGCGACCACGGCCGGCTGGTCGGCCCGGTGAGCGTGAGCGTGCGGTGGACGGCCGGCCGGATCGGGACGAGCACGCAGTCGGCCGGGAGCATGGTCAGCGCCAGCGCGGGCATCACCGAGACCCCGACGCCCGCGTGCACCATGCCGATGAGCGTGTTGAGGTCGCGGATGCGGTGCCGGGGGGTGAAGCGGGTGCCGGCCCGGCGGAAGGCCTCGCGGATGTGGCGTTCGCAGCCGCCCTCGGAGAGCAGGAAGTCGTCGTCCTCCAGGTCGGCGACATGGATGGTCTCCTGCCCGGCGAGGGGGTGGTCGCGGCGCAGCAGCGCGTGCATGGAGTCGGCCCCGAGCGCGACCGCCCCTGGCGGGAGCGGCCCGGGGTCGACCAGGACGGCGGCGTCGACGGTGCCCGCCTCCAGCCAGGTGGCGAGCTCGTCGTCCTCGCCCTCGAAGACCCGGACGGTGACCTGCGGGTAGGCGGCCTTCCAGTCCCGGAGCAGCCCGGGCAGCAGCGCCTGGCAGACGGTGGTCGGCGCGGCGAGCCGTACGGTCCCGACGGGGCCGCCGGAGTGCCGGGTGGCGATGGCGCGCACGGCGGCTGCGGAGGCGACGGCGGTGCGGGCGTGGGGGAGGACCTGCTCGCCCAGGGGAGTGGGCCGGGCCGGGGTGCCGCGCAGCAGGACGGGCGCGCCGAGGGTCCGCTCCAGCGCGGCGACGGCGTGCGAGACGGCGGACTGGCTGATGCCCAGTTCGTCGGCGGCCGCGCCGAACCCACCGGTGTCGGCGACCGCGACCAGTGCCCTCAGCTGGGCCAGGTTGACCTCCGAGGCCATGAGACTTCCTCATCCATCCGGCACTGCCACTTGTTGGACTCATGCTCTGCCACCGGGCCACCCTCTGTCCAGACGGGACCCGAGGCGGGACCCGAGGCGGGACCCGAGGCGGGACCCGAGACTGGACCCTGGGCGGGACCGGGACGGAACCCGACACGGAACCAACGGGACGAAGGTGGAGGTGATCCGGGTGCGGCGCTGGTTGCCGGGCTTCGTGGCGCTGTCGGCGATCTGGGGCGCGAGCTTCGCGCTGATCAAGGTGGCGGTGGAGGCGGGGGTGCCGCCGCTGTGGGTGTCGCTGTGGCGCTGCGCCCTCGGGGCGGTCACGCTGTGGGCGATCCTCGTGCTGCGCCGCGAGCGCGTCCCCCGCGACCGCGCGCTCTGGGGGCACTCCGCCGTGGTCGCGGTGCTCCTCAACACCGTGCCGTTCACGCTGTTCTCGTTCGGCGAGACCCGGGTCAGCTCCGTCCTCGCCGGGGTGATGAACGCGACCACCCCGCTGTTCACCCTGCTGTTCGCCGTCCTCATCGTCGCCGAGGAGCGCCGCCCCGGCGCCCGTCGGCTCTCCGGACTCGCCCTCGGCTTCGTCGGCGTGCTCACCGTGCTCGGGGTCTGGCGCGGCATTGGCTCCGGCGAGGCCGCCGGCGGCCTCGCCTGCCTGGCCGCGGCCTGCTGCTACGGCGCGGGCTTCACCTACCTGCGCCGCTTCCTCTCCGGCCGGCCGGAGTCGGTGGTCACCCTCTCAGCCGTCCAGATCGCCTGCGCCACCGCCGAGCTGGCCGCCGTCGCGCCGTTCGCCGCGGGCGCCCCGCACTGGCCGGGGGCGGGCGCGGCCGGAGCCCTGCTGGTGCTGGGTGCGGTCGGCACCGGCCTCGCGTACCTGCTCAACCTCGGGCTGGTCCGCACGGCCGGCACCGCGGTGGCCTCCGCCGTCACCTACGTCATGCCGCTGTGGTCCACGGCCCTCGGCGCGGCCTTCCTCGCCGAGCCCGTCGGCTGGAACGCCCTGGCCGGCGGCGTCCTGGTGATCGCCGCCGTCGCCCTGACCCGCCCCCGGCCCGCACTCCGCCCGGCCAGCTCCGCCGTCTCCACGCCTGACGCCCCGAGGCCTGGTCAGAGGGTTCGTTAGAGTGACCGGGTGAACGAGGAGGAGCAGCAGCCGACGGCCGTCTGGGCCGCGCTGCGAGCCCACCCGCTGCACTTCCCCGTCACCCCGTGGGTGCCGCGCTGCTGGGCCTACCTGCTCGGCGGCGCGCTGCTCGGCCCGCTGCTGCTGGCCGCCCTGACGGTGCTGCTGGTGCTCGGTCTGGGCCTGTCCGTGGTCGGGGTCGGACTGCCGGTCCTCCTCGCCCTGGCCCTCGCGGGCCTCCCCGCCGCCGCCCTCGAACGCCGACGGCTGCGGCTGGTCGAGCCGGTACCGCTGCCCGACCCGCACCGCCCGCTGCCCGGCGCCGGCCGCCGCGCCCGGCTGCGGACCCGCCTGCGCGAGCGCGCCACCTGGCGCGAACTGGCCCACACCGCGCTCACCGCCACGGCCCTCGCCGCCGCCGCGCTCGGCTTCAGCGCCGCGCTGCTGTTCTCCGGCGCCCTGGTCGCCTCCCCGGTGATCGTCTGGGCGCTGGCTCCCGAAACCGTCATGATCATTCCCGGCAGGGCGGTGTCCGGGCCGCTCGCCGCCCTGCCGTTCAGCGCCGCCGGGCTCGCCGGGCTCCTCCTCTGCGCCTACGCCGGGGCCCTGCTGACCGCCGCCCAGGTGGCCCTCGCCCGCCTCCTGCTCGGGCCCCGCGAGGAGGACACCGGCCGACAGGTCCTCGAACTCACCCGCTCCCGGGCCCGGCTCGCCGACGCCTTCGAAGCCGAACGCCGCCGCATCGAACGCGACCTGCACGACGGCGCCCAACAGCAGCTCGTCGCGCTCAGCATGACCCTCGGCCTCGCCGACCACGCGCTGCGCGACGGCAGCGCCCAGTCCGGCGACCGGGCCACCGCCCTGGTCGCCCGGGCCCGCGGCGAAGCCCGGCAGGCCCTGGAACAACTGCGCGGCCTGGTCCGCGGCATCCACCCCCAGGTGCTCACCGACCACGGCCTCGCCGCCGCCGTCGCCGAGGTCGCGCTGCGCCACCCCATCCCGGTCCGGTCCGACTTCGACCTCCCCGGCCGGCTGCCCGCCCCCGTCGAGACCACCGCCTACTTCACCGTCACCGAAGCGCTCACCAACGCCGCCAAGCACAGCGGCGCCGCCGCGATCACCGTCAGCGGGCGCATCGCCGACGGCCGGCTGGTGCTCCAGGTGACCGACGACGGCCACGGCGGGGCGGACCCGGCCGCCGGGGCCGGACTGCGCGGACTCGCCGACCGGGTGGCACTCCTGAAAGGACGGCTCATGGTGACCAGCCCGACGGGCGGCCCGACCACGCTGCGGCTGGAGGTCCCGTGCTCCGGATCGTGATCGCCGAGGACGCCGTCCTGCTGCGCGCCGGACTCGTCGAACTCCTCACCCTCGGCGGCCACCGGGTGACCGCCGCCGTCGGCGACGCCCGCGCCCTCGCCGCCGCCGTCGACACCGAACGGCCCGACGCCGTCATCACCGACGTCCGGATGCCGCCCGACTTCTCCGACGAGGGCCTGCGCGCCGCCCTCGACCTGCGCGAACGCCACCCGGGCCTGCCCGTCCTGGTGCTCTCCCAGTACGTCGCCACCCCGTACGCCACGCGCCTGCTCGCCGCCGCCGGCGCCCAACCCGCCGGCCTCGGCTACCTCCTGAAGGACCGCGTCGGCGACGTCGCCGACTTCCTCGACGCCCTGCGCCGGGTCGCCGCCGGCGAGACCGTCATCGACCCCGACGTGGTCCGCGTCCTGCTGCGCCAGCAGTCCGCCGACCGCCCCCTCACCCGCCTGACCCCCCGCGAACGCGAAGTCCTCGCCCTCATGGCCGAGGGCCTCAACAACCAGGCCATCGCCACCCGGCTCACCATCACCGAGGCCTCGGTGGTCAAACACTGCGGCAACATCTTCATGAAGCTCGACCTCGACCCCACCGAAGGCAACCGCCGCGTCCTCGCCGTCCTGGCCCACCTCCGGGAGGCGTAGGGCGGGTCCGACAACAGGCTCGGGTCCGACAACAGGCGTCGGTGGCTCAGCGCAGACCGAGACAGGGCAGCCAGGCCCGTGAGGCGTCGTGGCCTGCGGTGAGCAGGGCGCACAGCGGGCCGGCCGCGCCCCCGAGCAGGCCCATCCCCTCCGCGCCCAGGGCCTCCACCTCGGGCAGGCGGGCCCTGAGGTGGGCGAGCAGACGGGCCTTCAGCGCGGTCGCGGCGGGCAGGCCGGCGTGGTGGGCGAAGGCGTCGGCCACCGCCAGCACGCCCGAGGCGCCGTGGCACAGGGCCAGCAGGTCGCTCGCGCGGTCGCCGAAGAGGTGGAACCGGTCGTCGTACCGTTCGGCGAGCGTGCTGAAGGCCGCTGCGGCCCAGGTGGCCGCCTCCCGGTCGCCCGTCGCGTCGGCCGCGTCCCACAGCGCCCAGGACACTCCGGGGGTGCCGTAGCACCAGGCCTGGCGGGCGCGCGCTCCGGCGGGCGGCGGGCCGTCGAGCCCGGCGCCGTCCCAGGTGCGGATGGAGCGGGCGTCGTCGAAGGACTGCCGCATCAGCCACCCGGTCGCGCGGCGCAGGGCGGGCGTCAGGTCGGGGTGCGGTCCGAGGTGGCGTACGGCTGCGGTGAGTGCGACGACGACTCCTGCGGCGCCGTGGCCCGTGCCGGTGTTGATCCGTCCGTCGAGCCAGCCCAGGTGCGGGTGGCCGGCGTACTGCCCCGTCCGCAGCCGGGGCAGCTCGTCGGCGTCGCACAGCCGGGCCAGGTGGTCGGCGTACGGGCCGAGTTGGGCCGGTGTCGGGCGGGTGCCCGTGCTCAGGGCGAGCAGGGTGCCGGAGGGGCCGACGATGAGGTCGTAGTCCGGGAAGGCGACCTGTTCGCAGCGCCAGGTGAGGGCCGGCGCGGTGCGGACCAGGTGGTCGCGGAGCCGGTCGGCGACCGGATGCAGCCCCGGGAGCACCCGGGCTCCCAGCCGCAGGCCCGCCAGCGTTCCGGCCAGTCCGCCGTCGTACAGCCCGCAGTGGCCCGGCCCCTGGCCGGCGGTGCGGGCCCACACCGCCACGGCACGGGCCGCGGACCGTTCGGCCTCCGGCCCCCCGGTGGTGTGCAGCAGGGCGGCCAGGACGGGGATGCCCGGATCGGAGGGGTGCTCGGCGACCGCCGGGCTCTCGCGGGGCCGGGCGGACCAGGCGTCGAGGAGCCGGACGGCGAGTCCGGTGACGGCGGTGCCGGTGTCCTCGGCGTTCGCGGTGTGCTGCGGCACGGTGGCTCCTCGGGAACGACGGGTCGGCACTCCGCCCGGCCTGGAGGGGCCGGGCGGAGTGCCGGTGGTGGCGGCCGTCAGGGGCCGCTGTCCGGGTGGCCGTCCGAGGGCGTGCCCTCGGACGGCCTGACGGGAGATCAGCAGAACACGCCGCTACAGAGCAGCACCGTGTCGCAGATCAGGACGGTGCAGACGCCGCTGCAGCCGCCGCTGCTGGCCTCGGGGGTCGGCAGGGTGGTCTCGGTGATGCGCGCGTCCAGGTCGCCGATGAGGGCGTCGAGGTCGGTGAGCGCCGTGATGTCGGGCATGGTTGTCCTCCTTCAGGAGCGGTGATGGGTGGAGACCGCCCCGGTGGCCCGCCCGCGAGGGGCGGGCGCACCGGGGACGTCGGGTTCGCCGCGCAGTGCGGCGGCGGCGGGCTCCGCGAGTTCCTCGGCGCCCTGGTCGAACGGAAGTCTGAGCAGCAGTTGGGCGGCGACGGCGGCACCGCCGTGCACGGGGTCGTGGAGCAGCAGGCCGCCCGGGTCGGGAAGCATCTCCTCGACCAGCAGGTCCGCACCGGGGTGGCGCGCGCAGATCCGCTCCAGCAGGGCGACGGCGGTCAGCGCCGCGAAGTCCACGGGCACCGGTTTCGGCTGGGGTACGGCCCGGACGAACGCGAAGCGCGGCAGTCCGGCGGAGCGCCCGAGGGCGGCGAGGGCGCGCACCTTGGTCAGGTCGCCGTCGCCGGGCCGCCACAGCTGGGCCGGCGGCACGCGCCAGACCGCGGGGCTGATGACCAGGGCGCCGCCGCCGACGGTCACCCGGGGCAGTCGGTCCGTGTCGGGGAACGCCTCGGCCAGGCCGTCCAGGCGGATCAGGCGCGAGCCCGCCGGGTGGCCGGCGGCCAGCAGCAGCCGGACCAGGACGTCGTACGGGGGCAGGGGCGTACGGGTGGCGTGGTGGACGGGCAGCAGCCGGCACCCGTCGGCCTCGGCGATGATCCGCGGGCCGACCCGTCGCAGGGTGATGCGCTCCAGCGGCAGGTAGCGGGCCGTCAGGCCGTCCGCTCCCTGGTACGGCAGGGGATCGGGATCGCCCGTCCACCAGCCGGTGATGACCGGCCGCCGTACGGCGTTGGCGGCGCGTCCGGCCAGCGGCGGCACCAGCAGTTCGACGAAGCGGGCCCCGGACAGCCGCTCGACGGAGGCGAGGAAGGCCCGGTAGCTCCGCAGGTTGTCGTAGCCGCCGTGCAGGGTGTGGAGCGCGTCGGCGAACCGGGCGTCCAGCACGCCCGCCGGTGAGGCGGTCTCCAGTACCGCGACCGGTCCGGGGCCCGGCAGCGGACGCAGCAGGCAGTCCAGGGGCCAGGGTGGCAGCGCGGTCGCGGCCGGGGGCGCCCCGAGGATGTCCAGCAGGTCGTCGTCCAGGTCCACCGGTCCGCTGCCGGCCCGGGCGGACAGGTGGGCCAGCAGCCCGGCGTAGCCGGACCCGGAGGTCTCGGCGGGGTGCCAGCCCGCGTACCGGCGCGGGGGCTGAGGCGGCGGCGGGCAGCTGCCGTCGGGCAGGTGGCGCGCGAGGATCTCGCCGAGCGGGCACGGCCGTTCGGTGAGCTCCGCGAGCTCGGCCGGCAGCCGGTGCGGGTCCGGCCCCGCGAGCCGGTCGGCCTCCCGCAGCCACGCCACGCGGGCGGCGGTGCCGAGGCCCTGCTGCACCTGGCGGGCGGCCGCTCCGGAGACGGCCGAGGCTATGGTGCGGTAGGAGTCGGTGAACCACGGCCGGGAGTCGTCGGCGGGGGCGGCGGAGCCGGTGGTGCGGAGCGCCGACGCGGGGGCGGGGGCGGGTATGGGCGCGGGTGCGGCGGAATTGGCGCTCGGTGCAGGTGTCGGAGGAGGCGCCGGTTGCGGAAGGGTGCCGCGCGCGTGGACGTCCTCGGCGGCGAGCCAGCCCGTGGTGCGGCGGCGCGGGGCCGCGCAGGCCTGGAGCACGCCGAGTCCGAGCAGGTGCGCGAGGAAGCCGCGCAGCACCGTGGGGGCGGAAGCCGCCGCCCCGGCCGCCGCTGCGACGGTCGTCGCCGTGCCCAGCAGAGCCGCTTCGAGGTCGCCCAACGGGCGAGGGCCGCCGGCCAGTTGAGCCAGCACGTGATCCAGGGGGAGGGAGCGCCGCAGGTCGACCTGCCGCAACCGGCCCCGGTCGTGCGGGTCGGTCACCCAGCAGCGCAGGACGCCGGCGCCCGGTGCGGTGCCCGCCGGCTGGGGGAAGTGCAGCGGAGCCAGGGCCAGCACCGTGGCCGGGTCCGCCGCCCGCAGGTCCAGGGCGCCGAGCCGGGCCCGCACCCCGTGGACGTTCTCCACGGCCTGGGCCGCCACCTCGCCGAGGGTCGTGCCCGGCGGGACGAGCCGCAGCAGGGTGCCGTCGGCCCCGCCGCCGTTCCCGTCATCGTTCCCGCCGCCGTTCCCGCCGCCGTTCGCGCCCGTCGGGGTGACCGGCAGCAGGATGACCTGGCCGACCCAGCCGCGCGGGGTGGTCTTCGCCGCGGCCCGACCGAGCGCCCGCCACACGTATGCCGCCCGTTTGCGCAGCCGCTTCCCGCTCCAGGACTCGCCCGCGGCCAGCCGGCCGGCCACGTCTGCGGCCGCTCCGGGCTCCACCTCGTCCAGGAAGGCCCGCATGACGGGCGACGCGCACACCAGGGACCAGCCCAGGGCGCCCACGCGCTCGCGCTCGGCCGCCACCGCGGCCTCCAGCCGCCGCAGGGCGACGGCCGCCGACTCGGCCTCGCCGGACAGCCGTGCGGCGTCCGCGACGAGGCCGCCGGCGGCGGGCAGCCGCCCCAGCAGCCCGCAGTCGGCCGGGCCCGGTGCGGCGCCGGAGTGCAGCCGACGGCGCACGGCCAGCACGGCGCGGCGGTCGGCGGCGGTGAGGGCGGGGTGCGGCACGACCACGATGCCCAGCTGCTCGGCCAGTCGGCGGGCGTGCTCCGCCCGCCGTTCGTCCCGTCGGGCGTGGTCGGCGACCTGTGCGAACAGCTCCGGGTTGCCCGCCGCCGCCCACGCTGCCAAGGGCATGCCGGCCACGCGGAGCAGCGCCGCAGCGCCCAGTTCCCGGTCCTCGTCCACGTCAGGACCTCCCGTCACCGGTGAGCGCGTGGGTCAGCAGGCTCTGCCGGGCCAGGGAGAACCGCCCCCGGTTCCAGTGGAAGACGACGTAGTGGGCGGCGGCGCGGCGCGGGCCGATCACCGCTTCACCGGACTCGAAGTAGCCGGTGCGCCAGCCCTCGGCGGCCCGGCGCACGGCGTCCCCGTGCACCTCGACCGCCGCCCGCCGTTGCGGCGGCAGCGGATCGAGCAGGCTCCGTCCGCCGGCTCGCCAGGCCGCGAGGATGCCCGCGGCGGCGCGCCGGGTGTCCTCGTCGGGCTCGGTGCCCAGCCTGCGGCCGGCGTCGTCCTGGAGCACCTGCCAGACCCCGCGGTGCTCCCAGCCGACGATGCCGAGGCCGTCGAGGAGTTCACCGAGGAGGTACAGGGACAACCGCCAGTCCGCGACCGCCTCCGGTCGGCCCGGTGCCGCGACGGTGTCGTGGTGATCGAGCCAGGCCAGGGAATCCACCGTGAACAGGTCGTGGACGTGCCGCATCGATCGCGGGCCGCCGAAGAGGTAGGTCTCCGGCTCGTACCGCCCGCACAGCGGCGGTTGCGGCTGTCCGTCCACCGCGCGGAAGCGGCGCGTCAGTTCCTCGCGCAGTGCCCCGACATCGGACCGGCCCGCCTCGAACCGGACCCGCAGGCCGGGCGGTTTGTGCATGAAGAAGAAGGAGCGCGCCGCGCCGGCGGAGATCAGGTCGCGGGCCGTGTCTGCGACGGCGCGGTACGTCCGGTGCCAAGTGGCCGGGCCCGGCGCGAGGTTGATCTGCACCCAGCCGTCCTCGGGCCGGTCGTCGCGCAGCGCGGACAGCCCGGCCGTCAGGAACGCGCGGCGCGCGGTCTCGTACTCGGGGCCCGCGGAATCGACCGGTACCGTTCCCCACGGAATGTCGCGAGCGTCCCGGAGGCAGTCGGCCAGCAATCGTTCGACCTCCACCATGGTGCCCACCTCCTCGTGATTCCGGCTCTACTCCTGGGGTTTCCACCATTCGGTCGGATTGAAAAACGGAAGGCAAATATTCATATGATGAAAAAGGGTGCGCCCGCTGCGCGTACGGGACTTCGCGCGCTGAAGGCGCATCCTGCGGGCGGATTCTGAAGCCTTCGCCCCCCCTGACTCGATGATCGCCCGCATGTTGGTGAGTGGGTGTCACTTCTGCTCGAACTCCCATTGAAAAAAACGGCGTTGGCGGGTCCGAAAGTGTCAGGGGAGCTCGGCGGGAGCGCCGGTGACGGACCGGGTGGGGTCGAGCAGGTGGGCGAGGCGGTGGGCGGAGGCGGTCCAGGACCAGTGGGTGGCGGCCCAGTCGCGGCCGGCGGCGCCCATCCGGGCGCGGTCCGCCGGCGGGGCGAGGAGGAGGCGGGTGAGGGCGGCGGCCACGTCGGCCGGGTCGCGCCCGTCGACGACGGTGCCGGTGACGCCGTCGAGGACGGTGTCGGGGGCGCCGCCGGAGCGGCCGGCGACGACGGGCAGGGCGGCGGCGGCCGCTTCGAGGTAGACGATGCCGAGGCCTTCGGCTTCGAGGCCGGCCCGGCGGGTGCGGCACGGCATGGCGAAGACGTCGGCCTCGGCGTAGTGGGCGGCGGTGGCCGCGTGGTCGAGACCGCCGGCGAATTCGACGCTGCCGGGCTCGGTGCACCGGTGGGCGAGCGCGCGCAGACGGTCCTCGTACGGGCCCTGGCCGACGAGGACGAGGACGGCGCCGGGGACGGCCCGGCGGATCGCCGGCAGGGCCCGGATCAGGACGTCCTGCCCCTTGCGCGGGACGAGCCGGGCGACGCAGAGGATCACCGGCCCGGTGCGGGCCCGCCGGGCGCCCTCGGCACCGGGCCGGAAGCGGTCCGGGTCCACGCCGGGGACGAGGCGCGCCAGCCGGGCGTCCGGGCCGAGGGCGGGGGCGATCCGGGCGCGGGTGTACTCGCCGAGGTAGGTGACGACGTCGACGCTGCGGCCTATCCGGCGCAGCAGGCGGCGGGCGCCGGGGGTGCGGGCCCACCAGATCTCGTGGCCGTGGGTGGTGGCGACGGTGCGGCGGATGCCGTCGGCCTGGCGGAGCAGGCCTGGGGTCATCGCGGCGAGCGGGGCGGCGGCGCCGAACCAGACCCGGTCGCAGCCGTGGGCGCGGGCGATCTCGGCGGCGCGGCGGGTGGCCCGGGCGGTGGGCAGCAGGGTGCGGGCTCGGTCGCGGATCACCGGGAAGGGGAGAGCGGCGTCGTGCCGATCGGCGCCCGGTTCGGCGGAGGTGTAGACCACGACGTCGGAGTGGGGCAGCCGGGTGGCCAGGGCGTGGACGAAGGTTTCGATGCCGCCTTGGCGGGGCGGGAAGTCGTTGGTGACGATGAGTGTGCTGCCCATGGGCGGGTGGGACCTCGGTTCGGTGTCGGAGAAGCGGCCGGGGAAGGGATCGGAGAAGGCGTCGGGGAGGGGCTCGGAGCGGGGGAGACGGGGAGGGCCGGCGGGAGGACCCGGGCGAGCAGGACGAGGAGGACCGGCAGCGCGAGGTAGCCGAACCGCCCGGCGGGGGCGAGCAGGAAGGCCAGGGCGAGCCCGAGGGCGAGCCGGTCGGCGGCGTCCGCCGCGTGCCGGGGCGGGTGGGTGGGCAGGGAGGCCGCGAGGGCGGCTGCGGCGAGCAGCAGCAGGCCGACGGCCGCGTACCAGCCGGGCGGGCCGAGGTCGGCGAGCAGCCGTCCGGGCAGCGGGCTGGCGGCGGGGGTGGGCAGGTCGCCGCGGCCGGTGGGGAAGGCGAACACCTGGTGGAGCATCGGCCCGGGCGAGCGCAGGGCGCCGGGCAGGACGAGCAGGGCCGTGCCGCCCACCGCGACGGCGGCGGCGCGCAGGGCGGGGCGCCGTCCGGCGGTGGCGGCGAGCAGCGCGGTGACCACGGCGACGGCCGGCCAGGCCGTCCACTTGAGCGAGCAGGCGGCGGCGAGGGCCAGTCCGGCGGGGGCGGGGCGCCGTCGGGCGGCGAGGGTGAGGGCGAGCCAGCAGAGGCCGGTCATCGGCAGGTCGACGCCGCTGACGCAGAGCGGCAGCGCGACGACGGGCGAGGCGGTCAGTGCGGCGAGGGCGGTCCGCGGGCCGAGGGGTGGGGTGGTCGGCGTGGGGAGGGCGGTCCGCCGCCCGGCGGGCGCGGAGCGCAGCAGGCAGGCGAGGAACGCGGCCGCGCACCAGAGCCGTGCGTCGCCCGCCACCCGGGCGAGCGGCAGACCGCCGAGTGACAGGCCGTCGAGTGACAGGCCGCCGAGCGGCAGTCCGTCGAGCAGGGCCCGGGGGAGTCCGAGGATCGCCATTCCGGGCAGGTACGGGGTGTACTCGGCCACCGTCCGGGGCTCGGCGAGGTACGGCGTTCCGGTGTGCAGCAGCAGGGCCCCGGAGCGTTCGATCACCCCGACCTCGCTCTGCCCCCGGCTGGTCAGCACGAGGGCGAGCAGCGGCACAGCGACGGCCCCGGTGAGTGCGAGGGCGATGGACAGCGGCCGGCCCCGGCGCGTCGGCAGGAGGGCGGCGAGCGCCGCCAGCAGGTAGCCGACGGCGGCGCAGGTGCCCCAGGTGCGGTGCGGGCCGAGGTCGGAGAGCAGCGGGAAGGCCCCGGCCCATCCGGCCGCGAGGAGCCATCCGCCGCACCACGCGGCGGCGTGTCGCCGGTCTGGGGAGTCGTGCCGATTCATCACCCGTTCATTGCATCGTCGCAGGTCAGCCTGGTCATCACGGTCAGGTCGAGTCCTCTGGTCGGGTTTCCCCTACCATCCGTCGGGGCCGTCGCCCGGCGACCTTCGCATCCGATCTGACGTTCGGTGTTCGTCGGATTACGGAAAGTGCCCGCGCTCCCGCTATCGTGTCGGCGTGGTGAGGTCGTGGGATGCGGCAGTGGAGCGGGCGCAGGACCGGCTGGCGGCGGGGCCGCGGCTGCGGGCGGTCGCCGAGGGGGACGAACGGCGGTTCGCCCTCTGGGACTTGGCGTCCCTGGTGGAAGGTGAGCTGGGGGAGCTGGTGGCCCCGGACGAGCTGACGCCGGAGGCCGAGCGCCGGTGGCGCGAGCGGCTGGGGGAGAGCGGCCGGGAGTGGCCCGGCGGCGAGCTGTACCGGCGCCGCTACTGGGTGCTGGACGAGGACGGAGCCGCGGCCGGCACGGTGGCGGTGGACAACTGGACCAAGGGACCCGGCCAACTCGCCGTCTCCTCCCTCTACTTGATCCCGGAGGCGCGTGGCCGGGGGCTGGCCGCCGGGGCGCTGGACGAGGTGTACGCGGCGTCCGCCGCGGAGGGCCTGCCCGGCTTCCGGCTGGAGGCGCACTGGGCCTGGCAGCACGCCGTCCGCTACTACCTGCGCCGCGGCCTCTGGGTGGTCGGCTGGAAGCGTTCGCTGGCCCTGGCCCGGATGCCGCAGCTCCCGCCGTACCGGGTGTGCGAGGAGGGAGGCTGGCTGCACCTGCTGGTCGCGGACCGGGGGTGGGGCTGGGTGCCGATGCTCGCTGCCGGCTGCGAGGGCCGCTGGCTGCGGCTGGACGAGACGCCCGACTATCGGGCGGCCGACGGCTGGGTGCACGAGTACGCGCGTTCGACGCTGGCGCTGCACCTGGCGCTCGCGGGCCGGCCGCTGGTGCGCGGCCCGCAGTGGTGGGCGGAGGCGTGGCGGTGGTCGGACGCCGGGGAGCCGGAGGGGCTGGCCTACAAGATCGAGCACTTCGAGCAGCTGGCCCTGGCGGCGGGCCGCCAGGTGGTCAGTCCGTACCGCCCGGCGGTGGCGGCGTCTGAAACCCCGACCCCGACCCCGCCCCCGGCACCGGCGCTGAGAGCGGAGGCCCCGGTGGCGGCGGCGCCGGGGCTGGCAGACTCGGGGGATGGCTGAGATCGAGATCGACGGCGCGCCGGCCGACCCGGCGCGGCTGGCCGCACTGGGGCTGCTGAACTACGGGCACTTCACCACCCTGCGCGCCGAGGCGGGCCGGGTCCGGGGCCTGGCGCTGCACCTGGACCGGCTGGTCCGGGACTGCCGGGTGCTGTTCGCCGCCGAGTTGGACCGGGAGGCGGTGCGGGAGCGGATCCGCGCGGTGCTGCCCGCCGACGGCGCGCCGGTGATCGTCCGGGTGACGGTGTACGACCCGGCGCTCGGCCTGGAACGCCCCGGCGCCCCGGCGGTGCCCCGGCTGCTGCTGACCACCCGCCCGGCGGCGGCAGCGGCGCCGGGCCCGCTGCGGGTGCGCACGGTCGGGTACCGGCGGGAGCTGCCGGAGGTGAAGCACGTCGGCCTGTTCGGCCTGGTCCACCACCGCAGGCGGGCCCAACTCGATGGCTACGACGACGTGTTGCTGGTGGATCCGGGCGGCGGCGGGGTGGTCGAGGGCGCCACCTGGAACGTCGGCTTCCTCGACGGCCGCCGACTGGTCTGGCCGGACGGCCCGAGCCTGCCCGGGGTGACCGCCGCGCTGCTGGCCGGCGCGTACGGCGGGCCGCAGTCGCGCGAGCGGGTGGACGCGTCCGGGCTGGGCCGCTACACGGCGGCGTTCGCGGCGAACGCGGGCGTCGGCGTCCGGCCGCTGGCAGCGGTCGACGGTACGGCCTTCGACCCGGCGCACCCCGTGCTCGCCGAACTCGCCACCGCCTACGGGGAGATCACCGCCGACCCGGTGTGAGCCCGCCCGGCGCGGGCCCGCAGGCCCCCGGAGGGGGGTGGGGATATCCCCACCCCCGGTCCGCCAGCGGCCTCCATGGTCCGCCGGCCTGGCCTTTTCTAGCGTGGAACCCGTCGACGACCACCGACGATCCCCGAGGGAAGGCCCACCCATGGCACGCCGCCACGACCGCCCATCGACCGAGCCGTACGCCGCCGGACCGTACGCCGCCGGCCCGTACGCGACGGGGGCGTACGGCGGCGGCCCGTACCCCGAGCAGGGCGCCCGTCCGGCGATCGAGCTGCGCGGGGTGCGCCGCACCTACGGCCGCGGCGGCGAGACCGTGCACGCGCTGCGCGGGATCGACCTGGCGCTGGCCCGGGGCAGCTTCACCGCCGTGATGGGCCCGTCCGGCTCCGGCAAGTCGACCTTCCTGCAGTGCGCGGCGGGCCTGGACAAGCCCGACCAGGGGGAGATCCGCCTCGGCGGCGAGGACATCACCCGGCTGAGCGAGGACCGGCTCACCAAGCTGCGCCGCAGCCGGATCGGCTTCGTCTTCCAGTCCTTCAACCTGCTGCCCTCGCTGACGGTGGAGCAGAACGTGCTGCTCCCGCAGCGGCTGGCCGGCGAGCGCCAGGACCGCGCCCGGGCCCGGGAGCTGCTGGCCCAGGTCGGCCTCGGTGAGCACGCCAAGCGGCGGCCCGGCCAGCTCTCCGGCGGCCAGCAGCAGCGGGTGGCGATCGCCCGCGCGCTGATCACCGACCCGGACGTGGTGTTCGCCGACGAGCCGACCGGCGCGCTGGACACCCGCACCGCGCACGAGGTGCTGGGCCTGCTGCGGCGCGCCGTGGACGACCTGGGCGCGACGGTGGTCATGGTGACCCACGACCCGGTGGCGGCCTCGTTCGCCGACCGGGCGCTGTTCCTGGCCGGCGGCGCGCTCGTCGACGAGCTGCACCACCCGCAGGCGCAGGCCGTCGCCGACCGGATGGTCTCGCTCACCGCCCGCCCGGTGGGGGTCGCGGCGTGAACGGGCGGCGTGGACCGATCGACGAGTGGAACGGGGCAGGGGCATGAGCAACGGACTGGCGCGCGCCTCGGTGCGCTTTCGACCCGCCTCCTTCGTGGGCACCCTGGTCGCCCTGCTGCTGGGCGCCGCCGTGGTGGTGGCCTGCGGCGTGCTGCTGCAGACCGGTGTGACCGCGAGCGTCGCACCGCAGCGGTACGCGGGCGCCCCGGTGGTGGTCGCGGCCGACCCGGTGGTGCGGATCACCGCCAAGGTCGGCCGCGACACCGAGACCAGGGAGCAGACCACCCCCGAGCGGGCCCGGACGGACGCCGCCCTGGTGGGCCGGATCGCCGCACTGCCCGGGGTCGCCGCCGCCCGCCCGGACAGCGCCTTCCCGCTGCCGGCCGGCACCGGCACCCCCGCCCTGACCGGCCGGGGCTTCGCCGCGCTCGGCATCGCCGGCCCCGCCGACCAGCTGGTCGAGGGCCGTGCGCCCGGCGCCGACGAGGTGGTGCTGGACGCCGACACGGCGCGCGCCGCCCACCTCGCGCCCGGCGCGAAGCTCACCCTCACCGCCCCCGGCGGCACCGGCGACTACCGGATCTCCGGCCTGGCCGCCGCCCAACCGGCCGGCCCCACCGCCTGGTTCGCCGACGCCACCGCCGACCGCCTCTCCGGCCACCCCGGCCGGATCGACGCGATCGCCGTCCAGCCGCGCGAGGGCGTGGACCGCGCCGCGCTGGTCGCGCAGGTCCGCCAGGCCCTCGACGCCCAGGCCCTCGGTGCCAAGGCCGCGGACGCCAAGGCCGCCGGCACCCCGGCCCTCGGCCTTGAGGCCAAGGCCGATGGCGGCGGCGCCAAGGTCTTCACCGGCGACGGCCGCGGCACCGTCGAACAGCCCGCCATCGGCGAGGCCCGCACCCTGCTGATAGGGCTCGGCGGCAGCTTCGGCGGCTACGCCACCATGACCGCGATCTTCGTCGTGATGAGCACCGTCGCCCTGGCCACCGGCCAGCGCGCCCGCGAGTTCGCCCTGCTGCGCGCCATCGGCGCCACCCCGCGGCAGATCCGCCGCACCATCGCCACCGAGGCGATGCTGGTCGCGCCGGTCGCCGGGGCGCTCGGCATCCTGCCCGGACTGGCCCTGGCCCGCTGGTGGTTCGGCGAACTGACCTCGCGCGGCGCCGTGCCGCAGGGCGTGTGGCTGGACGTCGGCCCGCTGCCGATGCTCGCCGCCGTCCTCATCTGCACCCTCGCCGCGCTGACCGCCGGCTTCCTGGCCGCCCGCCGCCCCGCCAAACTGCGCCCCGGTCAGGCGCTCGGCGCGGCCGCCGTCGAACCGGGCCACCCCGGCAAGGTCCGGACCGTCATCGGGCTGCTCTTCGCCGCCGGCGGCGTGGTGGCCGCCGCCTTCGCGGCCGCCCTGGACGGCATCAACGCCGCCAACACCGCGCTCGGCGTGGTCATGTGCTTCATGCTGGCCGTCGCGCTGCTCGGCCCCTGGGTGGCGCGGGTCGCCGCCACGGTGTTCGGCGCCCCGCTGCGGGCCGGCGGCGCCCCCGGCTCGCTGGCCGCCGACAACACCCGCGCCAACGCCCGCCGGCTGGCCTCCGCGATCACCCCGATCGTGCTGGTCACCGCCTTCTGCGGCACCCTGCTGTTCCTCCAGAGCACCATCAGCCACGCCACCGGCGCGAACGTGCGGGACGGCATCGTCGCCGACCACGTGATCGGCTCCACCGGCCCCGGCCTGCCCGCGGGCACCGCCGGGCGGGCCGCCAAGGTGCCTGGTGTGGACGCCGCGGTCGGCGTGCTGCGCACCGCCGCCGTGTACACCCACGACATGCAGCTCGGCTCCGCCACCGCGCTCGGCGTCGACGGCGACCCGGCCCGGCTGTCCCGGGTGCTCGACCTGGGCGTACGCAGCGGTTCGCTCGCCGACCTGGGCCGCGCCGCCGACACCGTAGCCCTGGACGCCACGCTGGCCGACGCCCTGGACGTCAAGGTCGGCGACCGGGTGCCGCTGCGGCTCGGCGACGGCACCCCGGTGCAGCCCGCCGTGGTCGCCGTCTACGACCGCGGGCTCGGCTTCGGCCAGGTGCTGCTGCCCCGGGCGGTCGTCGCCGGGCACGTCACCGCCGGGTACGACAGCCAGGTGCTGGTCGCCGACGCGCCGGGCGCCGACCGCACGGCGGTGGCGGCCGCGCTGGCGGGCCTCGCGGGCCCCGGCGGGGCGACCGTGACCGACCGGGCCGGATTCGTCGCCCAGTCCGACAAGATGATGGAGCTGAACGCCTGGGCCAACACCGTGATGGCCGGCGTGCTCGGCGGGTTCGCCGCCGTCACCGCCGTCAACACCCTGGTGATGACCGTCCTCGACCGGCGCCGCGAGGTCGCCCTGCTCCGGCTGGCCGGCACCACCCGGCGCCAGGTGCGCGGCATGATGCGCTGGGAGGCGCTGCTGGTCGCCGCGACCGGCCTGGTGATCGGCGGGGGGATCGCCTGGGTCGCCCTCGTCCCGATCGCCCGGGGCGTCGCCAACTCCTCCCCGTACATCCCGCCGGCGCTCGCCCTGCCGCTGGCCGCCGGAGCCGTCCTGCTCTGCCTCGGCGCGACCGGGTTGCCCGCCCGGGCCCTGCTGCGCACCCGCCCGGTGGCACTGGGCGCCGCCCGGCAGTAGCGGAGGCCCGGGGGGGGGGGGGGGGGGGGGGGGGGGGGGGGAGAGGGAAGGGGGGGGGGGGGGGGGGGGGGGGGGAAGGGAAAAAAAAAACCGACCCAGAAGAAAAGGGAGACAGGAAGGCGCCCCCGACGGAGGGA
>NZ_JBWKEQ010000033.1:58829-65374 GCF_056435365.1 Kitasatospora sp. NPDC043949 | reverse complement strand
AGCCCCCCCACAGCAGGATCGAACCCCCCCCCCCCCCCCCCCCCCCCCCCCCCCTCCCCCCCCCCCCCCCCCCCCCCCCCCCCCCCCGGCACCTGCTCGAGGATCGCTGGACGGGCACACCAGAGCCTCGCTCGTACGGGTGACAAAAGCCGGGCCGAGTAGGCGCAATGGGGTAGCCGGGAAACTCCAAACCCCTTTATTGGAGCTGATCGTGATGTCGGATCAGCTACGCTCTCGCCCGCCCCGCCCGTCCCGCCCGACCCGCCGAAGCAGAGAGTAGCCCGACATGAGCAGTCCTCCCGCGGCCGCCGCGCCCCGCTGGCCGCTGATCCTGCTGCGCACCACCGCGACCACCCTGGCGGTCCTGGCCCTGCTCCAGGTCATGCTGGCCGGCAGCTTCCTCAACGGCACCTACGAGTCCCTCAAGGACCACGAGGGCAACGCGATGACGCTGGCCACCGTGGTCCTCGGCCAACTGGTGGTGGCCGCGCTGGTGCGCCGGCCCGGCCGCGGCCCGCTCTGGCCGCTGTGGACCACCGCCGTGCTGACCGTCGCCGTCGTCGGCCAGATGGCGGCCGGCTACGCGCGGTCGATCAGCGTGCACGTCACCCTCGGGGTGCTGCTGGTCAGCGGGGTCCTGTTCGGGCTGGTCGGCGCCTGGCGGCTGCCGCTGCCCGCCCGCGCGGACCACCTGCCCGAGCCGGACGGCAGCGGACGCCTGCCGCGCCCCGGCGGGCCGCTGGAGGTGTCCAAGTGAACCGTCGCCGGTTCCTGGGCGTCGGCGCCTCCGTCCTCGGCGCGGGCGCGCTGGCCGCCGTCGCGGGCCCCGCCGCCGCCCGGCTGTTCGCCGAGGGCCACCCCGGCCGGCTGCTCAGCAGCGGCCTCGACCTGCCCGAGCCGTTCCAGGTCCCGCTGCCGGTGCCCACGGTGCTCCAGCCGGTGCGCACCGACGCGACGGCCGACTACTACGAGATCACCCAACGGGTCGCCGAGCTGGAGATCCTGCCCGGCGTCAGGACCGAGGCCTGGACGTACGGCGGCACCTTCCCCGGGCCGACGGTGGTCACCCGGTCCGGCCGGGCGGCGGTGGTCAAGCACCGCAACGAGCTGCCGGTGCCGTCCGTGGTCCACCTGCACGGCGGCCACACCCCGGCCGACAGCGACGGCTACCCCGTCGACCTGCTGCTGCCGGTCGGCTCCTCCGGCGCGGGCCGGGGGGCGCCGGGCATGCCGGGGATGTCCGACATGCCCGGCATGCAGGGGATGGGCCACGAGGCGGGGCGCACCGCCGAGGGCGAGCGCACCCACACCTACCCGGGCAAGCAGCGCGCCGCCACCCTCTGGTACCACGACCACCGGATGGGCTTCACCGGCCCCGGCGTCTGGCGCGGCCTGGCCGGCTTCCACCTCGTCCACGACGACGAGGAGAGCGCCCTGCCGCTGCCGCGCGGCGACCGCGACCTCCCGCTGATGCTTGCCGACCGCTCCTTCGCCGGGGACGGCTCCTTCCGCTACCCCGCCCTGGACGAGGACCTCGCCTCGCCCGGCGTCACCGACGACTACATGAACGGCGTCCTCGGCGACGTCATCCTCGTCAACGGCGCCCCCTGGCCCCGCCTCGACGTCGACCGCGCCCGCTACCGGCTGCGCCTGCTCAACGCCTCCAACGCCCGCCCCTACCGGCTCCGGCTCGACCCGCAGCCCTCCGGCGGCGACGCCCTCGTCCAGATCGGCTCCGACGGCGGCCTGCTCGCCGCCCCGGTCGCCCACGACGTGCTGGAGATCGCCCCGGCCGAGCGCTTCGACATCGTCGTCGACTTCTCCCGCTACGCCCCGGGCACCTCGGTGCGGCTGCTCAACCTCTTCGGCAGCGGGCGCACGGCGGAGGTGATGCGCTTCGACGTCTCCGGCAAGAAGGTCAGCGACGACTCGACCGTGCCCGACAAGCTGTCCACGATCGAGGAACTGGACGCCTCCGCCGTCGACGTCACCCGCAAGTTCATCTTCCGGCGCAGCGGCAGCTACGGCTGGACCATCAACGGCGACCTGTACCGGCCCGGCCACGACCTCGCCCGGCCCGCCCTCGGCAGCACCGAGCGGTGGCGCTTCACCTCCGACCTGCACCACCCCGTCCACGTCCACCTCAACCAGTTCCAGGTGCTCAGCCGCAACGGTCGCGACCCGGGCCCGTACGACGGCGGCTGGAAGGACACCGTCGACCTGCGTCCGGCCGAGGCGGTCGAGGTCCTGGTGCGCTTCACCGACTACCGGGGGACGTACATGATGCACTGCCACAACCTGGAGCACGAGGACATGGCGATGATGGCGGACTTCACCGTGCAGTGAGCGGGGGCCTGGGGGTTTCATCCGGTCGGCTTCATCCGGTCGGCCGAGTGTCGGAGGGCGCGCGGTGCGCGCTCCGGCACTCGTGGCCTAGCGTCGCGGGGAGACGTACCCCGCCCGCCGCCCGCCGCCCGCCGTTTCGTCCTCCCGCCGACCCGCTGTCCCGCTGTCCCGCCGACCGAGGAGCCGCCGCGCATGACCACCCCCGCCGAACGCCGCCGGCACGGCCGGGCCGCCCGCGACCGCGTCTCCCGCTCCGCCCACGGGCGGTGGATCCCCGCCGCCGACCGGCCCGACCCGGTCGAGGTACTGGTGCGCCAGGGCGAGGACCGGGTCGCCCGGCTGCTGCCGATCCGCTACGGGCGGATGGCCGACACCCCCTTCGCCTACCTGCGCGGCGCCGCCGCCGTCATGGCCGCCGACCTCGGCGCCGTCCCCGACACCGGCCTCACCGTCCAACTGTGCGGCGACGCCCACCTGGTGAACTTCGGTCTGTTCGCCTCGCCGGAACGCGCCCTGCTCTTCGACGTCAACGACTTCGACGAGACCCACCCCGGCCCCTTCGAGTGGGACGTCAAACGGCTGGCCGCCAGCATCGCCGTCGCCGCCCGCGACCACGGACAGGACGAGGACCGCGCCCACCGCGCCGCCCGCACCGCCGTCCAGGGCTACGCCACCGCCATGCGCCGCCTCGCCGGGCTCGGCGAACTCGACGTCTGGTACTCCCGGATCGACGCGGGCGACCTGCTGGCGCCGCTCCGCAAACCCCGGCAGCGCAAGCAGGCCGAGGCCGACCTCGCCCAGGCCCGCCGCCGCACCAGCCTGCACGCCTTCGGCAAGCTCACCGAGGAACGCGACGGGCAGCGGCGCATCATCAGCGCGCCACCGCTCATCGAACCGCTGAAGAAGAACGAACTGCTCGACATCGGCAAGGTGTTCAGCGACTACCGGGCCACCCTCGCCGAGGACCGTCGCGTCCTCCTCGACCGCTACCGCTTCGTCGACGCGGCGATGAAGGTCGTCGGTGTCGGCAGCGTCGGCACCCGCTGCTACATCGTCCTGCTGGAGGGCGGGGACACCCGGGACCCGCTGTTCCTCCAGCTCAAGGAGGCCGGACGGTCCGTCCTGGAGGACCACCTGCCGCCCACCCGGGTCGACGCCGAGGTCTCCGTCCACCACGGCGGGCGCCGCGTCGTCACCGGCCAGCACCTCATGCAGGCCGCCAGCGACATCTTCCTCGGCTGGACCACCGGCCCCGCCGGGCGCCACTTCTACGGCCGCCAACTGCGCGACATGAAGGGCTCGGTCGAGGTCGCCGACCTCACCCCGTCCGGCCTGCGCGCCTACGCCGACCTGTGCGGCCGCACCCTCGCCCGCGCCCACGCGCGCACCGGCGACCGCCTCGCCATCGCCGGCTACCTGGGCGGCGCGGACGCCTTCGCCGAGGCGATCGCCGACTTCTCCGTCCGGTACGCCGACCAGACGGCGCTCGACCACGCCGAACTGCTCGCCGCGATCGACGCCGGCCGGATCGTCGCGACCCCGGGCGTCTGAGCACGGCGCGCCTCCCGGCGGGTGCGCTCCGGGGCCGGGGGTACGGGGGTGCGGGGTGGGGGGTGCGGAAAACGGGTTGCCCCGGCAGGCGCGGTCGGCGTTGGCTGGCCCGCATGACCGAACTGCGCACCGACCGCCTTCTCCTGCGCCCCTGGCGGGACACCGACCTCGCACCCTGGGCCGCGATGAACGCCGACCCCGAAGTCCGCGAGCACCTCGGGGACGTCCTCACCCGCGAGCAGTGCGACGCCTCGGTGGCGCGCTTCGAGGCCGAGAGCGCGGCGCGCGGATACGGCTGGCTGGCCGTCGAGGTGCGCGCCACCGGCGAGTTCGTCGGCCTGGCGGGCCTCGACAAGGTCGACGAGGGCCTGTCCTTCACCGGCGTCGAGATCGGCTGGCGCCTCGCCCGCGCCGCCTGGGGCCACGGCTACGCCACCGAGGCGGCCCGCACCGTCCTCGCCCATGGCTTCGACACTCTCGGCCTCCCCGAGATCCTCGCCGTCACCACCGCGACCAACCACCGCTCGCAGGCCGTCATGCGCCGCCTCGGCATGACGTCCGACCCCGCCGACGACTTCGATGACCCGACCGCCCCCGAGGGCCCGCTGCGTCCCAACGTGCTGTTCCGCCTCCGCCGCGAGCAGCGGGCGGGCTGACGGCGGGCCGAGAACGGGCCGACGGCGGGCGCGTCCCGGGGCTCGGCGCCGTTGTCAGTGGCGTGTGGTTGGGTGATCCACATGCTGGCGATCGGGGTGCAGGAGAACGACGGGACGCGCCACCTCCGGGTGGAGGCGGCCGAGTTGGCGCGGCTGGTGCGGCGGATCGGCGCGAAGGGCGACCGCTTCCTGGTCGCCCAGCGGATACCGGACCTGCCGGACGTCTTCATCCAGGTGTGGCACGCCGAAGGCGGCGAGTACACGCTCGAACACCGCGACGGCTCCGCCGCCCGGCACTTCGAGGTGCGCACCGACGGTCCCGAGGCGGTCATCGCCGCGATGACGGGGTGGGCGCGGCACGAGCCGGGCTGGGGCGACGGCCTGGACTGGCAGCCGCTCGACCTGGGCCCGCAGCCGGAGCCCGCCCCGCCGCTCGACGTGCCCGCCGACGACCTGCGGCAGTTGCACGACCGGCTGCGCCTCACCCTGGCCGGCGGCTACACCACCCGCGCCGAGCTCGCCGAACTCGCCGAGGACCACCTGGTCTCCGGCGACCACCGCCCGCTCTCCCGCGACCAGGCCGAGCAACTGGCCGACCGGCTCTGGCTGGAGCGCGTCGGCGAGCAGACCGGCTGGATCGGCGAGACCGACCCGGAATGCCTCACCCGGGCCTTCGCCGCCCTGGAGGAGGCCGGCATCACCGCCCGGGAGCACTTCAGCTGCTGCGGTTCCTGCGGCGACGCCGAGATCGCCGCCGCCGGGGCACCGGACGCCCGCGGCTACGTCTACTTCCACACCCAGGCCACCGACTCCGCCGCCGCCGGCCACGGCCTCACCCTCCGCTACGGCGGCTTCGACGCCTCCCCGCTGACCACCACCGCCATCGGCCACGAGGTGGCCGCCGCGCTCACCGACGCCGGCCTGCCCGCCCGTTGGAACGCCGACCCCTCCCGCGCGATGGAGATCCGCCCCCTCCTCTGGCGCCGCCGCCTGGCCGGGTGAGGCCCGTGGCTCCGGCGGGGAGGCGGGTGGGTCACGGCACCAGGAGGTGGAGGGCGCCGGGCGCGGCGCTCACGTCGACGGGGAGGGCCGCGATGAACTCGCCGTCGGCGTAGGCGGTGATGGCGGGGGAGTCGATCCGCAGGGATGCGGTGCGGTGGGTGGTGACTTCGGGGTGGGCGGTGTGGGTGCCCTTGAAGAGGGTGGGGAAGAAGCGGGCGATGCGCAGACGGGGCATGGCGGCGACGAGGGTGAGGTCGAGGAGCCCGTCGTCGGGGAGGGCGTCGGGGCAGATGAGCATGCCGCCGCCGTAGCTGCGGGTGTTGCCGACGGCGGCCAGGGTGAGGTCGCGTTCGATGACGGTGCCGTCGGCGAGGGTGATGCGGAAGGGCAGCGGGCGCAGGTTGGCGAACTCCGCGAGGATGGCCAGGTTGTAGCGCATCCGGCCGCGGGGCCAGCGCAGGCGGTTGGCGCGGTCGCTGACCAGCGAGTCGAAGCCGGTGGCGAGGACGGAGCCGTACCAGCGGGTGGTGCCGTCGGCGGCGGTGACCAGGCCGAGGTCGACGGTCCTGGTGCGTCCGGCGGCGACGACGTCGGCGGCGGCTTCGGGGGCGGCGAGGGGGAGGCCGTACGCGCGGGCGTGGTCGTTGCCGGTGCCGGCGGGTATCACGCCGAGCGGGACGGCGGTGCCGGCGACGGCCTGGAGCGCGAGGTTGACCATGCCGTCGCCGCCGACGGCCACGACGGCGTCGACGCCGTCCGCCACGGCCCGGCGGGCGAGGCGGACGGCGTCCTCGGGGTCGCGGCCGGCGTGCCGGTCGACGTGGAGGCCGAGGGCGTGCAGACGGGCGACGGCCCGGTGGGGGGGGGGGGGGGGGGGGGGGGGGGGGGGGGGGGGGGGTGTGGGGGGGGGGAAGGGAGGGGGGGGGGGGGGGGGGGGGGGGGGGGGGGGGGGGGAGAGGGGGGGGGGGGGAGGGAGGGGGGGGGGGGAGG
>NZ_JBWKEQ010000033.1:0-58819 GCF_056435365.1 Kitasatospora sp. NPDC043949 | reverse complement strand
TGGGTTTTTTGGTGGGGGGTGTGGGCGCGGCGCGGGGGGGGGGGAGGGCGACGAGCGGAGGGCGGGGCCTGGCCGTGGGGGGCGGCGGTGGGCCCCCCCCCCCCCCCCGCCGCCGGGTTGCTGAGGACGGCCACTCGCCTGATGGCTCGCGGACCGCCGGTCACGGGATCAGCTTGCCGGGGTTGAGGATGCCCGCCGGGTCCAGTTCGGCCTTGACGGCGCGCAGGATGCGCACGCCGAGCTCGCCGATCTCGTCGCTCATCCAGGGCCGGTGGTCGGCGCCGACGGCGTGGTGGTGGGTGATGGTGCCGCCGGCGGTGACGATGGCGTCGCCGGCGGCGCGCTTGGCGGCGGCCCACCGGGCGAGCGGGTCCTCGCCGAGGGCGGCGACGACGGTGAAGTAGAGCGAGGCGCCGGTCGGGTAGACGTGCGAGACGTGGCAGAGGACGAGGGCGCCGGGCAGGGCGGTGGTGAGGGCCTCGGTGACGGCGGTCCGCAGCCGCGGGAGCCGGCTCCAACTGGCCGCGGTCTCCAGGGTTTCGCAGAGGGCGCCGGCGCTGAGCAGGGAGTCCCGCAGGTAGGGGGCGTTGAAGCGGCCGTGTTCCCAGGCCCGGGCGGGGGCTTCGCCGAGGGAGGTGGCGCCGGCGGCGAGCAGGGTGTCGCGGGTGAGCCGGTGGCGGGTGGCGACCTGTTCGGCGGTGCCTTCGAAGACGGTGACGGCGAGGCAGCCGGTGACGGCGGGGGCGCCGCCGATCTGCTCGGTCATGGCGAGGTTGACCATCGTCTCGGCCTCGTCGGAGAGCCGGATGACGGTGGGGCCGGTGCCGGCCTGCTCGACGGCGCGCAGGGCGGCACTGCCGGTGGCGAAGTCGGGCAGGCTCCAGGCCTCGTAGGCCTTGACGGCGGGCAGCGGGTGGACGCGGAGCCGGACGGCGGTGATGACGCCGAGGGTGCCTTCGGAGCCGAGGAAGAGTTCGCGCAGGTCGGGGCCGGCGGCGGAGGCGGGGGCGCGGCCGAGGTCGAGCACCCCGGCGGGGGTGACGACGCGAAGGCCGCGGACCATCTCGTCGAAGCGCCCGTGGCCGGCCGAGTCCTGGCCGGAGGAACGGGTGGCGGCGAAGCCGCCGAGGGTGGCGTAGCGGAAGCTCTGCGGGTAGTGGCCGAGTTCGTAGCCGCGCTCGGCGAGCAGGGCCTCGGCGGCGGGGCCGGTGAGGCCGGCGCCGAGGACGGCCTCGCCGGAGGTCTCGTCGAGGTCGTGGAGCCGGTCGAGGCGGCGCAGGTCGAGCGAGATGACGGCGGTGAGGCCGCCGCGTTCGGGGTCGAGGCCGCCGACGACGCTGGTGCCGCCGCCGAACGGGACGACGGCGATGCGGCGTTCGGCGCAGAGCGCGAGGACGGCGGCGATCTCCTGCTCGTCGCCGGGCAGCACGACGGCGTCGGGCGCGTCCTGAGGGGCGCGGCTGCGGCGGCGCAGCAGGTCGGGGGTGGACTTGCCGCCGGCGCGGGGGAGCCGGTCGGCGTCGGCGGCGCTGACGTTGGTCTCTCCGACGGCGGCGGCGAGGGCCTTGAGGTCGTCGGCGGTGATCCGCGAGGGGTGCAGGAGGACCTCGTCGGCGGCCGGTCCGGGGGTGGCGTCGCCGGTGACGCCGAGGGCGGCGGCGAGCAGCCCCTTGATGTCCGCGGACAGCTCCTTGGCGAGGGCCGGGTCGCCCCAGGCGTCCCACTTCATCGGGGGGAGCGGCAGCGCGGCGCCGGCCGGTCCCGCTTGCGTCTCAGGTGCCATGCGTTACAGTTTCACACATCATGTCAAGTAGTAACGCCGAGTCCCCTGGCAGTCCCGCGCGCAGCACCGACGACGCGATCCTGGACGCCGCCGCCGACCTGATCGTCCATCTCGGCGTGCGCCGAACGCAGTTGGCGGAGATCGCCCGCCGCGCCGGGGTCAGCCGGCCGACCGTCTACCGGCGCTGGCCGGACGTCCGGGCGGTGATCGGCGCCCTGCTCACCCGGGAGATCCGGGCCACCCGGGAGGGCGTCGCCCTGACCCTCGGGGGCGACGGCGCCCCGATCGGCCGGGAGGCCTTCGTCGACGGGGTCGTCGAGGTGGCCGTCCGGCTGCGGGACCACCCGGTGCTCGGCGCGCTGCTGCGCTCCTCCGACTCCGACCTGCTGCTGGAGTACGTCGTCGAGCGGCTCGGCACCAGCCAGCGCGGCCTGCTGGAGGCGCTGCGGGCCGGCATCGAGCAGGGGCAGGCGCACGGTTCGATCCGGGCCGGGGAGCCGGTCGAACTGGCCGCCATGGTCCTGCTGATCGCCCAGTCCACCGTCCAGTCGCACCGCATGGTCGCCTCCCTGCTGTCGGAGGCCGCCTGGCGGCGCGAACTGACCAGAGCACTGAACGGATACCTCGCGCCATGACCTCGACGCCCGCCGGATCCTCCGCCGCTCACTCCGCCGCTCCCTTCGCCGGCTCCAGCCGACTCGACGCCGGCCGGCGCCAGGCGGAACTCGAAGCGCTGGGGGACCGCCCGCGGGTCGACCTGCTGGTGATCGGCGGCGGCGTCACCGGTGCCGGGGTGGCCCTGGACGCCGCCTCGCGCGGGTTGCGCACGGTGCTGGTCGAGTCCCGCGACCTGGCGTTCGGCACCAGCCGCTGGAGCTCCAAGCTGGTGCACGGCGGCCTGCGCTACCTCGCCTCCGGACGGATCGGGGTGGCCCGGGAGAGCGCGATCGAGCGCGGCGTGCTGATGACCCGCACCGCCCCGCACCTGATCCGCGCGCTGCCCCAACTGGTGCCGCTGCTCCCGGGGTTGCTGCGCCCCGGGCAGGCCTCGCTGATCCGGGTGGGCTTCCACGCCGGGGACGCGCTGCGGATCGGCGCCGGGACGCCGGGCGCGCTGCTGCCCCGGGTGCGCCGGATCGGCGCCGCGCGGACGCGGCAGCTGGTGCCGGGCGTGCGGACCGCCGGGCTGTCCGGCGCGCTGGTCGCGCACGACGGCCAACTCGTCGACGACGCCCGGCTGGTGGTGGCGCTGGCGCGAACCGCGGCGCAGTACGGCGCCACCGTGCTGACCAGGGTGCGGGCGGAGTCCGTGACCGGCAGCTGCGCCCGGCTCACCGACACCGTCACCGGGCAGTCGCTGACCGTCGAAGCCGGCGCGGTGGTCAACGCCACCGGCGTCTGGGCGGGCGAGGTGGACCCGTCGATCAGGCTGCGCCCCAGCCGGGGCACCCACCTCCTGGTGGACGCCGCCGCGCTCGGCCACCCGACCGCGGCGCTCACCGTGCCGGTGCCCGGTTCGACCAGCCGCTTCGTCTTCGCGCTGCCCCAGCAACTCGGCCGGGTGGCGATCGGGCTGACCGACGAGGACGCGCCCGGTCCGATCCCGGACGAGCCGCAGCCCGCCGAGGGGGAGCTCGCCTTCCTGCTCGACACCGTCAACGCCGCCCTGAGCACCGCGCTGACCAGGGCGGACGTGCGCGGCGCGTACGCGGGGCTGCGGCCGCTGATCGACACCGGGGGCGGCAGCACCGCCGACATCTCCCGGGAGCACGCGGTGCTGGAGTCGCCGTCCGGGCTGGTCACGGTGGTCGGCGGCAAGCTCACCACCTACCGGCGGATGGCCGAGGACGCGGTGGACGCCGCCGTGCGGCTGCGCGGCCTGCCGGCCCGGGCCTGCTGGACGGCCCGCCTGCCGCTGGTCGGCGCCCCGGCCCACCGGGACAGCCGCCCGCTCCCGGCGGGCGCCGTGCCCGGCTCGCTGCTCGCCCGCCACGGCGGATCGTCCCAGGAGGTGGTGGCCGCCGGGGAGTTGACGCCGATCGCGGAAGGCCTGGACGTGACGCGCGCCGAGGTCGCCTACGCCGTCACGCACGAGGGCGCGTTGGACGTCGCCGACGTGCTCGACCGCCGGACCAGGATCGGCCTGGTCGCCGAGGACGCCGAGCGGGCCCGGAAAGCGATCGAGGAGATCGTGGCGCAGCGCCTGTAGCGGGCGGGCGGAGGGCTCAGCGCGCCGCGCGCTCCGGCATCGGGTGCTCGGCTCCCGCGACCTCCAGGACGCAGGAGTACGGGTGCTCGGCCGCGCCCGTGCGGTCCAGCCGCACCGAGAGCGGCAGCGGCGGCTCCTCGGCGAGCTGGGCGGCGAGCGTCAGCGGGTAGACGCCGTGCCCGTGGACGCGGTGGAAGGCGCACTCCTTGCCGTCCACCAGCAACTCGGTCTCGGTGATCCAGCCGGAGCGGACGTTGACGGTGACCGAGTGCCCGGCCTGGTCGAAGTGGAAGCTGTACCGCTGGCGCATGGGGAACCTCCCGCGCGGGGGCCGCCGGTCGGGGCGGACCAGGGGATCCACCGCCAGTCTAGGGCGTGTCTTCCAACCCCCGCCTGCGCGGCGGCGTGGGGGCGGTGCGGGCCGGGGTGATGGGTGGTTCCCGGTGGAACCCCTGAGAAATCCCCGGGGTGGGGCCCGACCGCAGGTGGATTCCCGTGATCTCTACAGTGTTGTAGATTCGTCCGCAGGGAGAGATCGAGGAGGGCATTGTGGGAGTTTCACTGGCCAAGGGCGGCAACGTCTCGCTGAGCAAGGAGGCGCCCGGTCTGAGCGCCGTGATCGTGGGTCTCGGCTGGGACGTGCGCACCACCACGGGCGCCGACTACGACCTGGACGCCAGTGCGCTGCTCTGCAACGCGCTCGGCAAGGTGGTCTCGGACCAGCACTTCGTCTTCTTCAACAACCTGCGCAGCCCCGACGGTTCGGTCGAGCACAGCGGCGACAACCTGACCGGTGGCGGCGACGGCGACGACGAGCAGATCAAGGTCGACCTGGCGCGGGTGCCGGCCGACGTGGCGAAGGTGGTCTTCCCGGTGTCGATCTACGACGCCGACGCCCGGCTGCAGAACTTCGGGCAGGTCCGCAACGCGTTCATCCGGGTGCTGAACCAGGCCAACGGCCAGGAGATCGCCCGCTACGACCTCAGCGAGGACGCGTCCACGGAGACCGCGATGGTCTTCGGTGAGCTGTACCGCAACGGCGCGGAGTGGAAGTTCCGCGCGATAGGGCAGGGTTACGCCTCCGGTCTGCGCGGCATCGCGACCGACTACGGCGTCAACGTCTGATCGCAGCAGGTGGATCGCGGCAGGTGATCTGACGGGGTTTCGGCGGCCACCGGCCTTTGCGGCCCACGCTCACTCGGGACGCCCGAGGGCGTGGCCGCCGAAACCCCCGCTGCCGGTCAGCTGACGGCGCCACCAGGCGTCCATCCCCGGTCCGTCCATGGCCGACCAGTCCGGTGCGGCGGCGACCTGCTCCCGGCCGAGCCGTCGGCCCAGTTCCACCAGCTCCCGCCCGACCACGCCCCGCTCCTGGTCGTACGCGGCCAGCAGGGCCGGCCAGAACCCGCCGTCCGCGGCGGCGGCCCGCCCGGCCTGCTCGAAGGCGTGCGCGTCCTGCAAGGCCTTCACGGCGCCGCTGGTGTTGTGCGGGCGGACGACGGTGGCCGCGTCCCCGCCGAGGAGCAGCCGGCCGGCCGTGCGGCGCGGGGTCTCCAGGTCGTAGACGGGCTGGAGGAAGGTCCGCTCGCGCGGGGTGAGGGTGACCAGGGCGGCCCAGTACGGCGGCAGGTGCCGTTCGGCGAGCTGGCGCAGGTCGTCCAGCCGCCCGTCGGTGAGGGTGCCCGCCGGGATGCTGGTCGGGCCGTCGAGGCGCAGCCAGGCGGGGGTGGGCGCGTAGAAGACCCAGTTCACCTGGGTGGTGCCGGGGGTGAGCCCGGGGATGCGGTAGATCACGACCTGGCCGCCGGGGTAGCAGACGGTGGCGCACTCGTCCTCCGGCCAGGCCGCGGCCCCGCCGGGCAGCTCCGCCAGCAGTGCGGCGTCGTAGCTGCCGCGCCAGCACACGTACCCGGCGTATGCGGGCCGGGCCTGCGGGCAGACCGCCGCGCGGACCACCGAGCGGTAGCCGTCGGCGCCGATCACCAGGTCGTACGGTTCGCGGGTGCCGTCGGGGCCGGCCGTCCAGGCGCCGTCCTGGTCGGTGCCGGCCGCGGTGACGGTGTGGCCTTGCCGGAACTCGACCCGGTCGGGGGTGCGTTCGCGCAGGGCCTGCCAGAGGACGGCCCAGTGGTGGGAGTGGAACGGCATCGGCTGGTTCCAGAGCACCCGCCCGCGCCCGTCCGGTCCGTCGCCGCCGCGGTCCTCGGCCGTCTCCCGGGTGACCCAGCGGCGGACGGTGAGGCGGTGACGGCGGACGCCGTCGTGGAGGTGGCCGGCGTGGACCAGTTCGTCGAAGCGGTCGTCGTTGATGCAGATCCCGACGCCGCGGTCCTCCAACTGGCCCTCGCTGCGTTCCAGGACCACGATCCGGTCCGCTCCCAGCCGGGCGGCGGCCCCGGCGAAGGCGCTTCCGGCGATGCTGCCGCCGATCACGGCTATCGAGCTATCCCGCATGGCGGTCCTCTCCCAGCTGCCCACACTACCGATCTGACAATACGCGGATCATGTCCGCGAGTTGGTGGGAACCGGCAGAGCGCGGGGCCTCGACCCGCGGCCCCCTTATGCAACTAGTTGCACATCGAGCCGCCGTCCCCTACTCTGCGGTAACACCGACCCCCGCCGCCCCCAGGAGACGTCGATGAGCGCGTCGATGAGCACCACCCCCGGCAGCAGCCGCTACCCGCACCTGCTCAGCCCGCTCGACCTCGGCTTCACCACCCTGCCCAACCGCGTCGTCATGGGCTCCATGCACGTCGGCCTGGAGGAGGCCCCCGACGGCTACCGGCGGATGGCCGAGTTCTACGCCGAGCGGGCCCGCGGCGGCGTCGGCCTCATCGTCACCGGCGGCATCGCCCCCAACGAGGCCGGGCGCCCCTGGGAGGGCGGCGCGATGCTCACCACCGGGGCCGAAGCCGACCGCCACCGCGTCGTCACCGACGCCGTGCACGCCGCCGGCGGGAAGATCGCCCTGCAGATCCTGCACTTCGGCCGCTACGCCTACCACCGCGACCTGGTCGCCCCCAGCGCCCTCCAGGCCCCGATCAGTCCCTTCGTCCCGCACGAGCTCACCGCCGCACAGGTCGAGCAGACCATCCAGGACTTCGTCCGCTGCGCCGAACTCGCCCGCCGCGCCGGGTACGACGGCGTCGAGATCATGGGCTCCGAGGGCTACCTGATCAACGAGTTCGTCGTCGCGGCCACCAACCGGCGCGAGGACGAATGGGGCGGCCCGTACGAGCGCCGGATGCGCTTCCCGGTGGAGATCGTCCGCCGGGTCCGCGAGCGGGTCGGCGAGGACTTCATCATCGTCTACCGCCTCTCCATGCTCGACCTGGTGCCCGGCGGCTCCACCCTCGACGAGGTCGTCCGCCTCGCCCAGGCCGTCGAGGCCGCCGGGACGACCATCATCAACACCGGCATCGGCTGGCACGAGGCCCGCATCCCCACCATCGCCACCTCCGTGCCGCGCGGCGCCTTCGCCTGGGCGACCAGGAAGGTGATGGGCACCGTCGGCATCCCGCTGGTCACCACCAACCGCATCAACACACCGGAAATCGCCGAGCAGTTGCTCGCCGACGGCTGCGCCGACCTGGTCTCGCTGGCCCGCCCGCTGCTCGCCGACGCCGACTTCGTCGCCAAGGCGGAGGACGGCCGCGCCGACGCCATCAACACCTGCATCGGCTGCAACCAGGCCTGCCTCGACCACACCTTCAGCGGCCTGATCACCTCCTGCCTGGTCAACCCGCGCGCCTGCCACGAGACCGAACTCGTGCTCACGCCCACCAGGTCGCGCAAGCGCATCGGCGTCGTCGGAGCCGGCCCGGCCGGGCTCGCCTTCGCCGTCTCCGCCGCCGAACGCGGCCACGACGTCACCCTGTTCGACGCCGCCGCGGCGATCGGCGGGCAGCTGAACACCGCCCGGCTCGTGCCCGGCAAGGAGGAGTTCGACGAGACGCTGCGCTACTACCGCACCCGGCTCGCCGAGTTGGCCGTCACCCAGCGCCTCGGCACCACCGCCACCGCCGACCGGCTCGCCGCCGAGAACTTCGACGAACTCGTCCTCGCCACCGGCGTCACCCCGCGAACCCCCGGCGACCTGCCGGGAGTTGACCACCCCAGCGTCGTCGGCTACCTCGACGTCCTGCGCGACGGCGCCCCCGTCGGCGAGCGGGTCGCCATCCTCGGCGCGGGCGGCATCGGCTTCGACGTGGCAGGCTTCCTCACCGACCAGGGGGACGCGGCCAGCCTCGACCCGGCCGTGTTCCAGGCCAAGTGGGGCATCGACCCGGAGTACCGCGAGCGCGGCGGACTGCGCCGCCCCGAGCGGCCCGCACCGCCGCGCGCCGTCCACCTGCTCCAGCGCAAGACCAGCAAGGTCGGTGCCGGGCTCGGCAAGACCACCGGCTGGATCCACCGCACCGAACTCCGGCACCGCGGCGTCACCATGGTCGCCGGCGCGACGTACGACCTGATCGACGACGCCGGCCTGCACTTCACCGTCGACGGCGAGCGCCAACTGCTGCCCGTGGACACCGTGGTGCTCTGCACCGGCCAGGAGCCGCGCCGCGACCTCTACGAGGCGCTGCGCGAGCGCGGCCTGGAGGCCCACCTGATCGGCGGCGCCGACGTCGCCGCCGAACTCGACGCCAAGCGGGCCATCAAGCAGGGCACCGAACTGGCCGCCGCGATCTGACCCTTCCTTGCGCGCTGGGTCCCTGTTCGGCCGGACAGGACCTGGGCACGCCTTGGGCACGCCCTAGGATCGACGGCATGTCGCTGCCGCACGCCATCCTCACCGCCCTGCTGGAGAAACCGTCCTCGGGGCTGGAGCTGACCCGGCGCTTCGACAAGTCGATCGGCTTCTTCTGGCCCGCCACCCACCAGCAGATCTACCGCGAACTGGGCCGGCTGGAGGCCTCCGGGCAGATCCGGGCCCTCCCGCCGTCCGGCCCCGTCCGCGGGCAGAAGAAGGAGTACGAGGTCCTGCCCGAGGGCCGTGCCGAACTCGCCCGCTGGACGGCCGAGGGCGCCGAGCCGCGCGCCGTCCGCGAACCGCTGCTGCTACGGCTGCGCGCCGCCGCGGTGGTCGGCACGGACGGCCTGGCGGCCGAGGTGCGGCGGCACCTGGCGCTGCACCGCGCGCAGTTGGACGACTACCGGGAGATCGAGCGGCACGACTTCCCGGCCGAGGCGACGGCCGGGGAGAACCGCCTCCAGCACGCCGTGCTGCGGGCGGGCATCGGGCTGGAGGCCTTCTGGGTGCAGTGGCTCGCCGAAACCCTCGAAACCCTCGAAGCGCTCGAAACCCCCGGCCCGCCCCCGGCGGACCAGGGGGACCAGCCGGACCAGGGGGTCTGACCTGCGGCGATCCGCGCCCGCGAGCCCCTTGCCAGGCCCGGTGGGACACTGGTGCCTGTCCCTGCCCGCACCCTCGACCGGGGGGCCCGCATGTCCCACCCGAAGCCGCTCCACGCCCTCGCCGCCGCCGCCCTCGCCGCGGCGGTCGCCTTGGGCCCGGCCCACCTCGCCGCGGCCGCGACGCCCGGCCAGCCCGCCCAGGGCCTGCCCACCTCCGAGCAACTCACCGCGGCCCTGCTCACCGTCGACGACGTCGGCCCAGGCTTCACCCAGGTCCCCAGCACGGCCAGCCCCAGCCCCAGCGCCGGCCCCAGTACGATGCCGTCCCCGGCCAACGGCTGCGACGCCCTCAGCGACCTGATCAACATGCACACCGGCGTCCCCGGCCCCGAGACCCCGCACGCCGAGGTCGAACTGGACGGCCCGGGCGGCAACCCGATGGTGACCGAGTCCCTCACCGCCGAGGACGCGGGAAAGCTCACCACCGACCTCGGCGCCGCCACCGCGGCCCTCAAGAGCTGCCACACCATCACCTTCAACGCCGGTGCCAACGACTCGGTGACCTTCACCGTCACCCCGGTCACCCTCGGCGACCGCCAGGACGCGCCCGCCGTCCGCCTCGACGGCACCCTGGCCGGCGTCCAACTGAACGCCTTCGTCGGCGTCGAGCGCTTCGGCACCGTCGGCATGGCCTTCGGCTTCTTCCAGCGCGGCGGCGACTCCCCCCAACTGGCCTCCTTCCAGTACCGCGCCGCCGTCGCCAAGGTCCAGCGCGCCCTCGGCACCACCGCCGGCAGCACCACCCCGCCCACCGCCACGGCCCCCGTCACCCAGGGCGCCTCGGTCTGAGCCGGGCAACGCGACGGCCCCCGTCGGGCAGGCAGCCCGACGGGGGCCGCGGCGTGCGGGGGCGCCGGTGCTGAGCGGATCGGCGCGCTGTTCGCCGACTACACGCCGGACGAGATCGCGGTGATCGCCGACTGGTTCACCCGGGCCAAGGGGGTGCTGGGGGAGTCGCTGGACGAGATCCGGGCCGAAACGCCGTAGCGGCCGGCCCCGGGGAGGGGCCGGCCGCCACGGTCGCGGGTTCACGGCAAGTAGGTCACCTCGGGGAAGGCCGCGGACGGGCCGTCGAGGAGGCGGCTGGCACGGTGCCGCAGGTGCAGGTCGAAGAAGGCCACCGGGTACGCCTGCTGGATCTTCACCGCGCGGGCCGGGTCGAGGGTGCCGATCATGCCCCGGACCTGCTCGTCGGTCAGGCCGAGGAGCTTCGCGGCCTGCGGGATCAGCACCTGGTTGTCGCCGTACGAGACGTGCACGGCGCCCTGGGCCTGGACGTCGAGGCGCCAGCCGCGCAGGTGCGGCCAGAACTCGGCGACGTCCGGCTGGCCGGCCCGGGTGAACGCGGCGGTCATCATCATGAACGGCCGGTCCAGGTCGGTGGTGATGGTCGGCTGCATCGGGCCGTCCAGGCTCAGCCCGGCGCGGACGCGCCGGTCGGTGAGCATGGTGTAGGCGGTGGCCGTACCGCCCTTCGACCAGCCGAACATGCCGATCCGGTCCGGGTCGAGGGCGTGCAGCAGCCCGGCGGGCAGCGGCCTGCCGTCGACGTCGGGGTTGCGCCCGGCGGCGAGGGCGTCGACCTGGTCGAGGAGGAAGCGGATGTCCGCGGCGAAGTCCTTCGGCCCCATCGGGACGCTCCGGTCCGGGGTGAGGACCAGGCCGTCGGGGAACTCGGTGATCGCGTCGCGGGTGTGGTCGACGGTGACCACCACGTAGCCGTGGCTGGCGAGTTCCTGGACCATCACGGTGTGGTCGGCGCGGTGGCTGTGCGCGCCGTGCGAGTAGACGACGACGGGCAGGCGGCGGCCCGCGCGGTGGACCGGGGCGCCCACGCGGCCGGAGGTGAGCGGGGCGAGGGCGGGGTCGATGGCGAAGCCCGTGTCCGCGAGGAACGCCCGCAGTGCGCCGTCGGCCATCCAGGGCGCGAGCGGGTACGCCCCGGCCTCGCGAGCGGGGTACCAGACGCTCGCCATCAGCTCGCGGAACCGGCCCGGGCCGGCCAGCGGGTCCGGGCGGGAGGCGTCGAGCAGGTGCAGCGGGACGGTGCCCACGGGGTGCGGCCCGGTGGGCTCGGGCAGGGTGAGGCGCGCCGGGCCGCCGGTGGCGGTGCTGGCGGCGGGCGTGGTGGTCCCGGGGGTGGTGGTCCCGCCCGCCGCCCACGCGGGGCGGGCGAGGGCGAGCGGTGCGGCGGCCCCGGCGGCCAGTGCGGCCCCCAGCAGGCGGCGGCGCGTCATGGCGTGTCGGCTCGTGAACGGCGTGGTGGTCATGGGCCCTCCCTGGGTGTGCTGGACAGAACCGGGCCGAGGCGCGCGGTCTTCGCAGGTGCGGCCGTCGTTCGACACCGGACCTCCGGGGAAGCGCCCCTGACGGGCCGTCCGATGGATCTCCGTGCACCTGAGCGGAAGGCTGTCATCGCGGCGCACCCGGCCACATCCGACCACCGGATGACAGTGCGGCCGCGCGCATTGGCCTGGGGGTTTACATCCGTGGGCTGATGCGGCGGCGCGCCGGGGCGGGGCGGCGCATAGCGTTCACGTGCAATCCAATGCAACGGTCGGCGCGACTGACGTTGCGTTAAATCTGCAACTGTTGCAACGATAATGAGGCATTGACCTGCGATGATGCTGATTGTACGCAACATAACTGTTGCCAGGAATCTTGAAGGCAACGTAGCGTTTCCGTTGTCAGAAACAACGAGCCGTAGGAGAGCATCATGCAGAAGTTCGCCACCCCCGCCCCGGTCTCCACCGTCCTCGACATCCCCGCCGGGCGCATCCGGTTCATCGCCGCCGACCGGCCCGACACCACGGTCGAGGTCCTGCCCGCCGACGCCTCGAAGAGCCGCGACGTGAAGGCGGCGGAGCGGACCACCGTCGAATACGCCGACGGCGTCCTGCGGATCGAGGCGGCGGCGGCCGAGAACCGGATCCTCGGCCAGTCCGGCACCGTCGAGGTGACCGTCCAACTGCCCGCCGGCTCCCGCATCCAGGCGAAGACGGCCAGCGCCGAACTCCGGGGCGTCGGGCGCCTCGGCGACGTCACCTTCGAAGGCGCGCAGGCCTCGGTCAAGCTCGACGAGACCGCCGGCGCCCACCTCGCCGTCCTCGCCGGCGACATCTCCGTCGGCCGCCTCAACGGCCCCGCCGAGATCACCACCGCCAAGGGCGACATCCACATCACCGAAGCCGTGCACGGCACGATCACGCTGCGCACCGAGGCCGGCGACGTCTCCGTCGGCGCCGCCCGCGGAGTCTCCGCCTCCCTGGACGCCGGCACCACCTACGGCCGGATCCACAACGCGCTCAAGAACGCCGACGGCGCCGCCGCCGGCCTGAGCATCCACGCGACCACCGCCTACGGCGACATCACCGCCCGCAGTCTCTGACGCGGCACCGCTCACCCACCCCTGAACTGCGCCGCGCACATCCCACCGCGAGACGAGGAACGACCATGACCAGCACCCTCCACACCGTCGAGAACGACACCGCCCAGGACCGCCCGGAACTGCAGCAGGCCACCCAGGAGTTCGTCGACGCCGGCTTCGCCGGGATACAGCTGCGCGTGCACGACGAGCGCGGGGAGTGGGTCGGCAGCGCCGGGGTGCGCAAGCTGGGCGAGGCCGCGAAGCCGTCGGTGGACGGGAAGTTCTGGGTCGGCAGCACCACCAAGACCTTCGTCGCGACCCTGGTGCTGCACCTGGTGGCCGACGGCGCCATCGGGCTGGACACCCCGGTGGCCGACCACCTGCCGCAGTTCGGGCTGGACCGGCGGATCACCGTGCGGATGCTGCTCCAGCACACCAGCGGATTGGCCAGCTACACCGGCGACCTCGAACCCGACGGGACGTTCGCACCGGGGATCCCCGCGATGGGCAAGGAGTGGGTGGACAACCGGTTCCACAGCTACCGGCCCGGGGAACTCGTGCAGTTCGCCCTCTCCAGGCCGGCACGGTTCGAACCGGGCACCGACCAGAGCTACTCCAACACCAACTACACGCTGGCCGTGCTCCTGATCGAGCAGGCCACCGGCCGCCCGTACGCCGAGGAGATGCGGCGGCGGATCCTGCGGCCGCTCGGACTGCGGGACACCGTGGTGCCGGGCGACTCGCCGGAGCTCCCCCGGCCGCACGCCCACGGCTACTACCGCTACCAGGACGGCGACCAGTGGAAGGTGGCCGACGTCGCCCGCCAGAACCTCTCCCTCCTGGTCGGCGCCGGCGACCTGATCTCGACCACCCGGGATCTCCACACGTTCTTCGCCGCACTCCTGGGCGGCACGCTCCTGCCCGCCCCGCTGCTGGACGAGATGCGCACGCCGCACGGGATGCTCGGCTACGGCCTGGGCCTGTTCGTCCAGGACCTCGGCCCGGACGGCGGCACCATCGTCCACCACAACGGCGGCGCCCCCGGCGGCTACGGGGCACTGATGATCGGAACCCCCGACGGCAGCAAGACCCTGACCGCCGGACTGACCACCGGCGACTCCGCGTCCGACCCGGCGCAGGAGTTCCCGAAGGCGCTGGACCGGCTCATCAAGGCGGTGTTCGGCGGCGGCGGCGTACGGGCCGAGGGCTGACGGGACTGCGTTTCGGCACGTGGAGTGGGAAGTCGGCGGGGCCGACTTCCCACTCCGTTCGTCTTGAGGGGTGGTGCCCCGGCGCGCGGTGGTGGTGAGGCAGGGGTGAAGCGCGAAGCCGCGCTCCGGAACGCGGGCTGCGCAGTCGCGTCGGCGGCGTGCTCCGCGATGGTGAAGCAGTTTGGCTCACTGTGAGACAAGTTCTTTCTCCAGATGGGCAGTTGCCTTTCGCCCGAGTGCTGGAAGATCGTGGCGCCCTGGGCGTGGCGGCTCGATCACTGAGGGGGATTTCGGCCGGCGCGGGAAAAATCGCGGCGCCCTGGACGTGCGCTGACCATGGATTCGATGGACACCGAGAGTGCTGGTTCGGATGCGGAGGGTTGACCCGTCGGTCGACCTGGATCAATGGGTCGAAAGGGTGGGTGGCGTCGAGCGCACGGTCTTCGATGACGGCGAGACGGTGGAGAACTCCGACGGGGTCGCGGAGTTCTATGCGGCGGTGGGGAAGCTGATCAAGCATTTCCGGGAGCGGGCCGGGCTGACGCAGCGCGAGCTGGCCGAGCGGCTCGGGTACAGCGAGGACCAGTTGGGGGCGGTCGAGCGCGGCAAGCGGACACCGAGAGTCGAGATCCTGACGAAGGCGGACGAAGTCCTCAATGCGGGTGGCGCGTTGCTGGTCGTCGCGGACGACGTGATGAAGGCGAAGATCCGGATCAGCGAGCGGCACCCGGCTTCCTCAAGGGCCTTCACGTCTGAGGAGGGCAGGGCAGTCGAGATCCACGAGTACAGCACGATGGTCATCCCGGGGCTTCTCCAGACTGAGGCCTACATCAAGAGCAGCTACAGCACGAACGAGGAAGCTCAGTGCGTCGAGGTCGCCGAGACGCCCGGCATCGTCCACGTGCGTGACTCCAAGGACAAGAGCGGCCCGCAGCTGGTGTTCGAGCCGGCTGCGTGGCAGGCGTTCGTGGCGTTCGCCGCGACCGCCGAGGTCTGATTCAGCCTTCTCCTGACGGCCCGTCGCTTCCACGCGGCGGGCCGTCGGCGTTCCGTCGGCGGTCCGCCGGGAGATGACGGCCAATCGGCGGACGGGCGGGCGGAGTGCGGGTGTCGTCGGGCCGGTGCCGGGTGGGGGCTGCTACCAACGGTCCCATGTCCCATCACCTCAGTGGCCCCAACCTGCGCTCCCCCCGGGGCGACGCGCGGCTCGACCTGACCGACGTGTTCGCCTTCCCGGCCGCCGATGCGCCCGGCCGGACCGTCCTGATCATGAACGCGAACCCCTACGCCCCCACCCAGGCGGCCGAGTTCCACCCCGACGCCGTCTACCGCATCAACATCGACAACGACGGCGACCACCGCGCCGACGTCGCCTACTCCTTCACCTTCTCCGCCCCCACCCACACCGGCGCCCAGACCGTCACCGTCCACCGGGCGACCGGCGCCGCCGCGCAGAAGCACGAGCCCACCGGGGACGTCCTGTTCTCCGAAGCCCCGGTCGCCTTCGGGGACGCGCCCGACGTCATCGAGGCGAACGGCCGCAAGCTCTCCGTCGGCCTGCGCAGCGACCCCTTCTTCGCCGACCTCGAAGGGATCGTCAACAACTTCACCTGGACCGGCAAGGACGCCATGGCCGACGCCAACGTCTTCGGCATCGCCCTCGAAGTCCCCGACACCGACCTCGGCCCCGACCCGACGATCGGCGTCTGGGCCCGGGTCAGCCTCCGCCAGGACGGCCGGCTCGTCTCCGTCGACCGTGGCGCGCACCCCTCCCTCACCGCCTACTTCAACAAGGAGGAGGTGAAGGACGCGTACAACGCGGGCGAGCCGGCCGACGACTGGGAAACCTACCGCGAGGCCTGGACGGCCGTCCTCCAGCACACCGGGGACTACACCACTGCGGCCGCCACCGAGACCCTCAAGCTCGTCCTCCCGGACATCCTCCGCTACGACCGCTCCCGCCCCGCCGCCTACCCCAACGGCCGCACCCTCGTCGACGACGTGACCTCGGCCCGCCTCACCATGGTCTCCGGCGGCAAGATCACCAGCGACCACATCCCCCCGCACACCGACGTCCTCCCCGTCTTCCCCCACCTCGGCCACCCGCACCCCGTCAAGTAGCGAGTCAAGTGGCCGGACGACAAAGCGGCGGTCAAGAATCCTTGACCGCCGCTTCGCACTTCCCGCTCTGATCATGTGCCAGGCTGTGCGCCCCCACCCGCGTATGAGGAGGTTCGGTGAACCACGCGCGCCCCCTGATCGAGGACTTCCCCGCCCACCCGGACGGAGACCCGGCCGGCGCCCTCGCCCGCGTCGTCCGCGAGCGCCGCACCGCCCTCGGCCTCTCCACCGCGGACCTCGCCAAGCGCGCCGACCTCACCGACGCCCAGATCCGCGCCATCGAGGCCGGCCACGTCGCCCCCACCCTCCCCCTCCTCACCGCCCTCTCCCGGGCGCTGGAGGTTGCGCCGAAGCCGTGAGCGCGGCGGCCCGCGCCCGGAGCAGCCCGCAGTACTTCACGCTGTCCGCGCCGAAGGAGACCCCGTGGACCGGGGAGCGGAGCGTCAGGACCAGGCCCGGAACCCCGGCGAGGACGATCGGCATGAGGTCGTCGACCCTGGTGAAGAACGCCGCCGACGATGCCGCGATCAGTGCGCACACGAGCCCGATCGGGAAGTACGCGAGAGCCCAGGGACTGCGCCTCTTCTGCATGTCCCACCCCAGTTGCGTTGTGCGTAGGGGCGCCATCCGAACTTCGGATGGCGCCCCTACGGGTTCGTTCAGTAGATCAATGGTTGGTCGAGCCGCAGGGGGACGAGCCCCCTGCGGCCGATGTGCTTCGAGAGGAAGTGGGAAAGCCGAGGACTTCCGGGGACGGGGCCCCTCAGTCTCCAGCGACGTAGACGAAGGTGCCGGGCGCCTCACTGCATTTGCTCAGCAGTGTGTCCAGGCGCACCAACTGCGGATTCTCCCTCCAATCGGGAATCGTTCGCACCTCTGCGCGTGCGGTCGCACACTGTCGGGAGTCCAGCAGTGTGTCGCCGTAGAGGTCGATGCGGAACAGTGTCGGGAAACCCTCGCGGGGGAGGTTGGCAATGGCGTCCATGAGCACGTCATCCTCATCCCCGAACGATTCGGTGACCGTCCTCTGCGAGAGTCCCCAGCTTGTCAGATCGGGGAGTTCGGAATTCCAGAAGACATCCAGCCCCATGTAGTGACCTCCAACTCGTGTCAAACCGGGTAGGCAGTGACGACCTTGCCATGGCGCACCACCACCTTGATGCTGGTCTTCCGTATGCCGTTCTTGTTGTGGCCGACCGTCCTGTTGCCGAAGTCGTAGACGTGGAAGTGGCCGGGCGTGCCATTGGTGTTCGGCTGAGCCGGGGCCTTCTTGATGGCCGTCTTGATCATTCGCTTGATCGTTCGCGGATTGCTCGTGGCGAACTTCGACTTCCAGGGGTTGGCCAACCGGAGCACGTGACGCGGGAAGATGTGGCCCATGTACGTCAGGTGGGAAAGGCTGGCGCCTGAGCAGTTGTGCACCACGACGTCGTTGCTCGCGTCGCGCACCGAGTAGGTGTGCCGGTTGCCGACGTTGAGGTTGACGACCAGTTGCCCGTCCAGGTCACCGAGGTCGTCGACCGCAGTGACCACCGGCGTGGTGCCGTCGGGTGAGCGCAGCCGGTCTCCCGGTCGGACCTCCAGGGCCTTCACCCAGCCGCGGCCCTCCACCCAGATCGGGTGGCCGTCAGTGGCCTGTAGCGGGGCGGCCGAGGCGTCCGCGTCGGTGCTGATCTCGACGATGTGTCGAGTGCCGTAGCCGGTGATGACGTCCAGCACCGGCTCGGCGGAGGTGGTTCCGGTCTCCGGATCCGTTGCCGCCACATGGTCACCCACCCGCACGTCACCGATCGGCAGGTAGGTGCCGTCGGCCATGAGTACGGGAGTGTCGGGCGTGAAGGAGTTCCCGATCGGGCAGGCAACGGCCTCCGTGCGCCGGAAGACCGTTCTGGCGGCCGAGGCGATCTTGCCCGCCTTGGCCGCGACCCTGGTCGTCGTGGCGGCTGCCGCGACGGCCTTGACCACCGGGCCGGCGCCGACGGTGGCGGCGACCGCGGTGATGGCCATCTCCGCGGCCTTCCCCCAGTTGCCGGTCGCGGCGTAGGAGACCGCCGAGACGGTGGCGGCGACGGCGCCGATGGGGCCGGGGATGTAGGACGCGACTTCAGCGACCTTGGCGACGACCTCCACTGTCTTCTTCAGCCACTTGGGCATGCCCCAGTTGCCGTCGAGGTCGGTGCAGTTGACCGGATCGCCGGTGCAGTAGTCGTACGGACTGGCGTTGCCGCCGGGGACGGGGTCGATCTGGAGGAAGCGGCCCAGGGCCGGGCTGTAGAGGCGGGCACCCATGAGGATGTCGCCGTCCAGCGCCTCCGCGGAGCGCTCCTTGCCGCCGAGCCAGCCGTAGCGGACGTTGGCCTGGCCGTCCTGGGGGATGCCGAACTCGTCGAAGTCCAGCACGACCGGCTTGGTCAGCGCGGTGTCCGTGGTGACGACCACCGACCCGAACAGGTTGGTCAGTTGGAGCTGGATGTCACCGGTCCTGCTGGTGGTGGCGGCCAGACCGGCGTCCGGACCCGTGACGTTACGGGTCAGGTTGCCCTGGGTGGTGTCTTCGACCGTCCAGCGGACCTGGTCGGAGTCGTCGCCGTAGTGGTTGAGCTTCGACGTGGCGTTGGCCCAGGTGCCGTCGGCCTGCTTCTTGCTGGTGGTGAACGCGGTGAGGCGGTGGGCGGCGTCGACGGCCCACTCCTGCTTGGTGTCCCCCTTCTCCTGGACGGCGACCTTGTCGTTCGCCCAGTAGGTGTTGGTCGCGCCGGTGGCCGTCTTCACGGTGCGCCCGAACGCGTCGTAGACGAAGCCCGCGTCGGTGAGCCGGTCGGCGCTGTCGTAGGTGTGGTTCTCCGCCGTGGCCCCGGCCGTGCTGCACTCGCCGGCCGCCCCGCGCGGGGAGGTCTGCTTGGACAGGCGGTTGGAGTGGGCGTCGAAGGCGTACTGCCGGGTGACGCAGCCGGTGGCGGCCGTGGTCTGCTCGGCCTTCACCAGCCGGCCGAGCCGGTCGTACTGGTAGGAACGGGTGGCGGTGGAGCTGGTGTCCTTGGCGACCTGGCCCTGGGTGGACATGTCGGTGGTCTGGGCCCAGACCACCGTGTTGTCCGAGGTGCGGGTGTAGGTGCGGCCGGTGGCCTCACCGACGGCGTTGAAGGTGTCCTTGCGGACGATGCCGCCGGGGTAGGTCTGCTCGACCAGCTGGCCGTCCGGACCGTACTTGGCGGTGAACTCGCCTGCCACGCTGTCGGTCACGGAGGTGACCAGCCCGCGGGGCTCCTTCACCCGGTCGTAGGCGTAGCCGGTGGACCCGGTCGGGTCGCTCACCTTCACCGGCTTGCCGAACCGGTCGAACTCCGTGGTGGTGGTGCCGCCGTCGGCGTCCGTGTAGGAGATCAGTCGGCCCAGTTGGTCCATGACCCGGGTCAGGGACTTGCCGTCGGAGGTGGTCTTCACCGCGTCGCCGGTGGCCGGGTCGTACTCGACGGTGACCTTCGGCAGCGGCTTGCCCTCGTCCGAGGTGATCTCGGTCGAGAGGATCCGGTCCAGCTCGTTGTAGACGGTGACGGTCTTGCGGGACTTGCCCGCGTTGGTCTCGGTGACCTCCTCCGGCTCGTTGAACGCCGAGTACCGCGTGACCCGCTTCACCGGCAGGGTGGTGGGCATCCGCGAGGCGTCGGCCCCGGTGACGGCCCCGCCCGGCAGCGTGACGCAGGGCAGGCCCGCCCACTCGGGACGGTTGGCGCACGCGGCGTCGTCCGCATTGGTCCCGGCGGTGTAGAACACCGACTTGACCGTTCCGGCGTCGGTGCCGTTGGAGCCCGGCTTGCGGGATTCCAGCGCCCGCCCGGAGGCGTCGAACTTGACGTAGGCGGTCAGCTTGGCGCCGAGGGCGTCGGTGGTGACCGAGGTCGCCTTCTTCAGCGTCCAGCCGGGGGTGCCGCCGATCGGAGTGTCGAAACCGTGCTTGGTGACGCGCAGCTCCACGTCGTCGGCGTAGCCGTCGATGCGGGCGCCGTCGGTGGCGGTGGTGACCAGGTGGTAGGCCTGGCCGTCGGGCTTCCCTTCGTCGTAGGTGTTGGTGTTGTGGTCCCGCGCGACGACCGAGGTCCCGGCGGCGAGCGTCGGGTTGACGGTCGCCTTGGTGAGGGTGACGGTGTCGATGCCGGTGTGGAACCGCTCGCCGCTGCTGGCCGCGTTGGTGTCGACCACGGTGAGCTTCAGCTCGTGGTCGCCGCGCGTCAGCTTCACGGGTGCGCCGGTGGTGTACGGGGCCACCGCGGCGCTGGCGCTGTAGGTGTCGAGCCGCTGGCCGACGTCCTTGCCGTCGATCGCCCACTGGATGACGCCGTGGTCGCTGTTCTTCGTCAGCTGGCCGGAGAGGACGTACTCGCCCTCCTCGGGAACGGTGACGCGCATGGCGTCGAACGCTCCCGCCGCCGTGCCGCGGATGCCCAGCTGGGCACCGCCGGACCAGGTGACGCCGCAGCAGTCGTTGTCGATCTGGACCTTGGCGTTGGTCCCCAGCTGCGGCAGCTTCTCGGCCTCGGCCGTGACGACGGCCGGGTTGGTCTGCCCGTTGACCTGTTCGGCGAGCGAGGCTCGGTAGACCGGGCCGAGGATCTCCGTCACGTCCAGGCCGTCGGCCGTGTAGACGGTGCGGGAGTCCAGCAGCCGGGCGCGCGAGACGGAGTCGGCCGTCGTCAGGTTCAGCTCGGCAGCGAGCTTGTCCGCGTCCGGGTGGACGCCGAGCGCGATGGAGCGGTTGGTGGCCGACAGGCCGCGCACGGCGTGGCCGTAGCGGTCGTACTCGGTGGTGCTGATGTCACCGCCCGGTGTAGTGGACGGTGCCGCGGTGTTGACCTCGTTGCCGGAGGCGTTGAGGTAGTGGACGGTGGCCGGCTTGTAGCCGTCCGGACCGGGCTTCGCTGCCGAGGCGGTGTTGGCGCCAGGGTCGTCCTCGGGGCCGAACACGGCGGTGGCGTCGGTCGGCGCATCGGTCTGCGCCCACTTGGCGACGTCCGCGCCCGCCAGGTCGTTCGGACCGCCGGCGCCGCGGGTCAGCGGCACCTCGTAGACGACCGACGTCGCGTTCTCGCCGGTGACCTGGTCCTTGCTGCCCGGCGCGAGCGTGCCGCGACGGACCTTCAGCAGGCGGCCAGGATCCTGGTCGGCCGCTGCCTTGCCGTAGTCGAAGTTCCACGGCAGCTCACCGGCGGCGCCGATCCGGGTGACCCGGCCGGCGTCGTCGTAGCTGTACGCGGTCTTCAGCGGGGTGGCCAGGCGCGGGTCCCAGACCTGGGCGAGGCGGCCGCGGTCGTCGTACGCGTAGTGCGCGACCTCGACGGCCTCCTGCTTGGAGGTGGCCGGGTTCCACGTCCAGACCTTCACGCCCCGGACGCGGTCCAGATAGTCACCCGGGGTCGCGGCCGTGGCGGTGGTCGCCTTGGCGTAGTCGTACTCCATCACCTCGCAGCCGCGCGGCAGCGGGTCGACGGTGCAGCCGTTGACGTCGTCGACGCCCGGCTCGACGGCCGGGATGATGCGCTTGACGAGCGAGCGGCCGTCGGTGGTGTCGTACTGGTAGCGGGTGGTCGAGGCCGCGTCGGGCCCCGTCTCGCTCACCACCTGGTAGATGTTCGAACCGGCCTGGCGGGCGAAGACGGTCTTGGAACCGTCGAGCTCGCCGAGCTCGTAGGCGGTGCCGGAGGTCTGGAGGTCCCAGACCTGGTTGGGCCCGGTCCAGCAGACCCAGATCGAGGCGCCCTTGTCGGCGTCGAGGCACTGGCCCGACTGGCGGTTCATGACCGTGCCGTTGGTGCGCACCTCCCACTGCTGGTTGGCGCCGCCGTTGCAGTCCCAGAGCGTGAGCGCGGTGGCGTTGGCGGTCTGGCCCCAGGGGTTGTCCAGGCAGTAGCCGAGCAGGCGCAGGGTCAGGTCGTCCCCACGGGTCCACTGCTGGTTCGACCCGCCCGTGCAGGCGGCGGGCCGCAGTCCGGCGCCGTTGCCGGCGGCCCCGTTCGGGACCTCCAGGCACTGGCCGGTGGCCGACAGGACGATCGCGCCGGACTTGGCCGGCACGGCCTTGAGCGACATCGACTCGGCGCCCGGTTCGGGGAAGAACGTTCCGTCCGTGCCCTTGGCGAAGGTCAGCGAGTTGTCGTCGTTGCTCTTGATCTCGACCAGGTCGGACTGCGGGAAGGACAGCGCCCGGTAGTCCGAGCCGGTGCCCGCGTCCGGGCCGCCGGCCCACTGCGGGCCGAACGGGGCGACGATCTCCTTCAGCGACAGGTCGTCGAAGAAGACCTCCTTGCCGCTGCCGGCGGTGTTGCCGTTGTAGAGGCGGAACCAGGCCTCGGTGGCGTCCTTGGGCACCGTCAGGTCCAGCGTCAGCTGTTGCCAGCCGTCGGTGAACGACGCCTTCGGAGAGGCGGTCTCGCCGTAGCCGGCCGGGGTGCGGTAGACGCCGACCATCCGCAGGCCGCGGTTGGCCAGCGGGTTGTCCAGGCCGGTCGCGCCGGGGACGTAGATCCAACCGGTGAGCCGGTAGGTCCTGCCGGGCTGCATGCCCTGGCCGAGCGTGTACTCGGGGCCGAGCGCGGCGAAGGAGTCCCACCCGGAGCTGGCCGGGACGACCAGGAGCGAGTCGGGCGAGTTGTCGTGGCCGCGGACCGTGGAGCGGGACAGCGCCGCCTGCCCGGCGGTGAAGCCGGTGAGGTCGGTGCCGATCTGCCGCTGGTTGAGCGTCAGACGCTCGCCCTGGGGCTGCCAGCCGCGGCCGAGGTCACGCGAGGAGGCGGTGCGCTTGACCGACAGGCCGCGTTCGTCGGCGTCGGTGATGTCGGTCGAGTAGTCACCGGTGAGCAGGTTGACCGAGCCGGGGCCGATGCCGGCGCCGGCCGCGCCGTCGGCGTTGCGGTCGACCGTGATGGTGTTCCAGACGGTGGCGTAGCCGTTGCCGGAGCCGTCCTCGGGGAAGAGGAGAGCGCGGACCTGGACGACGCCGCCGACCTGGCCGAGCGTGTCGAGGACGCTCCAGTTGGCGTGCGGGCCGAGGTCCGCGAGACGCGGCTTGTCCTCGGTGACCGCGGTGTTGTCCGCCTTGGTCAGGTTGGTGCGCGGGACGTTGTACTCCGCGGCGCCGGGGCCCCGGCGGTACTGGTAGACGACGCGCTGGAACTGCGCCTGGGCGTCGACCGCGAGCTTGACGCGCTTCGCGGACTGGGTGCCGTTGACCGGCGAGCTCATGCCCGCCTGGCCGACCTGGAAGGTGTACGTCGCGGGCGGGGACAGGTTGCCCGCGCGGTCCTTGGACTGCACGCTGAGCACGCGCCGACCCTCGGTGGTCGGCGTGATCGACGTGGTCAGCGCGCCGGTGGCGGCGACCGTCACCGGGGTGCCGCCGTCCAGGGTGTAGACGTAGGCTGCGGTGTCGTCGGTGCCCGGGGCGGGGGAGAAGGTGAACGACCCGGCCTGGTTGGCGGTGCCGTGCCAGAGCCCATCCGCCGGGTAGTCCGCCGAACTCACGAACGGCGTACCGGGCTTGACGGTGTCGGCGATGACGTTGGTGCCGACCCAGCCGGAGCGGGACTTGCCGTCGTCGAGCATGGCCCAGATCGTGTACTGCACGCCCTCGTCGAGCTTGGCGATGCCGTAGTCGGAGGGGCGGACGGTCGCGATCGCGCCGTTCGGGGTGTCCCGGACGATGCTGCCGATGAACGTGCCGCCGCGCCACAGGTCCAGGTAGATCTTCAGCGGGTCGCCGTCGGGGTCGGCCGCCTGCACCTGGAAGCGCGGGTTCGCGTCCGAGGTGTAGCGCGGGTTGCCCTGCTGGGACGGCTGCACCTCCACTGTCGCCGGGGTGGCCGGGACGGTGTTGTAGGTGATCGAGAGGTACGGAGGCCAGTAGCCCTCGGCGGAGCTGAACTTCTTCCAGGACAGGTTGCTCGACTCGTCGGCCGCCTTGAGGGCGAACCCGTATTCGTTGTGACCGAACCCGGCGAAGTACCGGATCATCTCGGTGACGTCGGCCTTGGCCCAGAACGTGCCGTCGGAGGCGTAGCAGTCGTGGGTGTCACCGTCGTTCGCCACGTCGTACGTGTCGTTCGAGGTGGCCCACTTGCGCTCCATCGCGGGCTGGTTGCCCCAGCGGGTCCACCAGGCCGCGCCGGGCGCGTTCCAGACCTCCCACTGCTTCGGGATGCAGGACGAGGAGTGATGGTTGGCGAGGTTGAGCGTGGCGCCCAGGATCTGCTTGCCGTTGAACGACCCGCCCGGGACGGTCAGGAACGACCGGGCCACGACCTTGCCGTCGTAGCTGCCCAGCTTGAGGTCCGTCGACGAGGAGGCGTCGATGTTCTCGTTGGTCTGGACGTAGGTGTCGAAGGTCGTGCCGACGTCCACCACCGGGTCGACGGTGACCGGGAACTGGGTCTTCGGGTCCGCGAGGAAGGCGGCGTCCGGGGTGAACACCAGCTCGGTGTCCGCGCCCTGGCCGCGTACCTCCATCGTCACCGGGCCGCGGTTCAGGTGCTCCTGCGAGGCAGGGTCGACCGCGGCGTCCCACATGACGGGGGTCGGGATCTTGACCGCCGCCTTGCCGGTCGCCTTGTCGAGCAGCTGGATCGAACCGTCCTGCTGCGGCGAGACGGTGAGCCCGGTGGTGTCCAGCGGGAGCGTCACCGTGCCGGTCTGGGCGACGGCGGAGCGGTCCTTGACGATCAGGAACTGCTCGAAGCCGGTCCGGGTGGCTTCGAGGACCAGGTCGACGCCGGGGCGGGCGTTGACGTAGGTGGCCTTGTTGCCCTCCAGCTTGGGCTTGGGCAGCTTGCCCAGCCAGCCGAACTTGACCTGCTGCTCACCGGAGCCGATCCTGACCAGCTCGCGCTCGGCGGGGACCGGGGCCGGGGTGGACTGCGGGTCGGCGGCCGGGGCGGCGGCGCGGGCGCCGCTGCGGGAGGCCCGGCTCGCGTCGGCCGAAGCCGAAGCCGAGGTCGAAGCCGAAGCCGAAGCCGAAGCCGAGGCCGAAGCCGAGGCGGACGGAGACGATGACGGGGACGCGGAAGCGGGGGCCGTCGGTATCGCACTGGGCGACGTCGCCGGTGCCGTGGTCGGCGCAGTGGTGGCTGCGGCGCTCGGAGCCGTGGCCGGAGCCGTGGTCGGTGCGGTCGTCGGTATCGCGGCGCCCGGCAGGCTGTCGCCCACCGTCACCCCGGCGTCGCCGCCCTCGAAGACCACCCCGCCCGGGTGCGCCTTCGGCGCCACCTTGCCGTCCGGGGTCTGCACCAGCGTGGTGTCGACGGGCACCCAGGCCTCGCCGAGCTTCATCCGGATCGGGCCGGTGGAGCGGTCGGAGGTCAGCGTGCCGTCCGGGTTCGCCCACAGCGTGGTGAACTCCGTCCGGGCGTTGGTGACCTCGATCCGTCGCTTCTGCAGCCGGGCCGAGAGCAGCGCCGAAGCCTCGTCAGGCGCCTCGGTGGCCGGAACAGTGGGCGGAGTGGTGGGTGAGGGTGCGGCGGTGGCCGGAGCGGCTGTCACCGCGTCCACCACCACGCCGGCCTGCACCAGCAGGCCGAGCGTCAGGAGCGCTGATACGGGGCGCATCCGACGCGTAGAGAAGGCCCCGCCCGCAAAAGCGGACGAGGCCCGAGACCGTCGTTTCATCAAAAACTCTCTCAAGGGATGTGCATTGTTTTGAATGGCCTGATCGAAGCCGAAGCACAATCTCTCACCCCCAGCTGACTCCCAGTGACCAATCAGGATGACGATTGCGTAACAGATCGCTTACGCTGAGAAGCCGTGAGAAATGGAGTCATTTCGATGACATCGCCCCAGGTGAGCGAGGTGTCCGACATGCGAAGAGGGTCCCCAATCGCGTGCGCGAAAGGGCCTGGGACGGTCGTGAAATTAATAAGTGACGTGCAGTCAATTGCTGTGCGGGCTTTCCACCGCTACCCGCCGATGGCGGGACACCCGGAGGTGCCCCGCCATCGGCGCTGTTCGCAAAGTGGAACCCGAGCACAGGTGCCGTCAGACGGTGCCGCGGCCCGCCCGGCGGCGGCGCAGCAGCGCTGTGCCGAGCCCGAGGGCGGCGAGGAGGGTGCCGGCCCCGGTGAGCAGGGCGGCGGTCGGGGTGGAGTCGCCGGCCGGCGCCGCGACGGGGGCCGTTCCCCGGTCGAAGCCGCCGAGCAGGTGCGCCTTGGCGTAGTCGGTGCCGGGCAGCTTGTCGGCGTACCGGTCGTGGACCACCTGCTGGTACTGGGCGAGGGTGATGCCCGCGTCGCCCACGGACCGGACCGCGTCCGGGTTGAGCGGCCGTACCTGGCCGTCGACCAGGGCGTACCAGGCCCGGATCTGCGGTTCCTCGAAGGCCACGGCGCCCCGGCCCAGTGCTGCCGCGGCGGCGGCGTGGTCGGTCTCGTCGCTGCCGGAGGCTATGTTGATCTCGGCCCAGGACCCGCTGGCGTGCGGGTCGGGGGCCGTCCACACCGAGGCCTTGCGGCCGTCGGCCGCGTCGGCCTCGGTCGCCATGAACGCGAACTTCGCGACCGGCGCCCCGACGGAGGCCGCCGCGACGAAGTCCGGGTTGAGGTAGTACACGGGGACGGTGTCGCCGACGACCCGGGCCGGGGCGGCGGCCTGCGCCTGGCGGGCGTCGGAGGAGCCCTGGCCGGAGCCGTGGGCGAAGAACCCGCCGAGGGTCTGCACGACGGGGGCGGCCTTCGCCGCCGCGGCGGCCGCGGTGACGTCGGCCGCGGACGGGGCGCCGGCTGCCGTGGCCGGGGTGGCGGCGAGGGCGGGGGCGGCGGCGAGCAGTCCGCTGCCGGCCAGGGCGATGGCGGCGAGGGCGCGCGGGGCGCGGAAGTGCGTCATCGTGTCACGCCCCGATCCGGTACAGCGAGTCGTTCCAGTTGAACTGGCCGTTGTAGCCGGCGTAGTAGCTGTACGACGCCAGGTTGTAGCGGTTGCTGCTGGGCCACGGGTCGCCCCAGTAGATGGACTTGTTGCTCTGGTCGTAGCCGTAGATGACCTGGGCGTGCCCGCCGCCGGCCAGCCAGGAGATGCCGGTCTCGATCGGCCGGCCCGCGTTGATCTCGCTGACGATGGTGTTGAAGGACAGGGCGCCGGTCTCCTGGCCGGGGGACACCCCGAGGGCGGAGAGCGCGTTCTGCACCCAGGAGAGCTGGCCGGGCTGGTTGGGGCACTGGTACGAGGTGTCCTGGCCGTAGGCGAGGTCGCAGAACGAGTTCTGGTCGGTGCCGTGGCCGAGGAAGGTGGCGATGGTGTCGCCGGAGGCGGCCCAGCACCACTGGTCCTGCTCCTGCGTCTGCATGGAGATGTTGAGCCGGGAACTGGCGGCGAAGGTCTGGGAACTTCCGGCGGCGGCCTGGGGGGAGGCCGAGGCGGTGCCGGCGCCGGTGGTCACGACGGCGGCCAGCATGCACAGCGCGGCCAGTGCGGCGCGCAGGGACGACCCACGGATGGGTCCGCTCATGGGGGAACTCCTTCGTGCGGGGGCACGGGCGGCTCCGTGTGCACCCGGCGCCGCCCTGGGGTGTGCCTTGTGTGGGGGTGTGCTGTGTGGGGGTGTGCCGCGCGGCCGACGCGGCGGGCCCGGACCGGGGTTGCTAGGAAGAGTAGGCAGCCCGCCGGGCCTCTCCCAGACCCCCCGGAGGGGCGCGGGCGGTGCTGTGAACGGGGCTGTGAAGAGGGGTGCTGCGGCGGAGGTGCTGAGCCGCAGACGGGCGGCCGGGAGCGGGGCTCCCGGATATGGACGCGGCCGGGGTAAGCCGGTAATTTCACAGCGCGCCGCGTCCCCCCGTACCGCGTCCCCCCGCCCCCGCGCCGCCGTCCCCCGCACCCCCCGCCCCCGCACCGCCGCCGTGTCCCCTCGGCCCCGCCGCCGCGTGCCGGCCGGGCCAGTAGCCCCGGGAGTCCCGATGGTCAGTCGTCAGGAACCGCCGCCCGGTGTTGCCCCGGAGAGCGCCGCCGTGCTGGCCGCGCTGCGGAGCGGGCCCTTCGGTCTCGCGCTGCGCACCGCGATCGAGGCCCGCGGGCTGCCGCTGGAGCGGCTGCGCAGCCGGCTGGCCGAGCGCGGACTGCGGATCGCCGTCACGACCCTGAGCTACTGGCAGCGCGGGCTGCGCCGACCTGAGCGCCCGGAGTCGTTACGGGTGGTGGCCGCGCTGGAGGAGATCCTCGGGCTGCCGACGCACGCGCTCACCGCCCTGCTGGGTGCGCCGCGGCCGCGCGGCGGGGCGGACCGCGACGGCGGCGGGCCGCGTCCGTACCCGCAGATGGTGCGCACCCCCGGTGATCTGGGCGGGCTGCTCGCGGATCTGGACAGCCCGGCGGCCGGGAAGCTCCAGGTGGTCACCGAGTGCGCGACGGTGACGGTCGGGCCGCATCGTGAACTGGCGGCGCTCAGTTCGATGGTGGCGGTCCGGGCCCGTCAGGACGGGGTCGACCGGGCGCTGCTGATCTACGACTGCGACGAGGGGGTGGACGAGGGGGCCGTCGAGATCGTGGCGGGGGACAGCTGCCGGCTGGGCCGGGTGCGCCGGGATCCGGTGGCCCGGGTGGTGCTCGCGGAGCTGCTGTTCGACCGCTCGCTGCACTGCTCCGAGACCCAGGTGTTCTCCTTCGAGGTGCGCCCGCACAGCGCGGCCGAGTGCTGCCGCTACCGTGCGGCCTTCCGCTTCCCGGCGGACCACTACGTCCTGCGGGTGCGCTTCGATCCGGGTGAACTCCCGGTGCAGTGCCAGTGGTTCACGGCGAGTGACTCGGAGGGTCCGGACGACAGCCTGGCCGACCTCACCCTGGACAGCCACCACCTGGCGCACGTGGTGGCGACCGCGCTGGGGCCCGGGGTCGCGGGCATCCGCTGGGCGTGGACCTGAGGCGGCCCTGAGGTGTGGACCTGAGGTGTGGACCTGAGATCGGGGGTCAGGCCGGTTCGTGCGCGGTGCCGCCGACGAGGGCGCGGGCCTGCGGGGCGGTCATGGGGTGGGCGAAGAGGTAGCCCTGGCCGAGCGGGCAGCCCATGGCGGCGAGGAGGTCGCGCTGTTCGGGGTGTTCGATGCCTTCGGCGATGACCCGGACGCCGAGGGTGTCGGCGATGCGGGTGATGCCTTCGACGAGGGCGTACTGCTGCGGGGAGAGGCCGAGGCCGTCGATGAAGGACTTGTCGATCTTGAGGATGGAGATCGGGAACTCGCGCAGGTAGGAGAGCGAGGAGTAGCCGGTGCCGAAGTCGTCGATGGCGATGCCGACGCCGAGGTCGCCGAGGGTGGCCATGTCGGCGTGGACGCGGTCGTCGCGGCGCATCAGGACGGATTCGGTGAGTTCGAGGACGAGGGTGTGGGGGTCGATGCCGGAGCTGCGCAGGGCGCCGCGGACGACGTCGACGAAGCCGGCGTCGCGGAACTGGCGGGCGGAGACGTTGACGTTGACCCGCAGCGGGGGGAGGCCGGCGGCGGCGCGGTCGGCGGAGCTGGCGGCGTGCCAGGCGGCGGCCTCCTGGGCGGCGCGTTCCAGGACCCAGGCGCCGAGGGGGACGATCTGGCCACTCTCCTCGGCGAGGGCGATGAACTCGTCGGGCAGCACCATGCCGCGCCGCTGGTGCGGCCAGCGGACGAGCGCCTCGAAGGCGACCAGGCCGCCGGTGCGCAGGTCGACGATCGGCTGGTAGTACAGCTGGAAGGAGGATTCGGCGATCGCCGCGTCCAGGTTCTCGTTCAGCTCGTGCCGCTCCACCAGCCCGGTCTGGAGGGCGGGCTGGTAGTGGCGCCACTGGCGGCGGCCGGCCGCCTTGGCGGAGTAGAGCGCGAGGTCGGCATGGGTGAGCAGTTCGGCCGCGTCGACGCTGTCCTCGGTGGTGGCGACGCCGATGCTGGCCGTCACCCGGACGGCCCCCGCGCTCAGCTTGAACGGTTCTGCGAACACCGCCAGTACGGTGTCCGCGATGGCGTCCACGTCGGCCGGGCGCAGCGCGTCCTCGACCAGGACGGCGAACTCGTCGCCGCCGAGCCGGGCGGCGGTGTCCGAGCTGCGCAGCGCGGTGGAGACCCGCAGCGAGACGGCGATCAGCAGTTCGTCGCCGACCGCGTGCCCCTGGGTGTCGTTGACCACCTTGAAGTCGTCGAGGTCGAGGAAGAGCACCCCGGTGACGGCGCCGCTGCGCTCGCCGCGGGACAGCGCGTGGCCGACCCGGTCCAGGAACAGCACCCGGTTGGCGAGGCCGGTGAGGGAGTCGTGGAAGGCCCGGTGGGTGAGTTCACGCTCCATCTGGCGCTGCTCGGTCACGTCGCGCAGGGTGAGCACCAGGCCGCCGACCGTCGGGTCGGCGCGCAGGTCGTTGAAGCGGACCTCGGCCTCGATCGGGGTCCGGTCCTGCCGCAGCAGCCGCCAGTGCTCACGGGGCTGCTCGCGCAGCGGTTCGCGTGTCGGCGAGTGCTCCGGCGCGTGGGCCGGGGCGGCGTCCACCGGGCCGCGCATCCGGGCCAGCGCCCTGCCGACGGCCCGGCTGTCCTCGGGCGGGACGAGCTCGGTGAGCAGGGTGCCGTCCAGGCTGGGGTAGCCGAGGACCCGTTCGGCGGAGGAGGAAGCGTAGCGGACGCCGTCGTCGGCGTCCAGGATCAGGATGACGTCGCTGGCGTTCTGCACCAGGGTGCGGAAGTACAGCTCGCTGTTGCGGCGGTTGACCTCCTGGCTCAGCATGACCCGTTCGACGGCCAGCGCGGCCTGCGCGGCCAGGATCTCCAGCGAGCCCCACAGGCTGGTGAGCTCCTGCGCGGTGCCGGTGACGATGAGCGCGCCGATCAGCGGGTCGCCGGAGGGGCGCTCGTCGAGGGTGAGCGGGCACAGCAGGGCGGAGGGCATGCCGTCGAGGCGGGCGGCGAGGTCGCTGCCGATGTCCTCGACGGGCAGCAGCCGGGTCTCCCGGTAGGCGGCGAGGGCGAGCGCCTCGTCGGAGTCGGTGACGGGGCCGAGGTGGTGCTGGGCGGCGCCGCGTTCGGCGTGCCGCACGTGCAGGACGCCGGCCTCGGTGACGGCGAGCAGGGCGACGTGCCCGGGCTCGGTGGGCATCAGGGTGGAGGCGGTGGCCTGGACGGCGTCCGCGACCTCCTCGACGGTGACGGCCGCGGTGAGTCTGGCGCCGGCCTCGCGCAGGGCCCGCTCGCGGGCGATCGCCTGTCGGCGGGCGACCACGACGACCGCCAGCCGGGCCAGCACCAGCAGGTACAGGAGGGCGGAGAAGGCGCCGATCACGCCCGCGTTGCTGGTGTTGCCGTTCAGCGACTCGATGATCAGGATCGCCGGGGCGATCAGCGAGGCCAGGGTGAGCAGGGCGAGGCGGCCGGCGCTCAGGTCGGGCTGCTGGGTGGGGACGGGTCTGGTCAGCTCGACCATGGACGGGTGCAGCGCTGCCGCGCCCCAGGCGGTGTAGAAGGCGGCCCAGCCGAAGTCGACGGGGGTGCCGATGTGCCAGTTGCCGTGCAACTGGATCAGCCCGTAGAGGGTGTCCGCGACCAGCATGCCGACGGTGCCGACGGTGAGCAGTTGCAGCGCCCGGCTGTTGCCGCCGCGCGGGGTCAGCAGCCGCAGCAGCAGGGCGAGGACGACCACGTCGCCGAGCGGGTAGCCGATCGAGACGGCCTTCCGGAACCAGGAGAGGTCGGGGTTGCGGGCGTACGGGAGGATCAGGTAGATCCAGGCGAGCAGCGCCAGGCCCATGGTGAGGATCAGCGCGTCGAGCAGGCCGGCGCGGTCCTGACGGGCCGTGCGCCAGCGGATGAATCCGAGCACACCGGCCGCGTACAGCACGAACTCGGCCAGGTAGAAGCCGTCGGCGACGGACGGGAACGGGTTGTGCAGGTGCAGGAACTGGGTCTGGACGACCTGGACGACCTCGCCCGCGGTGAAGCTCAGGTTGGCGAGCGCCAGCACGTACCAGAACAGCGCGTGCGCGGGGCGGTTGAGGCGGACGCCGGCCACGATGGCCGCGCTGCTGCCGAGTCCGATGCCCGTCCACCAGATGATCCGCTGCGAGGGGTTGACATAGTAGACGCCGGTGAACAGCACCATCCACAGCAGGTAACAGACCATCAGGCGTTGTCGCCGACGTGTCAACGGGGCTACCTCCTCCGCGACGCCACCCGGCCGGTGGGACGGGGGAGTTCGGGCGAGGACGGGTCTTGGCGGTCGCAGGGTCGTCTCGCCCCGGGCTGACGGGCACACGGCAGCGTCGCGTCCGGTCGGGTTGCGATCGGACGTTCGTCCTGTGCCCTGAGTGCGTATAGTCGGAAATGTCGCACCTCCCAGGAAACTGCCGCCACAGCACGAGGTCAAGCCGGTGGACGACGCAGCAGACAGCGCACAGGGCGTACGAACGGATGTGAACTCCGGGCGTCACGCCGTGGTTCGCAACGACAGCGGTCAGTACGCGATCTGGCCCGGCGACTTGACCGTGCCGGGTGGCTGGCACCTGGTGTACGGGCCGGCCGGCCGCGACGACTGCCGGGCCCACGTGGCCCGCGAATGGCGCCCGCCCGGGCTCGGCTTCCCCGGGCTCGGCTCCCCCGGGGAGCGCGGCCGCGGGCGGGCCGAGGGCGACGGCGGCACCGTGCCCGGACTGCTGCGCTCCCGCGCCGCGCAGCACCCGGACGCGGTCGCCGTCGTCGCCGACGACGCCACGCTGAGCTACCGCGAGCTGGACCGGCGCAGCGACCGCCTGGCCAGGGCACTGCGGGCGCGCGGGGCCGGCCCCGAGCAGGTGGTGCCGGTCTGCCTCGAACGCGGTGCGGGCCTGGTCGTCGCCTGGCTCGGCGTGCTGAAGGCGGGCGCGGCGCTGCTGCCGCTGGATCCGGCGTACCCGGCGCGGCGGCTGGCCCGGCTGGTCGAGGACAGCGGGGCGCGGGTGGCGGTCACCGAGGGCGGGGCGCTGCCGGGCGTCGAGCCGGTGCCGGTGGACGCCGAGGACGGGCCGGACGGCGGCGGTGAGCCGGTCCTCGCCGGGTTATGCGGCGCGGGCGGGCCCGACGGCGCGGGTGAGCCCGACGGCGCCGGGCCCGACGGCGCCGGTGAGCCCGACGGTGCCGCGCCCGACGACCTCGCCTACCTGATCTACACCTCCGGCACCACCGGCACCCCCAAGGGCGTCCCCGTCACCCACCGCGCCCTGGTGTTCACCCTCGACCGGGTCGTCCACGCCTACGGCCTCGCCCCCGGCGAACGCGTCCTGCAACTCGCCGCGCTCGGCTTCGACACCGCACTGGAGCAGGTCTTCGCGACCCTGCTCGCCGGGGCCACCCTCGTCCTCGGCGGCGGCCGCACCTGGGCGCCCACCGAACTCGTCCACCGGATGCGCGGACTCGGCCTCGCCGTCGCCGACCTCACCCCCGCCTACTGGCACCACGTGCTCACGCTGCTCCCGCCCGGCGGGCCCGGCCCGGAGGGGCTGCGGCTGGTCGTCGTCGGCGGGGACGTCGTGCACGCCGACGACTGCCGCAGTTGCCTGGACCGGCTGCCCGGCGTCCGGCTGGTCAACGCCTACGGGGTCACCGAGGCCGCCGTCACCTCCACGCTCTGCGAGGTCACCCCCGCCCTGCTGGACGGCGCCGGCCCGGGCGGCCCGGCCGCGCCGGTGCCGATCGGCCGCCCACTGCCCGGCGTGCGGGTGCACGTCCTGGACGCCCGACTGTCCCCCGTACGGCCCGGCGAGAAGGGCGAGATCCACCTCGGCGGGCCCGGCCTCGCCCGGGGCTACTGGCGCGCCCCCGTGGCGACCGCCGAGGCCTTCGTCCCCGACCCGTACGCGCCGGTGCCCGGCGAGCGGATGTACCGCACCGGCGACGCCGGGCGCTGGCGGGCCGACGGGCAGCTGGAGATCCTCGGCCGCTTCGACGACCAGGTGAAGGTGCTCGGCCACCGCGTCGACCCCGCCGAGATCGAGGCCGCCCTCGCCGCCCACCCCGACGTCCGGCAGGCCCGCGTCGCCGCCGACGGCGGCGACCCCGACGGGGGCCGCGCGCTCACCGCCTACTACACGCTCGCCGACCACGCCGACGCCGGTGCAGAAGCCGGGGTCCGCCGCGACCGGCTCCGCGCCTACCTGGCCGAACGGCTGCCGGAGTACATGCTCCCGGCCGCCTTCGTGGCGCTGGACCGCATGCCGCTCACCCCGGCCGGAAAGGTCGACCGCCGCCGGCTGCCGCACGCCGAGCCCCGCACCCCGGGCCGGCCCGGCCCGGGCGGCACCGGGGCGGCGGGCGGTGGGGGAGCCGTCGAGGACGCCATCGGCCGGCTGTGGGCCGAACTGCTCGGCGTCGAGGAGGTCGGGCCCGCCGACGACTTCTTCGCCCTCGGCGGCAACTCCCTGCTGGCCATGGAGATGCTCGCCCGCGCCCGGATCATGCTCGGCCTCGACGTCACCCGCGTCCGCGCCCTCACCCGCGCCCTGCTGCGCGACGCCACCCTGCGCGCCTTCGCGACCGCCGTCCAGGCCGCCCGCGCCGACGGAGCCGCGCGCACCGCCCGCGTCGACGGAACCGACCCTGGCTCCGGCTCCGGCTCCGGCGAGGCCGCCGTCGACTGGGCCGCCGAAGCCCGGCTCGCCCACCCCGTCCAGCAGTCCTGGAGCCCGGCGCCCAGCCGGGCCGAACCCGCCGAGATCCTGCTCACCGGCGCCACCGGCTTCTGCGGCGCCCACCTGCTGCACGCGCTGCTCGCCACCACCGGGGCCCGGATCCACTGCCTGGTCCGCGCCCCCGACGAGGAACACGCGCTGGAACGCCTGCGCGCCGCCCAGCAGCGCTTCCTGCGCCACGACCTGACCGACAGCCGGGTGGTGCCCCTGGTCGGCGACCTCGCCGCACCCCGACTAGGACTGACGCAGCGTCAGTTCGACGGTTTGGCCGGGAGTCTGGACGCCGTCCACCACCTCGGCGGACAGGTCAACTTCCTCTACCCGTACCACCAGCTGCGCGCGCCCAACGTCGGCGGCACCCGCGAGATCATCCGCCTCGCCGGGCACAGCCGGGGCGTGCCCGTGCACTACCTGTCCACCCTCGCCGTGCTGGCCGGCTTCGGCGCGGCCGGCGTCCGCGAGGTCACCGAACGGACCCCGCTCGCCCACCCCGACCGGCTCGGCGTCGGCTACGTCGAGAGCAAGTGGGTCGCCGAACAGCTGCTGCACGAGGCAGTCGCCGCCGGTCTCCCGGTCACCGTGCTGCGCACCAACGACGTCACCGGGGACCTCGCCACCGGTGTGATGAACACCGGCACCGAGATCTGCGCGCTCATCGCGTACCTGGCGGACAGCGGCACCTGCCCGGACGTGCTGCTGCCGCTCGACTTCGTCCCGGCCGACCGCTTCGCGCGCGCCGTCGCCCACATCGCCGCCCACGCCCCCGCCGACGGCGAGGTCTACCACCTCACCTCGCCGCGCCCGGCCGACCTCGCCGATCTCGCCGAACGGCTCCGGGCCCGGGGCCACCCGATCGCCGAACTCCCTTACCGCGACTGGGTGCAGGGCCTGGTCCGGTTCGCCGCCAGGCACCCCGCCCACCCCATCACGCCGTTCGTCCCGCTGTTCGTCGACCGCGCTCCCGGGTCGGCGCTGTCGATCAGCGAGCTGTACTTCCGGCCCGTCTTCCCGCTGTTCGACCGCGCCAACACCGACGCCGCGCTCGCCGGCAGCGGCATCGACCTGCCCGCCGTGGACGCCGGCCTGCTCGACCACTACCTGGGGCGGTTGGCGGCGGAGGGCTTCCTCGGGCCGCCGGCGTGAGCCCCTTCGACGGGCTGGACGTCCAACGCGGGCCCGGGGACGGGCCGGTGGCGTTCGGCGCCGGCCTGGGCGCGTCGGACCTGCTGGCGGCGTACCGTCGCGGCCTGTTCCCGATGCCCGCGGCGGACGAGTACGCAGGCGCCTACAACGAGGCGCGCTACGAACAAGCCGTCGAGGCGGGCGAGGTGGCGCTGCTGCCCGGCGGGAACGACCCGTACGCGCTGGCCTGGTGGTCGCCCGACCCCCGGCCCGTCCTGCCGCCCGACGGCGTCCGGCTCGGCAGCCGCCTCGCCCGGCGGCTGCGCCACCGGCCGCAGTGGTGGACCAGCGCCGACCGGGCCTTCGGCGAGGTGGTGGCCCGCTGTGCCGAGGGCCGCCAACCGGCCTGGCTGACCGGAGAGTTGCGGTCCGCACTGGAGCGGCTGCATGCGCTCGGGGCCGCCCACAGCGGCGAGGTGTGGGAGGGCGAGGAGCTGATCGGCGGGGTGTTCGGCGTCGCCGCCGGGCCCGTCCTCAGCCTCGACTCGATGTTCCACCGCCGCCCCGACGCCGCCCGCGTCGCCGTCGCCGACCTCGGGGTGCGCTTCGGCGCGGCCGGCGGTCGGCTGCTCGACGCCCAGTGGGACAGTCCGCACATCCGCAGTCTCGGCGCCGAGCCGGTGCCCCGCTCCCGATACCTGGCCGCGTTGGCGGCGGACGCCGCGGTGGGCCCGCTGCCGGGAGCTCCGCTGCCCGTGGCCCGACTGGTCTGACCTGCGCCTTTTACCCTGCCTGGCCTGTCTTCGACAAACTTATTCCCCGTCAGTAACATGACGCCGCGTGTTCAAAAGCTCCATAGGCAGGGCCGTCGGCCCCGCCCTCCTCACCCTCGCCCTCGCCGGGGTCGCCGCCTGCGGGCCGACCACCTCCGGCACTCCGCAGGCCACCGCCGGCACCACCGAAGCGGCCGTCACCACCGGCACGACCACGACCGCGTCCGCCGCCGGCAGTCAGGCCCCGACAGCCCAGGCCGCCGGCACCCCCCGCGCCCGGGCCGCCGCCGCCCCGACCACCGCCGCTGCCACCGCACGGCCGACCGGTACGGCAGGTGCCGCCGGTACGCCGGTCACCGCCGCCCCGGCCGGCGACCGGCAGGCCGCCGTGGCCGCCCCCGCCAAGGACGGCGGCGCGGCCACCCCCGCCGGGCAGAACCTCCAGCTCACCGCGTACGACCCGGCGGGCGGCACGGCCGTCCTCTCGGCGCCGCCGGCCGCCGGGCCCACCGCGACCGCCGGCGCGACGCCGCCCCCCGCGCCCGCCCCCGCCGTTCAACCCGGGCAGCTCATCGCCAGCCCGCCCACCGCCGCCGCGCCCCAGGGCGCGCTGGTCGCCGTCACCGGCGTCCGCCCCGGCGCGGGCGCCAGCCTCAACCTGACCACTCGCCCCGCCACCCTCGCCGAACTCCTCGGCGGCACCGAGGCCGACGGCCAGGTGCCCGTCGACCCGCACGGCATCACCGTCACCCCGCTGGTCAAGGACCTCAAGGCCGTCGTCGGTGCGGACGGCGGCGGTGTGAAGGCCGACGCCTCCGGCACCCTGGAGGTCGACGTCAAGGCCCCCGTCCCGCTGCCCGACGGCGCGAGCGTGGACGCCTCCGGCTCCCTCCAGCTGCACCCCGCCGTCCACTTCGCCTACCACGGCGCCGCCGCCGGCAGCCCGCGCACGGCCTCCATCGGCTTCGACCTCGGCGCCCACGCCCAGTGGAAGGTCACCGGCGACGTCGCGCGCAGCACCGGCGCCGCGCCCGTCCGGCTGCCCTTCGCCACGTTGCAGGCCAGCCCGGTGCTCACCGTCGCCGGACTGCCCGTCGTGGTCAACCTGAAGCTCACCTGCTACCTGGAGGTCGGCGCCGACGGCCAGGTCCACCTGGAGGCCGAACAGGAGGCCACCGGCACCTGGGCCGTCCGCGCCGACTACACCGGCGGCAAGGGCTGGACCCCGACCACCGACGCCGACACCAAGGTCTCCCCGGTCCGGGTGCGCCTCACCGGCAGGGCCGGGGTGCGGGCCGCGCTCGGCGCCGAGGTCTCCGTCGGCCTCTACGACACCGTCGGCGTCCAGACCACCGTCGCCCCCTACCTGCGGGCCCGGGCCGAGGGCTCGCTGATCGCCGACTCCTCTGGCAACCCGCCGCAGGCCCAAGGGAGTTGGTCGCTGGTCGGCGGCGTCGACCTGACCGGCTCGCTGCTCGCCCACCTCAAGGTCTTCGGCACCCCTGTCATCGAGGGCACGTACCCGCTGCCGCCGTTCCACCGCGAATGGCCCCTGGCGGAGGGCTCCGCGGCCCTGCCGTCCCCGCGCCCGAGCGGCTGACCCGGGCACGCTCCGGCCCCGGGGTCCGGTTACTGCCCGGGTGGTACGCCGGGCAGCGGGGCTACTGCTCCTGACGTACCGACAGTTCGTGTCCCAGGGCGATGATCCGGCGCCGGGTGCGCTGGAAGGCTGACGCGCAGGAAGTCGGCCTGACCGACTTCCTGCGCATCCGCACCCGCATCCGCACCCGTCATCGTCAGGAGACCGCATGACCACCCCCAAGGCCCTGCGCCGCGTCGCGGCCGCGGGCCTCGCCCTCACCGCCTGCCTCGCCACGGCGCCCGCCGCCACGGCCGCCGCCGCCGAGCGTGACGGCGGCCCCGCGAGCGCCGGAGCCGGACTCGACCGCTACCACCACCAGCGCCTCGACTGGCGCAGCTGCGTCCTGGGCCCCGACGACGAGGTGGGCCGCGGCCTGGAGAGCGCGGGCGCGCGCTGCGCGGACGTGACCGTGCCGCTCGACTACAGCGACCCCCGGGGGCGGACGATCACCGTCGCGATCTCCCGGCTCAAGGCCACCGACACCCGGCACCGGATCGGCTCCCTCCTGCTCAACTTCGGCGGCCCCGGCGGGCCGGGCCTCGCCAACTCCGTACTGGTGCGCGGGGCGATGAAGGAGGCCGGCGCCCGCTACGACGTGATCGGCATGGACCCGCGCTTCGTCGGCCGCAGCACTCCGCTGGACTGCGGCCTGTCCACCGGCCCCGTCCTGCCCTCGGCCGGCGCCGACCGGGCGGTCTTCGACCGCCAGACGGCGTGGGCCAGGAGCGTGGCCGACCGGTGCCGCGCCACCAACGGCTCGGTGCTGCCGCACGTCACGACCCGGAACACGGCCCGCGACCTGGACGTCGTCCGGGCCGCGCTCGGCGAACGGAAGATCTCCTACCTGGGCTACTCGTACGGCACCTACCTGGGCACGGCCTACACCCAGCTGTTCCCCGGCCGCTACGACCGGGTGGTCCTCGACGGCGGGATCGACCCGCGCGGCTACAACCCCCGGCTGATGCGGGGCACCGAGAACGAGCACGAGCGGGCGCTCGACGGCTGGGCCGACTGGGCGGCCGCGCACCACGCCGACTACGGCCTCGGCGACACCCGCGCGCAGGTGCGCGCCACGATCGACCGCGTCGTCGCGGCGGCCGAGCGGGAGCCGCTCACCGTCGGTACCGCCCCCGACGTCTTCCGGCTCGACGGCAGCCAGGTCCCCTCCCTGGTGTTCGCCGGGATCGCGAGCGACCTCGATCCGGCGCGGGCGGGCCTCGCCGAGCAGCTGTCCGTGCTGGCCGGGGCCGCGGACGGGCGGCCCACCCGGGTGTCGCCCGGCTTCGCCGCCTTCCTGCGGGGGACGTTCACCAGCGCGGGTTCGGCCACCGGCAGCGTGCAGACCGCCATCCTGTGCGGGGACGTGGCCGCCCCGCGCGACCCGGAGCAGTACTGGCGCGACATCGAGCGCGGCCGGGCCGCCCACCCGCTGTTCAGCCCGATGACCGAGAACATCACCCCGTGCGCGTTCTGGGACGCGCCGCGCGAGGAGCCCACCCGGGTCCGGCGCGACACCGCGGCGCTGATCGTGGCCGCCAGCAACGACCCGCGCACCCCGTACCGGGGCAGTGTGGCCCTGCACGGCATGCTGCCCAGCTCCCGGCTGGTCACCCTCGAAGGCGCTTTCCAGCACACCAGCTTCGGCGTCTACGGCAACGCCTGCGTCGACGACTCGGTGAACACCTACCTGGCCACCGGCCGGCTGCCGGGCAGGGACCGCACCTGCGCCAAGCAGTCCTGAGCAGCCCTCAACAGTGCCGAGCAGCCGTGGGCAGCCCTTCCTGACCAGCCGAAGGCTGCCCTAGGCTGCGGCCATGCTCTCTGTGGTGGTGGCCCCCTGGGCGGGCGAGGCGGAGCCGGTGTTCGTGCGGGCGCCGGACGAACTGCACGATGCCGCGAGCACGATGAAGGTCGCGGTGTTGGCGGCGCTCGCCCGTGGCGGGGCGGATCTCGATGCCGAGGTGCCGGTGGTGAACCGGTTCGAGTCCGTGGTGGGCGGGGAGTTCGGCAACAATCCCGACTGGGACAGCGATCCGCTGCCGTGGGAGCTGCTGGGCACGCACGTGCCGCTGCGGCTGCTCGCCGAACGGATGATCACGCACTCCTCCAACCTGGCCACCAACCTGTGCCTGGCCCGGGTCGACCGGGCGGCGGTGGCCGAGGCGTGGCGGCGGGCCGGGGCGACGCGCAGCGCGAGCCCGCGCGGGATCGAGGACTACGCGGCGCGCGACGCCGGGGTGCACAACCTGGTGAGCGCGCGGGACCTGGTGCGGCTGCTGCACTCCCTGGGCGGGGAGCCGGAGTTGCTGGCGCTGCTGGAGCGCAACGCGTTCCGGGTGGACCTGGCGGCGGGCCTGCCGCCGGGCACCCGGATCGCCTTCAAGAACGGCTGGGTGCCCGGCGCCCGGCACAGCGTGGGCCTGGTCCACCCGCAGGACTGCCCGCCCTACCTGATCGCGGTCTGCTACACCGGCCCGCTGGCCTCGGGCGAGGACCGCACGGACCCGGCGGCCCGGCTGCTGGCCCGGGTCTCGGCGGCGGTGTGGCGGCGGCGGCACGAGCTCGCCGGCGCGTGAGCCGACGCGTGAGCTGCCGCGCGAGCCGACGCGAGAGCTGGCCGGCCGCCCGCCCGCCTGCTGCGCGGCTTCGCGCAGCAGGCGGGACAGCGGTCAGTACGGCTGGACGAGGACGTGGGCGGCGCCGGGGATGCCGACCTTGAGGAGTTCGTCCTCCTCCGGGGTGGTGGGCGTGCCGGTCTCCTGCTTGAGGACGGCCCGGGAGAGCGCCTGGACCCACATGGCGCGGGGCCGGCGGCGCTCCTCCCAGGCGGCGAGCGCGGCGGGGACGGCCTCGGCGGCGTCCAGGCTCTGGGCGAGGACGAGGGCGTCCTCGACGGCCATCGCGGCGCCCTGGGCGAGGTGCGGGGTGGAGGCGTGGGCGGCGTCGCCGGCGAGCGCGATCCGGCCGACGTGCCAGGGCTCCTCGACGCTGACCTGGGAGATCCGCGAGTAGACCACGGCGGACGGGTCGGTGACCTGGGCGAGGGCCTCGGCGATCGGGCCGCCGAAGCCGGCCAGGCGCTCGGCGAGCTGCTCGTGGGCGTGCCCGGGGTCGGGCCGGAAGTCCTCGGCCTCGGCGAACACCGAGCCCAGGTACATGAGGTCGTCGGTGATCGGGGTGAGCAGTGCCTTGGCCTTGAGGTTGCCGGTGGACATCACCACGCCCTGGACCTCGGGTGAACGCGGCAGGGTGACGCGCCAGTTGGCGAAGCCGGTGTACTCGGGCGCGTACTTCTCCCCGTAGAGGCGCTTGCGCAGCGGGGAGCCGATGCCGTCGAAGCCGACGACGAGGTCGTAGCGGTCGCGGTGCCCGTCGGTGAGGGTGGCGTCGACGCCGTCGGCGTCCTCGGCGAGGTCGGCGATGGTGGTGCCGAAGCGCAGGGTGGCGCCGGCCCGGGTGGCGGCGGTGGCGAGCACCTGGGCGAGGGCGGGGCGGGGGATGCCGTTGTTGGAGGGGGCGTCGCCCATCCGGGGCTGCGGGATCTTGGCGAGGGTGGCACCGGTCGGGTCGCAGATGGTGAGCACCTCCCACTCGAAGCCGGCGGCGAGGCAGTCGTCGAGGACGCCTATCTCGCGCATCACGTGGAGGGCGTTGGAGGGCTGGATGATGCCGACGCCGAGGGCTTCCAGCTGGTCGCGGAGTTCGGCGACGTCGACGTGGTGGCCGCGCTTGGCGAGGGCGGTGGCGAGGGTGAGCCCGCCGATGCCGCCGCCGTGGACGAGGACGCGCAGGGGTGAGGTCATGGGGTAGCTCCTGGGGAAGGGAGGTGGTTCAGCCGACGTTCAGCCGACGGGGGCGGCGGAGAGGTCCATCAGGTGGTCGACCAGGGCGAGCAGCAGGTCGCGTCCGAAGGCGCGTTCGCGGACGTCGCCGAGGAGCATCGGTACCTGCGGGTCCAGGTCGAGGGCGGCGCGGATCTCGTCGGGGGTGCGGGTGTTGTGGCTGTGGAAGCAGTTGATGGCGACGACGAAGGGGATGCCCCGACTCTCGAAGAAGTCGATGGAGGCGAAGCTGGTGTCGAGCCGGCGGGTGTCGGCGATGACGATGCCGCCGAGGGCGCCGTTGACGAGGTCGTTCCACATGAACCAGAAGCGTTCCTGCCCGGGGGTGCCGAACAGGTAGACGACGAGGTCCGGGTTGACGGTGATCCGGCCGAAGTCGAGGGCGACGGTGGTGGTGTCCTTCTGGTCGACGCCGGACAGGTCGTCCACGCCGACGCTGGCCCGGGTCAGGTACTCCTCGGTGCGCAGCGGGGCGACCTCGCTGACGGAGCCGACGAGGGTGGTCTTGCCGACGCCGAAGCCGCCCGCGATGAGGATCTTGACGGCGGCCGGCGCGGTGGCGACGCCGGCGTCAGCGGCACTGCTGGGGTGGGGTGTTGCCATGGTTCAGAGTCTCCGGAGTCCTTCGCGAACGGCCGTGAGCAGGCCGAGGTCCACGCCTCCGGCGGCCCGGGCCACCGAGAGCGGTGCCCGGGCCCGCAGCAGGCCCTGGGCGACCAGGTCGCCCAACAGGATCTTGGTGACCGAGACCGGGAGGTCCAGGCCGGCCGACACCTCGGCGACGGCGGCGGGCCGCCGGCAGTGGTCGAGGATCATCCGGTGCTCGGGCTGGAGGCCGCGGGCACCGGCGCGGCTGCCCCGCGCCAGGGCCCGGGTGGCCTCGTCCTCGACGGTGGTGAGCACGGTGATCAGGGTGAGGTCGTCGCGCTCGGGCGCGGTGCGGCCGCGGGTGATGGTGTACGGGCGCACCATGGCGCCCGACTCGTCCTCGGCGTCCTCGTCCGGCAGTTCGCTCCAGTGCGGGACCCCGCCGCGCTGCCCGCTCCCGTTTCCGCTCCCGTACGGGCCCACCGGTGTCAGCTCCGGTTCCGGGCGGCGAAGGCGTCGAAGCCGGCGGGGGAGGCGGCGCCGGCCTCGGCACGCACCGGGGTGGTCATCTTCTGGCCGACCTGCTGCACCAGGGTGTGCATGGCGACCGACATGACCTCGGCGTCGACCTCCTGGGAGGCGACGACGGCCAGGTGGGTGCCCCGGGCGGCGGCGATGATGAACAGCCAGCACTCGGCGAGTTCGACGATCACCTGGTGGACGGCCCCGCCGTCGAAGAGCTGGCCGACGCCGCGGGCCAGGCTCTGCTGGCCGGTGGCGACGGCGGCGAGGCGTTCGGCGTCGGCCCGTTCGATGGTGCGGGAGTGGCTGACGACCAGGCCGTCGTCGGAGAGCAGGACGGCGTTCCTGGTCCCGGGCACCGAGTCGACGAGTCCGTCCAGCAGCCAGTCCAGGTCCTGGTGGGTGGCGATCGTTCGGTTCATGACTGGTCATCCGTTCGTGTGGTTCGGGGGTCCGCGGCCGGCAGGGCCCAGGGGGAGGGGCCGGGCGCGGGCGTCGGGGAGCCGGCGGGGGCGGTGGGGGGAGCCGGTGGGGTCACGGCCCCGGGCAGCGGGTGCTCGCCGCTGTCCTGGGCGCGGGCGGCACGGGACTGGCGCTGGAAGGCGCCGATCGTCGCACCGGAACGCTTCGCCGGGCGCTGGAAGGGGCCGCCGGCGGGCTCGGTGGCCGGGGCGGCGGGTTCGGCGGCGGGCTCGGCCCACTGCGGGCGGGGCGCCGGCGGGACGCGCAGTTCGGCGGCCAGGCTGGCCTGCCGGACGCGCTGGGGCAGCGGGGGCTGCTCGGTCTCGCTGGGGCTGAGCGGCACCGCGGAGGCGTACTCGCGGCGCCGGCGCCGTTCGGCCAGCCGGTAGTGGTCGGCCGGGCGGTACTGCTCGTCGGCGTACGGGGCCTCGGCGTCGGTGACCCGGGCGTAGGCGATGTCCGGGTAGGCGGGCACGTCGTGCGAGGGCAGCTGGTCGACCGGGGCGTCGGGGGCCGGCGAGCTGTGCTCGATCGGCTGCTCGGCGTACGGGGCGGGGAACGGCGCGGGCTCGGCGGCGGGCGCGGCCTCGGGCTGGACGTACTCGACGTGCCCGAAGGCCTGGAGGGGGGCGGTCAGCGGGTCGTGCGGGAGCTGCTGGGTCTGCCCGAGCGGTTCCGCGTACCCGAGCGATTCCGCGTACCCGAGCGGTGCGACGTACCCGGGCTGCTCCACGTGCTGGACCTGCCCGAACGCCTCCACCGGGGGGAAGGATTCGGCCGCGGCGAAGGCCTCCACCGGTGGGAGGGGCTCCGCCGGCGCGAAGGACTCTCCCGGCGGGAAGGAGTCCACGGGCGCGACCGGCGGCCCCGCCGGCTCCGGCTCCGGGGCCTCGTTGGAGGCGGTGAGCAGCGCCTTGCGGGAGCGCCGCACGAGCGGGATCGGTTCGACGGGGGCGGCGTCGGGGAGTCCGGCGTCGCCGTCGATGACGAGCTCGTCGGGGACGAGCACGACGACCCGGGTGCCGCCGAAGGCGGACGGCCGGAACTCGATCTTGAGTCCGTTGTGCGCGGCCAGCCGGGCGATGACGTAGAAGCCGAGGCGGACGTCGTCCGCCCGGGCGAGCACGTCGGTGCGGGGCGGGCGGCTCATCAGTTCGTTGGCGGCGTCGTACTGCTCGGGGTCCATGCCGAGGCCGCGGTCCTCGATCTCGACGGCGAGTCCGCGGCCGACCATGGCGGCCCGGACCTCGACCGGGGTGGGCGGCTTGGAGAAGGTGGTGGCGTTCTCCATCAGCTCGGCGAGCACGTGCGCGACCGGGCCGACGGCCCGCTCGGACAGCCACGGGTGGCCCTCGACGTCGATCATGATCCGGCGGTAGTCCTGCACCTCGCCCTGCGCGGCGCGCAGCACGTCCAGCAGCGGGACGGGCTTGCGCCAGCGCCGCTGCGGCTGGCCGCCGGCCATGATGACGAGGTTCTCCTCGTAGCGGCGCAGGCGGGCGGTGAGGTGGTCGAGGTCGAACAGGCCCTCCAGGACCTCAGGGTCCTCGTGCTTGCGCTCCAGCTCGTCGAGCTTGCGCAGCTGGCGGCCGATCAGCAGCTGGGTGCGGCGGGCGATGCGCTGGAGCAGCCGCTCGAAGCCTCGGTGCTGCTCGGCCTGCTTGACGGCGGCCTCGACGGCGGAGGCGCGGGCCAGGTTGAGGGCCTGGCCGAGGCGGGCGAGCTCGTCGGTGCCGTTGCCGTGCGGGCCGGCGGTGATGGTGCGGCTGTCGGTCTCGACGTCGACCTGCTCGCCGCGGCCGAGGCGTTCGACGACCTCGGGGAGGGTGCGCTCCATCTCCTCGGCCTGGGTCTGGAGTTCCTTGATGCGCCGGCGCAGCGAGCGGCTGAGCCGCCAGGAGGCGATGATCACCGCGACGACGGTGATCAGGCCGACGACGGTGGTCAGGACGACCTTGGTGAGGAGGGAGAGGATGGTGCCCTTGCCGACGTCGACGATGGCGCTGGTGCGGTTCTCGATGGCCTTGACCAGCTGCGGGTTGAGCTGGTCGAGGGCCTGGCGCCACTGGTCCTGGGCGGCGGGGAGCTTGACGGTGCCGTTGGCCTCGGCGGCGGTGGGCTTGGTGAGCGACTGCTCGACGGCGGCCTTGGCCTGCCAGGCGGGGCTGTTCATCAGGTCGTGCCAGGCGGCGGCCTCGCCGTCCGGGATGTACGGGAGGACCTGGACGGTGAAGAGGTGCTCCTGCGCCCCGACGGCCTGCTGCACCTGCTGGTAGTCGGCGGCGGAGAGTCGCCCGGTGGGCCAGCCGCGGGCCAGGATGGCGTCCTCGCGGGCGAGCATCTCCTTGGCCCAGAAGGTGTTCACCAGGGTCTTGGAGACCCAGGTGACCTCGCCGGCGTCGACGCGGCTGAGTGCGGTGAACAGCCGCAGGTCGACGGCGATCAGGTCGGTGTAGTACGCGTAGAGGGCCTGCTGGTCGATCGAGCCGTGGTCGACGGCGGTGCGCTGCTCGGCGAGCTTGCCCATCGCCTGGCGGGCTTCGGTGACGGCGGTTCGGACCTCTTCGGGGGCGCTGTCGGCGGTCTCGCCGGAGAGGACCTGGAACTGGCGGACCGCGTCGTCGGTCTGCTGGCGCTGGCGGCGCAGCTGGTCGGTGTTGCCGCCGGGCCGGGCGAGCGCCTCGGCGCTGAGCCGGCGTTCTTCCTGGAGGCTGTAGTAGACGATGTTGGACGGCTGGCCGGCCTTCTGGGCGAGCAGGCCCTGGGCGGCCTGGCGCTGGAAGTCGAAGACGGTCTCGCCGCTGGTGACCGCCCACAGGGCGGCCAGGGCGATGCTGGGGACGACGGCGAGGACGAGCAGCGCCGTCCGCAGTGACAGGCGCGGACGCCTGCGGGGGGCCTTCGGCGTCGGGGGCCGCCGATTCGCACGCGCGCGCAGAGCAGTCTCCTTGGGGATGGCGGCCGGCCTGAGCGGGGCGGCCGTCCGGGGCACGGGCTTGACGAGGCGATACTAGTCATACCGTGTGATTGGAGTGAAAGTGCGTTCGCCGCCTGGGCCGTGGTCACACACGCTCCGGACACAATGTCATCTGACGGTTGATCGTGCGTGCTCGAAGCATCCCAGTTCGGAGCGGGTTGACGAGGCGTCGGCCATCGGAGCGGGCGGCCGGGTGGCCGCCGTGTGAAAACTGTGTGTCCGCGCTCCGGATATCCGCCCGACCGGTCGGTCGGTGGCCCCGGTGCCCGCTCCGCCCGCTCCGCTCAGTCGGCCAGCAGGCGCGACCGGGTGGCCTCCAGCTCGGCCGCCAGCACCCGCCCGGCCTCCTCGGGATCGCCCCGGTGCAGCGCCCCGACGAGGTCCGCGTGCGACGCGTAGCCGTGGTTCGGGTCCCCGCTGCGCAGCCCCAGCACCCCCACCAGGTCCACCAGGTGCTCCCTCAGGACCGGCGCGAACTGGGCGAACAGGTCGTCCAGCACCGGGTTGTGCGCGGCCGCCACCACGGCGGTGTGCAGCGCGATGTCGGCGTCCACGAAGGCCGCGTCGTCCGCGCCGCCCGCCGCCAGCCGGGTGGCCAGCGCCGTGTCCACGGCGGTGAGGTCCGTCTCCGTGCGGCGCGCGGCCGCCAGTCGGGCCGCCTGCACCTCGACCATGGTGCGCACCTCGTAGACGTGCGCCAGCTCCGCCCGGCGCAGCCGGGTCGGCCAGTCCAGGGCGGGCCGGTCCGCCGTCACGAACACGCCCGACCCCTGCCGGCTCTGCACCATCCCGGCGCCGGCCAGCGCGCGCAGCGCCTCCCGGACGGTCGAGCGGCCGACGCCCAGCTCCTTCGCCAGGGTCACCTCGCCCGGCAGCTTCCCGCCCACCGGCCAGTGTCCGGCGGTGATCTGCTCCTCCAGGCGTCGGGTGGCCTGGTCGACCAGGGGGGAGCGGTGGAGGGGGCCGAGCGGGGGCATTCGCGTTCACCTGTCAGCTTGTCTGAGGACTTGGTTCGTGGTTAGTCTACCCGGCATGCAGCCGTGGAGTCTCCCTCTGGGTGGCCTTCTTCTTGGTGGCCGCAGCGGGGCGTGACCGGACCGGCACCCCGCTGCGGGGCGCCGTCCTGCCGGTCCACCGGTACCTCCGTAAGGACTCATCATGCGATTCCCGACCCTGCGTACCCCCGCCGGCCCCGTCCCGGTCACCGCCCCCGCCTGGAACCCGCAGCGCCCGGGTGCCATGCCCTCCCACCGCTACCGGCCCGCCCACGAGCGCGTGCACGTCCCCGCGCTGATGCGGCGCTGGCCCGGCCGACGGATCGACCACGCCCCGCTGTGGGTCCCCGTCGACCTGCGCGACGGCAACCAGGCACTGGCCGAACCCATGGACCCGGCACGCAAACAGCGGATGTTCGACCTGCTCCTGGCCATGGGCTTCAAGGAGATCGAGGTCGGCTACCCCTCCGCCAGCCGCACCGACTTCGACTTCGTCCGGCAACTGGCCACCGTGCCCGGCGCGGTGCCCGAGGACGTCACCGTCGTCGTCTTCACGGCGGCGCGCGCCGACCTGATCGACCGCACCTTCGAGGCCGTCGAAGGCCTGCCCCGCGTCGTCGTCCACCTCTACACCGCCACCGCCCCGCTCTGGCGCGAGGTCGTCCTCGGGCGCGACCGGCACGAACTGCGGGCCCTGATCACCGAGGCCGCCACCCACCTGGCACGGCGGGCCGACGGCCGGCCCGGGGTGCGCTTCCAGTTCTCGCCCGAGGTGTTCAACCTGACCGAACCGGACTACGTCCTGGAGGTCTGCAACGGACTCACCGAACTGTGGGACGCCGGCCCCGACCGGCCCGTCGTCCACAACCTGCCCGCCACCGTCGAGATCGCCACCCCCAACGTCTACGCCGACCAGATCGAGTACCTGCACCGGCACCTGGAGCGCCGCGAGTCGGTGATCCTCTCCGTCCACCCGCACAACGACCGGGGGACGGGCGTCGCCTGCGCCGAACTGGCCGTGCTGGCCGGCGCGCAGCGGGTGGAGGGGTGCCTGTTCGGCAACGGCGAGCGGACGGGCAACGTCGACCTGGTGACGCTGGCGCTCAACCTGCACACCCAGGGCGTCGACCCCATGCTCGACTTCTCCGACCTCGACGAGATCCGCCGCACCGTCGAGCACTGCAACCGGCTGCCCGTGCACGAGCGCCACCCCTACGCGGGGGACCTGGTGCACACCGCCTTCTCCGGCACCCACCAGGACGCCATCAAGAAGGGCTTCGCCCACCACGCCAAGGTGGCGGCCGAGTCCGGCGTCCCGGCGCGCGAGGCGCCCTGGTCGGTGCCGTACCTGCCGATCGACCCGGCCGACCTCGGCCGCGACTACGAGGCGGTCATCCGGGTGAACAGCCAGTCCGGCAAGGGCGGCATCGCCTACCTGCTCCAGACCGGGCACGGGCTGGAACTGCCGAGGCGGCTCCAGATCGAGTTCTCCCGGGTCGTGCAGGAGGCCACCGACGACAGCGGGCGGGAGGTGACGGCGGAGGGACTGTACGGGCTCTTCCGCGCGGAGTACCTGGACGCGGCGCCGGACTGGCCGTGGCAGGCCGGCGACGACTGGGCGGAGGTGGACGGCCGGCGCGGCGAGGGCGCCGGGCCGCTCGACGCGGTGGCCGACGCGCTGCGGGTCGACATCCTGCACTTCAGCGAGCACGCCGTCGGGGCTGGTGCGGGTGCGGGTGCGGGTGCGGGCGCTGGTGCCGGCTCCGGTACCGACGCCGTCGCCTACGTCGAGGCCCGGGTCGGGGGACAGGTGGTGTGGGGCGCCGGGCGGGACGGCTCGGTGCTCACGGCGGGCGTACGGGCGGTGCTCAGCGCCGTCGGCCGCGCGCAGCGGGGGTGACGGACGGGGTGCCGTCGGCCGTCGCGCCGGAGTGACCCGTACGGACGGGAGTTGTACGGAGACGGCCCACCGCGACACCGTGCGCGGTGGGCCGCGCCGCCTACATCGGTTTCGGTGCGATCACCGCGAACGGCGCGCCCTGCGGGTCGGTCACCACCGACATCCGGCCCGCCACCATGTCGAACGGCGGGGCGAGGACGGTGCCGCCGTGCTTGACCAGGGCGTCCACGGTGGAGTCGACGTCGTCCACCGCGAAGTACGTCAGCCAGTGCGCGGGCGTGCCGGGCGGGTCGTCGGCGAGCAGCGAGGCCCCGCCGACGGCCCGGCCGCCGACCCGCAGCTCCCAGTACTGCTCGGCGCCCTGCGCCGGCTCGATCTCGATGCCGAACGCCTCGCCGTAGAAGGCGGTGGCGCCGGGCAGGTCGCTGGTGTGCAGCTCGTTCCAGATCAGCGCGCCACTCTCGTTGACGACCCGGGCGCCGAAGAACTCGCCCGGCTGCCAGACGCCGAACACCGCGCCCTGCGGGTCGGCGGCGATCAGCATCCGGCCGAGCTCGCCGACGTCCATCGCCGGGACGAGCAGGGTGCCGCCCGCGCCGACGATCGCGTCCTGGGTGGCCTGGGCGTCGGTGGTGGACAGGTAGCTGGTCCACACGGTCGGCGGGGTGGGCATCCCCTCCGGCGCCATCGCCGGTCCGATCCCGGCCGACGGCTTGCCGTTCAGCTCGCAGACCGCGTACCCGCCGAACTCGGCCGGGCCGACCTGCCCCTGCCAGCCCAACAGGTCGCGGTAGAAATCCAGTGCCGCCTGCTGGTCCTGCGCCATCAGATCGACCCAGCACGGGGTGCCGGTCGGGTACGGAGTGGTGACTTCGGGCATTCTCGCTCCTTCAGGTGAGGTCCTGCGTCGGTCACCCTCTCGTCGCGGACCGTGCGCCGCCACTCGACACGCTGTCACGACCCGCCGGGCGGCCGGTGACGAGCCGGTCAGCGCCGGTCAGCACCGGTCAGCGCCGGTCACCGCCGTCGAAGCGGGCAGAGCGGGGGCGTTTCGGAGGTGGGGCCGAACGTCCGGGGGCACGCCACGGCGGCGACCGACCGGAGCTGCTGGCCGGGTGTCCAGTACGTCCACACCACGTCGTGCGGGAACGTGTCGAGGAACGCCAGGGCGTGATCCAGCCGGGTGAACGCGGGGAGGTCGGCCTCCGAAGCGGGGGAGTCGGCGAGCTGCTTGCCCAGCCAGTCGAGCGCCTCGGCGGGGTCGTTGGTGGTGAGCCTGATCTGCGCCGCCGACTTGGCGAGCCAGTGCATGACCTCCAACGGCGGTATGGGGCTGCCCCATTCGGGCCGCGAGCCGTTCTGCGGTTCCGGCGGCCGCCGCTCGGCGTCGTCGGGTCGCTTGCTGCCCGCCCACGCGTAGCAGTGCCAGTGGAGGCCGGGCCTGTTCCAGTGATCCATGAGCGCCCTACCCTGGGTGTGAGGCGGGCCCCGCTCCCAGTTGCGTTGGGAGCGGGGCCCGCTGGTGCGAGGTGGTGCGTCAGGCGGAGGCGGTGAAGCGGTCCGGGTCGATGCCGGCGGAGCTCAACTCCACGGTGGTGAAGCGCAGTTCCCGCCCCGGCGCCTTGGTGTCGCCCATCACCCACAAACCGCCGGCCACCCCCGGCACCTCCTGCAGGGTCACGCACGACTCCCCGTCGTCACCCCCACCCTGGTTCCCGCCACGCGCCTTGTAGGCGGCGAGTCCGGCCGGGATCTCGATCTCGTACAGGTCGCTCACTGCACTGCCTTCCTGTTCGGTGAAAGGGGAATCCGTTCCCACGCGGTGGTGCACCCGCACGCGGTCGGATTCCCCAAATGGCCGGATGCGGGAGTCTGTTGGTTTTGCCTCACGCGGCGGTGTCCGGGTTCAGGCACTCCCCGACCTCGCGATGCTTCCGCCGGAGGACCGTCACGTCCGTGAGCTTCGAACGGTCCAAGCCCTCCGGGTCCTTGAACGCCTCCCGCGCCATGGCGTCGTGCCAGCAACAGGTGGGGCACAGTCCGGAGTCCGGTGCGGCCGGCTCGGGTTCACGCTGGGCGATCTCACGTAGAGACATCTGGCCGGCTCCCTTCCTGGGGCGCTTCGTTGACGAGGAAGACGCTACGGAGGGTAGGCGGTTGGTCTCTACGAGGTTCTACAAGATTGCACACCCATCACCCGAGTGCATCAATCGCCGCCGTGATCAGCGCGCGGGCCGGGGCGCCGTACACCGCTATGTCGGACAGCTTCTGAAACGCGGCGAGGTACTGGGCGATCTCGCCCGGCGCGGTCATGGTCACGGCAGCGGTGAGGGTTTCGACCTGCGCCTGTTCGCTGTCGTAGACGCTGAACGTCTCCAGTGGCCAGATGTCCCGGTCGGCGTTGAGGGGGATGACCCCGAGCGACACGGCGGGCAGGGACATGATCGCCAGCAGGTAACCGAGTTGCCCAGACATCGCGTCCGCGTCGCCGACCCGGTATCGCAGGACGGACTCCTCCACCACCACGGCGAACCGGTGGTCGCCCTCCCGCAGGATGTGCGACCGTGCGAGCCGGGCGGAAACGGCGTCTGCCACGTCATCGGGCGTGCCGCGAAAGCGGGTGATGGAAGAGAGCAACGCCGTTGCGTAACCGTGGTTCTGAAACAGCCCGGGAACCACTGTCGAACAGTAGACCCGGAACACGCGGGTGCGCTCGAACAGGGGCACATAGGAATCCTGCAACCTCCTGAGCCCGGTACGCTGGAGGCGCTTCCACTCCACGTACATCTCATCCGCTGAGCGTGATGCGGCGATGAGATCGGCGGTCTGATCGTCGGCTCTGCACAGCCGACACCAGATCCGAATGTCCTCATCGGACGGCGGAGTTACCGCGTTGATGATCCGAGACGATTTCGAGGGATGCCAGCCGGCTTGGCGAGCCAGCTCACGCCCGTTGAGTCCAGCGTCCTTGCAGAGGTCTCGCAGGCGGGCGGCGAGCGCTTTGCGTGCTGATTGGACGCTGGATGACGGAGATGTGGGCATGAGCTGGCAGTCCGGTGCTTCGTAGGTCAGATCCGATAGTTCTCGTGAGGAACGGCCCGCGACCAGACCGCTTCGAACGCCGAGGCGCAGAGCTTCGCCACGGCAGGATCCCCCGTCACCTCGTCGCCCAGATAGGCACCCGCCCCCGAGAAGTGGCCGAACCTCACAACCGTGTCGTCGAACACCCAGAAGTCGTTACCGGGAAGGGCGAGGTCAGATGCCCGGCGACGCGGCAGCCACCGGATCTGCTCGCCCGCGGACACATTGGCGAACGTACCTTCGTGGAGGTACTGCGTGTACTCGCTGACCGGCTCGGAGACGATTCGCGCGCGGCGGATCTCGACACCCCGCGCCACCGCGCCCGATACGAGATCGAGCCAAGGGCGCCACCAGGAGGCGCGGTCGGCCAGGTTGTGGCGATGCCCCGCCCGCCATGCGGCGACGCGCGGGGCCTCGTCCGGGTCGTCGTACGAGTCCCGCATCTCAAGGTGAACCGCCGAGCGCTGGGCGGCGTCCAGAAGCTCAACGAACGTGGGCGCCTTCGGCGACATCAATAGCCTCCCTGAGAGCGGCAGCCATGCGGACGGGCAGCCGCAGCACGGTCTCACTGTCGGGGATCGGCCCTGCGGCCAAGCACTCCTCTTCGGTTGCCTGGTCGACCTTCCAGCCCTGAATGACGAATTCCCCCGCGTCCTTGTCGACCCACACCGTCGGGCAGTTGGCCCCATCCGTGTTCGGGTCCTTGGCGATGAAGGTTAGTGCCATCGTTCCCTCCGTGCCTCGCGGTTGCATGGATGTGCAAGACCATCCACCCGCAGCCAGACTGTAGTCAAGAGGTTACAAGCGGTTGATCTGCGCACTCGGGTGATCCGGGCACTCATTGTGACCGGCATGGAGCCGGGGCGGCGCTGGGATTGTGCGGCCTTCCGAGCCTGAGCCCAGGGAGGCCGCCGTGTCCCGAACGCCGCAGCAGATCTTCCGCATCCGGGACGGGAAGGTCGCTCGACTGCGTGACTACTTCGGGCCTGAGCTGGCGAGTTGATGAGCTGAGAACATCCGACCAGTCACGGCCGGCGTCACGCCAGGGTGCGGAAGAAGGTCCGGATGTCGGTCACCAGCAACTCGGGCTGTTCCAGGGCGGCGAAGTGGCCGCCGTGGTCGAACTCCGTCCAGTGCACGATGTTGTCGATGCGTTCGGCGAAGGCGCGGACCGGCAGGGTGATGTCGTGGGGGAAGACGGCCATGCCGGTGGGGACGGTGGAGGGGGTGGCCTCGGTCCAGCCGTTGCGGGCCGACTCCTTGTACAGCCGCGCGGAGGAGCCGGCGGTGGCGGTCAGCCAGTACAGCATCACGTTGGTGAGGAGGTGGTCCCGGGGCACGGCACCTTCGGGAACGCCGCCGTCGCAGTCCGTCCATTCGCGGAACTTCTCGACAATCCAGGCGAGTTGGCCGACCGGTGAGTCGGTGAGCGCGTAGCCGACGGTGTGCGGGCGGGTCGCCTGGACGGCGGTGTAGCCGGAGGTTTCGGCCTGGTGGCGGGCCCAGGTGTCGAGCCGTTCGCGGTCGAGGGCGTCGAGGGTGGACGGGTCGCCGGTGGGGAAGGTGGGGGAGGTGTTGACGTGCACGCCGATGACCCGGGTGGGGGCGGCGAGGCCGAGTTCGCGGGAGATGCCGGAGCCCCAGTCGCCGCCCTGGGCGCCGTAGCGCGGGTAGCCGAGGCGGTCCATCAGTTCGGCCCAGGCGCGTGCCACGCGCCGGTAGTCCCAGTCGAGTTGGCCGGTCGGTCCGGAGAAGCCGTAGCCCGGGATGGAGGGCGCGACCACGTGGAAGGCGTCGCGCGGGTCGCCGCCGTGGGCGCGGGGGTCGGTGAGCGGGCCCAGGATGTCCAGGAATTCGGCCACCGAGCCGGGCCAGCCGTGCGTGATGATCAGCGGGGTGGCGTCGGGTTCGGGTGAACGGACGTGCAGGAAGTGCACGTTGGCGCCGTCGAGGGTGGTGGTGTACTGCGGGAAGGTGTTGAGCCTGGCTTCGTGTGCGCGCCAGTCGTAGCCGGTCCGCCAGTACTCGGCCAGGTCCTGGAGGTAGTGGAGCGGGACGCCGTAGTCCCAGTCGGCGCCGGGCAACGAGTCGGGCCAGCGGGTGCGGGCGAGGCGGTCGCGCAGGTCGTCGAGCTGGTGCTGTTCGATGGCGATGCGGTAGGGGCGGATGTCGGTTTCGGCGGTCATGGCGGGGCCTTTCGAAGCATGGGGTGGGGTCAGGTCGTCGGCAGGATGTGGGCGAGCAGGGCCGCTTCCAGGTCGCGCAGCGGGAAGGTCGGGTCCTCGGCGGCGAGGGTGAGGCCGCCGCGGATGCCGGCGAGGAGGAGCAGGCGGGCGGCGGCGGGGTCGGAGACGCGGCAGGCCGCCAGGGCTTCGTCCAAGGCCTGTAGGAGGTCGGCGGAGGCGAGGTCGGCGCCTGCGGCGACCAGGACGGCGCGGGCTTCGGGGTCGGCGAGCAGGGCGGAGACGGCCCGGCTCTCCTCGACCTCCTCGGGGGCGGAGTCCAGGCCGAGCAGGGCGGAGCGGACCAGGAGTTGCAGGGTGGCGGCAGGGCTGTCGGCCGGCTGGGCGGCGAGCGCCGCGCGGGTCCGTTCGCGCCAGCCGTCGGCGATGTCGATCAGCAGGCCGTCCTTGCTGCCGAAGTAGCGGGAGGGCAGTCCGTCGGCGACGCCGGCCCGGGTGGCGACCTGGCGCAGGGTGGTGGCGCGGTAGCCCTGTTCGGCCATGAGCAGGACGGCGGCGCGCCGGATCTTGGCGCGGGTCGCTTCGCGGACGGCCGCCGAGGCCTCAGGCGTGCGGGGCATGGGGGTGTCCGGTGTTTGGTTGAACCATTGTTCAATATAAACACACGGCAAAGGTCCGCGTCACGCCCGGCGCGGGCCCCGGGGAGTCGGAGGTGGCGGGGCAGCCGCTAGCCCAGTTCGTAGCGGACGATCTCGTCGGTCGCGGTGGTCACGGCGAAGCCGGTCTTCACCAGGACCCTTCCCGAAGCGGGGTTGCCCACGCGGTGCTCGGCGGTGACCCGTGGGGTGCGGTGGTGGGCGAGGAACCGGCGCACCGCTGTGGTGGCGTAGCCGTGACCCCGGGCGTCCTCGCGCAGGATGTAGCTGAGGCTGCCCGTGTGGCCGGTGATGCGGAGCCGGACGATGCCGAGCAGGTCGTCGTGGACGTCGATGCCGAGGACGCGTGCGGTGCGCGGCCGGCGGGCGTCGGCCTCCTGGGCTTCGCGTATGTAGTCGTGGGCCTGGGCGGCGGTCATCTGGCCGAACCACAGGTCGGCGACCGACCTGCCGCTGTAGATGCGGCGGACGGCGTGGGCGTCGCCCGGCCGGAGCTCGCGCAGGTGCACCCTTCCTCCAAGTCGTGGCGTCGGTCCGGGGCTTCCGCGCGCCGCGCGGGAAGCCGACGGGAGGCCCCGGGCCTGGACGGCTCAGGCGAAGATGAGGCGGAAGATCTGGTTGTGGACGAAGAAGCCGCCGGGCTGGCCGGGGATCGGCTGCAGGTTGAACGTCTCGGCGAACTGCAGGGGCTTGTCGAAGGCGTTGTCGATGAGGAGGTTGCCCGTGACGGTGACCAGTACGCCGTTGCCCGGGGCGGGCTGTGCGTCGGTGGTGTTCACCTTGTGCTTGACGGTGGCCAGTTGGGGCGTCGTCAGCTTCGCGAGGATGTTCTGCTGTCCCTGGACCTGGGCGTTCTCCCAGGTGAGCATCGACTCGGGTCGGTAGAGGCTGTTGAGGTTCGGGCGACCCGAGATGCCGGAGTCGAAGGTGTTGTAGTAGTGCGGCACGAACGAGTTGGCAACGGCGTTGAAGTCCATGCGCGGAACGTACCAGTCCGCTCACAGCGGGTGTGCGCTGTTTGACGGAACTGCCACCGGGGTGACCGGATCCCCTTATCCTGGACGGCTCCTGACGAGCCCGGTGCCCGTGCCCGTCTTGACCCTCCCGTCGTGGGAGAGCCGACAGTGGAGCGCAAGCACGTCGATGAGGTCGATGAAGCGGTGCTGTTGAGCCTCGGAGAGGTCGCGCGGCTGCGAGCGCCCTGCTGCCGGCGGCCAGTGTTCCGGCGCACCGCCGGTGTCGGTGGGTGCGGGTAGCGTGAGCGCACGTGGGCAGTTGGGCCGACACCCGGGGGGACCGATGGAGAACGCGCCGGACCACGGCCGGACCGTGCGGAACGGTTCGCTCGCCATGATCGGCCTGGGGGTCCTGCTGTTCGTCCTCAGCCTGGTCTACCTGATACCGCACGACATGGGGGTGACGTCGGCTCTCCGCAGTCGCGGCGTCCACATGCCGGCGGTCGTCACCGAGTGCACTGAGGTGAGCGCGCCGCAGGACAACCCGGCGGGCAACGCCAACTGCCGGGTGCGGTTCACGACCTCCGAGGGGGCGTCCGTCGAGACCCGACTCGCCTACGTGACCGACACCGTCAAGGCCCGCGACACCGTGGCGGTGGTGTACGACCCCCGGCACACGGACGTCGCCGCCCTTGCTTCAAGCATCGGTTTCTGGAACTCACTGGGCCGGAACGCGCTCGATGTGGTCGCACTGGTGGCGTCCGTCGTCATGACCCTGCTGGGCCTCGCGGTCCATCTCGCGTACCGCCGGCTCACCCGGGCACGCAGGCGGCCCACCGCTCTTTAGGCGGTGAGGAGTGGGAAGTCGGCCCCGCCGATGTGGCCGTGCCGCGCTTGCCGCCAGTCGATGTAACTATTACAGTTACGACATGGAGAGGGGTGATGGGCGGCATGAGCGCGAACAGTAGGTTGACCGTCGCCGCACACGCCCTGACCTGGATCGGGCTGTACCAGCGCCGTGGCCACGAGGTCGCCACCTCCGAGCAGATCGCGACGAGCGTCAACACCAACCCCGTGGTGATCCGCCGCCTGCTGGCCCAGCTGCGCACGGCGGGCCTGGTCGACTCGCGAAGGGGTGCCGGGGCCGGCTGGACGCTGTCGCGGGACCTGTCGGCGATCACCCTGCTCGACGTCTACGAGGCGGTGGAGCCAGGGCCGATCTTCGCCCTGCACCCCGCCACGCCCGACCCCGAGTGCGTCGTGGGCCACGGCATCGCTCCGGTGATGGCCGCCGTCTACGACGGGATCGAGGCCACCCTCCGCCGGGAGCTGTCGGGAACCACGCTGGAGGATGTGCTGCGCGATGTGCTGAAGGCCGCCTAGCCTCGGCCGTGGCAGTGCTTCCTGCGCCGGTTTTTGCGCCCAAAAATGTAACAAGAATAGTTACGTCAAGATTCGGAGAATCTCATGGGACAGCTGGACAACAAGACCGCCCTCGTCACCGGCGCCTCCACCGGCATCGGCCTGGCCATCGCCCGCCGCTTCGCCGCCGAGGGGGCGACCGTCTACCTCACCGGCCGCCGTGAAGCCGAGCTGGCGGCCGCCGTCGAGCAGGTCGGCAGCCGGGGCATCGGCGTCCGGGGCGACGTGTCGAAGCTCGACGACCTCGACCGGCTCTTCGCCGAGATCACCGAACGCAGCGGCCGGCTCGACATCGTCGTGGCCAACGCGGGCCTCGGGGACTTCGGCCCGCTCGGCGAGATCACCGAGGAGGAGTACGACCACACCACCTCCGTGAACCTCAAGGGCACGGTGTTCACCGTGCAGAAGGCGCTCCCGCTGCTGTCGGCCGGCGCCTCGGTGATCCTGCTCTCGTCCAGTGCGGCCCTGCGCGGCGTCCCGGGTCTGGGCGTCTACGCCGCGACCAAGGCCGCGATCCGCAGCCTCGCCCGCACCTGGGCCACCGAACTCGCCGGTCGCGGCATCCGGGTCAACGCCCTCACCCCGGGCCCGGTCACGACCCCCGGCGCCGACGAGCTGCGGGCCGCGTCCCCCCAGGTCGATCAGGCCGTCGCCACGACCCCGCTCGGTCGCGTCGGCCGACCCGAGGAGGTCGCCGCCACCGCCCTCTACCTGGCCGGGGACCAGAGCTCCTTCACCACCGGCGCGGAACTGCTCGTCGACGGCGGCCTCACGCAGCTCTAGGGTTGTTCCGTCTCGGCACGGAACCTGAGCGGGGTGGAAAGGCGGAGTGGGGGGGGGGGGGGACCCCCCCCCCCCCCCCCCCCCCCCCCTCCCCCCCCCCCCCCCCACCCCCTCCCCCCCCCCCCACCCCCCTCCCCCCCCCACGCTCCACCCGTGTGTGATCGAGGAGATC